>CAMOGQ010000153.1 GCA_946614165.1 uncultured Lachnospiraceae bacterium
CCTTTATCCCCATCACTGGGTTTATCTCAAAGAGCCGAAACCGCCCTTTTGAACAGATCAGTCGAAATCGGCACCACCGCGGGAAGGTTCTGTTCACGGCGCCGTACAGCTTTCATTTTCTTTCGATCCATAAGCCTTTACTGCCGGATTCCCGGCAGCAGAGGCCATTCAGGATGGTAGTTATAAAAAGGCAGACTGAGAACGTGATCTGCCCTGTCCGCATCCCCCGGCGTTGGCACCGGTGCTCACACTGAGGATTAGTCAGTAGCGGACATCAACACTGGTTTTGCAAAAACCAGCAAACTCTTGCATCAGGACGCTATAGATTTCCTTTGGGCACATTCTTCCTTGCGGGATTCGGAGACCGCCGTCTCTTAGAGTTGCACTTACTCGATACTTTCTCACATGTAGGCTTGCGGCTTTCATGCGTGTTCATATTTCAGAACAATAAGTTGATTTTCTTTCCTGAAGCTGTACACTCTTTGGCTGCAACCGCCGGATTCGAACCGGCCCTCACGAACCGTAATCATTTGCTCTGCCATTGAGCTATATTGCTTGTGGACTGCGAGGTGTACATTACCCATCCCTGTCTTTTGGACAGGGCCCAGAATTCGCAGCCCTGCTCGTCTTGCGGACTTGCTTCTGTCCTTTGGTCCCTTCCTTTCGGTTTAAGAGACCTGCGGCAGATAAATACAGCACTTGTTTTTGCGAAACTCGCACCATAGATCCATAAAGCTCTTTCCCCCGTTTCCGGGTAAGAGACCAGGCCTGTACAGCCGATCCCGGTCCCGCCATACCCTCAGCGGTTGCCCTTGGGCAGAAAGGCGGAACCTTGTTTATGGGTTTTCCGATGAGCTCGCCCTGCGGCAAGTCGGGACCAGTGTCCCTTTATCCCCATCACTGGGTTTATCTCAAAGAGCCGAAACCGCCCTTTTGAACAAATCAGTCGAAATCAGCACCACCACGGGAAGGTTTTGTTCTCGGTGCCATGTAAATGTCTCTGGTGAGATTCGAACTCACAAAGGCCCAGGGCCGTCACGGGTTCTGCGCCCGCCGCATATACCATTCTGCTACAGAGACATCTTCTGTCTTTTACATTCTTTCATCAGGAGGGGGTTCATCCTGCACTTCCTTTCCGCCGGACTTCCAGCCGGATACAAAAACCGCCTGTACGGAAATACTCCATACAGGCGGCCTCTCATCAAAATCACAGACACTTCACCGGATGCTGTCAGAAGTCCGCTGAAGGATCGGATATGAGTTTTTTCGGTCGTTACGTATCAGAGTATTTTCACGCATGAAGGAAACAGGGCAGAGTACACCCGTAAGCCGGCAGACAATGCCTTCCAGCGGCAGTACAGTATTCATGGAGGTCATGATGATTTCTGCTTTCATTTCTGTTTCCTTTCTATGGATTTTTATCCTGCATTTACAAAGCATACACTGCTTTGCCGGCCCTGTCATTCACCCTGTGGTTTAATAGGCATCATCAGATACATTTCCCAAGTACATTCCTTGTACGGGCCGCTTTTTATCTGATAGCTGTACTTTAGCACGGTTTTTTTATCTTTTCCCGTTAAAAAAGTTGCGAAAAGGGGATGCTCACCCGGACCCGCAGTAATAAACGCTTCAGCGGTCCGTATCAGGGGGATTTTTCCGAAGAGGAGCCAGCTGCATCTGCTTTTCGATCCGGCTCCGGATCTGTATGACTATGCTTTCCGGCTCCAATACCCTGATGACGGATCCGAAGGAAAGAATACGGGATATGATTTCGTTTTCATCCTCTTTGTCATATTTAAGCTTTACCAGGTATTTCCCTTCATCCAGCCTTCTGGTCTCCTTCTCCAGATGGGAAAAATGGAGCAGGACCCGGTCCAGGGCCTTCCACCTGTTGGTCAGTTCAAAAGTGACTGTTTCAGTATCTGCCGCTTTGAACTCCATAGGCGTATTTTTAGAGGCAATTGTGCATTCCGTGATCCTTGACAGATTAATGGTCCAGCGCTGGCTCCGCCCCGCTCCCACCATTCTGAACCGGTCTTCCTTTTCGGAATATTCCAGAAAAGAAGGTTTTATAAACAGCTTTGAAAACTTCTTATCTCTTGTAACAAAAGAGATATGAAGGCAGCGGTCCAGTCTGAGCGCCTCAAGGATGGTACGGAAATGCCGGATATATTCCGTGTCCGAATAATCGTCTCCGTTGGTGCTGCGGTCATAGTAGACCAGCATATCCTGTGTGAACAGAGGCTCAATATCCTCCAGCCCCGTCTTATCCGGATCGAACAGGCGGATCCTGGGATCCTCCAGAACGGCCTTCATCCAGCGCTTCTCCAGCAGGGTCAGGGGCATGGAGGGCTTTGTTTTCAGAGGCGTCGAATAATCCTCATAAAGCAGCTTCCATTTTCCTCCGGTCAGGCCTTCTGGAATGGTCATCAGGCTTTCTCCGAAGGCATGCTCTTTTACAAGGCGGCTCAGTTCAGAGCCTGTAAGACTCCCTTCCACTGCCATTCCCAGGATCACATCCGCGGCGCGGAAGTAGCTGCCGTAGATTTCATGAAACAGCATGGCCGCCACCTCCGTATATCTGCATCATCTCTTCCAGATCATTCCAGAATCTGGCAGGGACAGACTCATCCGTACACTTAAGGTCCGTTACATTGCCCGTAAATGTACGGAGCCAGGGGACCAGTTCCAGCGGGTCGTATACGTCCGCCGAAAAGCGCCAGCGCCCCTCGCTCACCTGCATCACAACGCCGCACCGCTTTTCCCGGACAAGTCTCTCTACAATATATCTTTCGTCTTCTCCCACGGACAGGGTCATTTCCAGGTGCTCCAGGTGCCTCACATTGTTTCCGGCCACGCCCCAGATATGGGAACAGAATTCCTGCATCCTTTCCTGCAGACCTTCGGGATACTCAAAAACAGTTCCTGCCCTGACCCGGTCGATCAGGTCGATGCGGATAAATGAGAATCTGCCGCTTTCCACCGACATGGCCAGAAGATATTCTCTCCCGGTCTGGGTGCCGATATATATTTTCAGGGGCAGGACCGCAGCGTTCTTTCCGCGTACAGTTAAGGTGACCGTGCGCCGCTCTCCCATTGCCAAAAACAGCTCACACAATACCTCACTGTCCAGAGCGTTCAGAATATAATGGTGCTTATAGCGGAAATGCCGGAATTTTTCCGGAAGACGGTCCTGAATAAAGGATCCGATCACACCGGCGGGTGCCGCTTCGGAAAAGAAAGCTGCCGCTTCGTCCCAGCTGGAAAGACAGACTTTGTCTTCGCTCAGGCTGTAGACCCTTTCACGGCCCTGCTTTTCCACAGTAAGAAGGCCCAGGGAAGCATATTCCCTGAGCTTTTTTCTTACCGTTGATTCATCCGGCATTTCATAGTTTTCAAATTCCAGCAGACGATCTGAGAGCTCATCCATGACCCCGGTGACGGAAAGCCCGCCCCGCACCTTCAGGATATCCAGGATGTGATAGTGCAGGGTAATGTCCCGGTCCGTAAAGGTCTTGGTCCGGAAGGCCCGGTACAGGGGATTTTCCGCCGAGGCACGGCTGTCGACGGACAAAAAGACGCGCCGGCCGTCGGAATCCTGACCGAAGGACATGTAATCTCCCAGCCAGCTTTCCACACGACGCCTTTCGTTGTCATAGCTCCGGGCACTTTTCAGGGTAAATTCATCCCGGTGGCGGAAGCCGTAGACATAGAAAGAGCGCAGATAGGAACGGATCCGGGTAAAGTCTTTGATCAGCTCACTGTAGCCCATCCGCTTTTACCTCCCTTTTCAGAATCAGTTTCATACCTTCCGGCAGTATTGCTCTTTACTGTGCCTCTGCTTCGGCTCCCTCCCTGACCTCTGCTTCACGGGACAGGGCCATGGAATCGTAGTTTTTATAGACAGGGCACTCCCATGTCTGCTCTTCTCCGCTCCCGTTATAGCCCAGGGCAAAGGTTCCGCAGGTCCCGTCCTCCAGGTAAAAGACAAGGCAGTTAATCGGAATGCCTTCCGGGTAAAGATCATAGATACGGAAAGCCTCCTCCGCTTCCACAGGTTCTACTATGCCCAGGATCTCCTCCGAAAGGGTAAAGGAGGAATAATCCTGTGCCCATTCCACTATGGGATGGACTTCGATCCCGGCCAGGGCTTTTTCGCAGAAGTAGACCTCCGAAGAAGAGGCTGTCTGCAGATAGACCGGATCGGCCGTCAGTTCTTTTCCTTCGAAGGCTCTGGACTCTTCGGCGCCAAAGACGGTGAAGGCCGCTGTCCCCACAGGCTCTGCCTGTATCTCCTCTTCTGCCTCTTCTTCAGATCCGGATACTTCCTCCTCCGCCTGCGTTTCTTCTTCCGGAGCAGCCGTCTGTTCTTCCTGTCCGGTATCCTCTTTATCATTTTCCTCCGCTTTCTGCGGCGCAGCCGTACCTGACCCGCATCCTGCCAGAAGCGCCAGGCAAAGTAAAAGGGCAGCCAGCAAGTTCATTTTTCTCTTTTTCATGATCTCTACGCCTTTCCTTGTCAACACAGTTTATAGAACAGACCGGATGCTTCGGGAGACTTTGATCTCTTTGGCGGATCCATATCCGCATCCTCAGGGAAGCATCTGTTTTTCTTTATTATACCTTCCTTTCCCCTGCCCGTTAAGAGCCTGTTATCTCATTGAGGCCCCGGCCGCAGCTCCTCAGAAGAGCAGCATCCGGAAGCCGTCCTTCTCTGTATGCTTTCAGCAGGGCTTTTATGACCTTTTTCCCGCCGGGCATGATAAGGTCGACGCCTGCCTTCAGGCACTCTGCCTCGTCCGTCCGGTCCTCGCCTGTGGAAAGCCAGTCTGTCATCACGATGCCGTCAAAGCCCCACTCACTGCGAAGGATATCGGTGCACAGCTCCCGGTTATTGGCGCAGTATACGTCGTTGATCTTATTATAGGCGGACATGACAGCCCTGGGCGCGCTCTCCCGGACGGCGATCTCAAAGCCCTTCAGATAGATCTGCCTGAGGGCCCGCTCGTCCAGATCGGAGGAAACGTAGTAGCGGTTCTCCTCCTGACTGTTGACGGCAAAGTGCTTGATGGTCACATAATTCCCCGGAGTTTCCTGGACTCCGCGGACCACGGCGGCCGCCAGTTTGCCGGAAAGCAGGGGATCCTCGCTGTAGTATTCATAGTTCCTTCCGCTGAGGGAATTGCGCACGATGTTCATGGCTGGTGCCAGCCACCAGGTCACCCCGAACTCTGTCATTTCCGCGCAGACCGCTCTGCCCACATCTTCCATCAGATCTGTATTCCAGGTCTGTGTAAGGGCCGCCGCCACCGGAAAGCCGGTGACATACTGATACAGGACCTGGTCCTTAGCGGGATTTCCCAGAAGGAAGCGGGTCAGGATCCCGGGCAGAAACTCATAGAGGGAAATGAATGCATCCAGGGCTTTGATCTTTCCCTTTTTGTCTATGGTGGACCTGCGCTGGATGCGCAGTCCTGCAGAGCCGTCGCAGAGTAAACTATGCCAGGGATCTGCTACGAAAGTCTAAAAGGGAAAAAGCTCCGTAATACTGTTACAGACGGTATCCACATGTTCAGCCGGCAGGATGATCACCTTTTTTATCATTTCCTTCTTTTTCCGCGTCATCCGTATTTGCGCCGGACCGGTCAGGCACTCCGTAAAAACCCAGATAATCCAGTTCAAAATCCTTATAATAATCTTCTAATGTGTAATCGCTGTCAGGATACACTCTCATTTTTTCTGTATTGTCAGGACCGGTTAAGTTCTTTTTTTCCATATGTGCCGCCTCTTAGTCCGGGCATATGCCCTGTGCTTCCATCATAAAGATTCATCTGTCATCCGCATATACTCTGTTAATTTCATCCCTTTTCATCCAAACCGGCTGTAAAGCATAGTGCCTGCACTGTCTCCCCGGGAGATCGACCGCCCGGAAGACAGTACAGGCACATGACAGAATTTCTTTTTCAGGCCTGCCTTGCCTGCTGCATCAGATGATCAGGCAGACTTTTTACTCCTCTTCAAGTGTTTTGAGCCTGCCGAGAGCCGAGTCTCTGACCGACCAGTCAGTGTCATTCTGACGGATATACCGCACCAGCTCTATATCATCCAGTTCCCTCACCAGACGTCTGCGTACGATGGGAGAAATATCGTGTTTTGCAAAAGAAGCCATAAGCTCTTTGTCTCCGATCTTCAGCACCGCCAGACGGCGGGCCTCAGGATTTCTGGCTTCATATGCGATGCGAAGGAGTGTGTCTTTGTTTTCGATTTCATGAACGGCAGCCACCGCTTCTACAGGGTCAAGACTGCGCCATCCAAGTCCGGATCTCATAGTTTTCCCTCCATTTTGACTGACCTTCCCTGGGCCAGGGGTGCAGGTCAGGTTCTTCTCTTTTCCGTTCCCTGATTTATGCGAGGTCCTCCTCTTTTTCAGCGATATCACATACATTTATTCTTTATCAGCTTTCCTGATTTGTCCATCCACTGGCAGTATAACGTAACGGCACAATTATGAGAGAATTCAGCCATATGAATCAGTTTCAAAAAAGTCTGTCACGAAAGGTGTATATATACAGACCTGAGGACTTGATTACAGCTCGAAAAGGCTTAAAACATCTTCTCCATGGAATTCCAGCTATGAATAGTCTCTTTTTGTTATTCATGTATATATTGCCGCCTATAATCCCAAAAGCCTTGATTTCTGGCTGATCTTAATAATGGTTTTTCCTTTTAATCTGATCAACAATTCTAATTGCTTGCAAAAATACAATCGTATGAAATCAAATTATAAAGTTTTCCATCTCACAATCCGGCACATACCTATATTGCCCCAAATCCCTTGCTCCATAGCGATAAATGCTGCCTCAATCTTTTTTCTATGCTCTGGCAGAGCAGGTACAGCAAGATAATCCCTGACAGAATATTTCGGAAAAACAAATAACTATTTGTCTCAATAATCCTGCAGTCGGATGTCTTGTGATTCTCATTACAATATAATCATATGGGGTTAGTCAAAAAATGTGTTGGTGTTTATCCATTGTCCGCGTAATGGGATA
>CAMOGQ010000154.1 GCA_946614165.1 uncultured Lachnospiraceae bacterium
TGAAATAAATCCCGATCTGTCTAATTTTTGTACTTGACAAACGAACCGGTTTAATACTAAGCGGCAGCAAAAGGAAATTAATTATAAAATAGTAGAAAATAATGAGAAATGTATTTTATCATACTAATTATTGTGATATTATTACTTTAAACATCATCAATCTGTGATGAAATAACAACTGCCGATGAATAATCCTTTTTGAAGTATCATAAGAAATTGGAGAAAAGAATATGGATGCCAGAATATACCTTTTACGTTTGGAAGTGTGTGGAATAAAAAACCTTGACAAGCCGGTATCCTTTGAATTTTATAAAAGAATTATCTCAAATGATTTTGATCCGTCACAATATAAGGTTAAAGCTATTTATGGAGAGAATGGGTCTGGAAAAACAGCAGTAGTCACTGCAGTTAAAATTCTTAAGGAATTACTGACAGACAGCACATATCTGGAAGATTCTGATACACAGAGAACTCTTTATGCATTAATCAATAAAAAAAGAAAAAGTGGATATATCGAATGTGAGTTTTTTGATACTTTTGATAAAAAGCCATGTATATGTAAGTACAGGGTATCTTTCGAAACTGGCAAAGATAGGAGAATATATCTTGCTTCAGAGGAACTGTATATTAAAAATGGAAGATATTCCAAAAATAAATATAATGTAGTCTATCGTGTTGATAATGGGAAATTAGTGGCTGCTTGTAAAAACGAAGCTTTGTTTAAAATATACCAGGAAAAGACATTGAATCTTCTGAAAAAGCAGACTTTTGCTTTGTGCTTATCCTCTGTAATGCAGACAGCTGATATCAGGAAAGATATCGATTTTTTTATTAATAGCATCAGGCCATATTTGTTTGCTTTAACTCTACGTATCTACTTAGACGAAGTTGATCATCACAGAGAGTTCTTTATAAAGGAAGATTTAAAGGATTTCATTCAGAACAATGAGTCATTTAGCAGCGAAGATACGGTTCAGTTTCTCGAAAGGCAGGAGTATTATATTCAATCTGATGAGGTTATGATCAGGAAGCCCGTTTATGATGAATATGCTGGTAAGATTAGGAGACTGTGCTCTTTTCTGCATATTTTCAAACCCGAAATAAAGGATATTCAGATTGACCGCAGAGAGGACAGGGAGTATTACAGATGCAGACTGAAACTGGTTTATGAAGATTATGTGCTGGATCAGGAGTTTGAAAGTCGTGGAATCAGGAAATTAATCAAAATGTTTGACTATCTTGATTTAAGTGCATCAGGAGGAATTACATTTATTGACGAACTTGATTCCAATATAAATGATGTGTATCTTGATAAAATCATTGAGTTTATGATGTATTATGGGAAAGGGCAATTATGCTTTACAGCGCATAATCTGTCTCCGATGTCAATTCTGAAAGAGAACAAGGGATCTATCAGTTTTCTGTCAAGCATCAATACTGTACATACATGGACCAATAACGGAAATTTAAGCCCTGAAAATGCATATAGGAATGGGTTTATAGAAGATTCCCCTTTTAATACCGATGCGGTGGATTTTATTGGCATTCTTGGAGGGGATGATGCGTAGACAGGTTTTGTTTTGTGTTGAGACTAATAAGAGAGCTAATACTGATTACCGATATATACTCAGCACAATTGACAGATATTATGATACATCAGACAGGCAAGTTTCCTATAAACCTATATTTCTGGAGTCAAAAACAAAATATAAAGATCGTGGGAAGATAAAAGAAATCAACTCCTTTGTAAAGAATTTTAAGGGAAATACAGCGGTTGTTTACTGCATTGACTTTGATGACAGCGACAGGAATCCGGAAACACGGCAATTATTTCAAAGTATCAGAGAGTTTTGTGACAGTCAGGGATATGAGTTTGTGTTTTTTAACAGAGATGTGGAGGATGTGTTCTGGGGAGAGACAGTAAACGATAAAGACAAGGTAGCTAAAGCCGATCAGTTTGTTAGAAAAAAGATGATAGACGTAATTGAAGAAAGTATCTTAAGGGATGAAACCGAGAAGAAAAGGCACTATAGCAATCTTCTCAATGTTCTGGACAGGTATTTCAAGAAAAAAGGATGAACGGGACCGCTTCTCCTGATTTTCAGATTTAGCTGAGCATAAATACCGGATGAGGTCATTGCTGCAGTCTGTTATGATGCGAACTTCAAAAGCCGAAGAAATATCCGTGCAAAAGCCGCCTTTTGGGGCGGCTTTTGCACGGAAGCGGTCTAAAACATCCTCTGATTTTCGGAAAAGAGCAGTTATCTTTTTCTCTCTCTGATTTTTCAATCAGTAATCTTCCAGGAAGGAGCGGCGGACGCCATCCTTCTTATAACCCAGGACCTTGTTCAGGACTACGTTCTCCGTGGCCTTGAGGATGTTCTTTTCCACCTGGGGATTGGTCTCCTTCAGACGGGCGATCAGGTTCTTTGTCTCCAGACGCTTGCTGGCGCTTTCGCCGGTGGCCCTGCAGGTGGTGCAGGTATCCGTGAAGCGGCAGGCGCACTGGATAAAGTGCAGGCCGTTGTAATCCCGCCAGTGCTTGATATCCTCTTCCCTGACAAAGTAGAGGGGACGGATCAGCTCCATGCCCTCGAAGTTGGTGCTCCTCAGCTTTGGCATCATGGCCTGGAACTGGCCGGAATAGAGCATGCCCATAAGGACCGTCTCGATCACGTCGTCATAGTGGTGGCCCAGGGCGATCTTGTTGCAGCCAAGCTCTCTGGCTTTGGCGTATAAATGCCCTCTGCGCATTCTGGCACACAGATAGCAGGGAGAATTTTCTATGTTGTAGACGGAGGAGAAGATATCCGTTTCGAAGATGGTCAGGGGAATGCCCAGGAGCTTTCCGTTGTTCTCGATGATCCTGCGGTTGTCTTCGCTGTAGCCGGGATCCATGCAGAGGAAGACCAGCTCGAAGGGGAACTTGTCGTGCTTTAAGAGCTCCTGGAAGAGCTTGGCCATGAGCATGGAATCCTTGCCGCCGGAGATGCAGACGGCGACTTTGTCCCCGGGAGAGAGCATCTCATACTGGACGATGGCCTTGGTAAAGCGGCTGAAGATGTCCCGGCGGAACTTTTTGGTCAGGGACCTTTCGATGGCGCCCCGCCTTTCCTCGTTCTCCGCTTCCTTCTGAATGGCTTCCAGAGCCCAGCGGCCGTAGCCCTGGGCCAGATGGCAGGCGTCCAGGCCCTTCTCCCTGAGGAAGAGGGCCGCCTCCTCGCTGATGATGCCGTACTTGCAGTAGAGGACGATCTTTTTGTCTGCGGGAAGGCTGCATTCTCCTGCCATAAGGGCGTCCGGATCCATGTTGATGGCGCCGGGGATGCAGCCGTGGTCATAGGCCGTCCGGTCCCGCAGGTCTATAAGCAGGAAAGACCCGGGGGCCAGATCTTCCAGCTCCCGGGAGGTGATTTCAATACTGTTTTCGTTCATGTTTTTTTCTTTCGGATTTGGAATAAGAGCCTGTTACTTTCTGTACCAGCTCCTGTCGCCTCTGTCATGGTATCTGTCTTCGCAGTAGCGGCAGCGGTAGATCATGCGCTTTTTGTCTGCCAGGGTAAAGATCTGGGGCAGGCTGTGCTCGGTGGAGGTGATGCAGCGGGGATTGGTGCAGCTGATCACGTTGACGACTTCGGAAGGAAGGCTGAGAGCCTTCTTTTCCACGATCTCTCCGTTCTTGATGACGTTGACGGTGATCCTGGGATCGATGAAGGCGATCACGTCCAGGTTGATCAGATCGGGATCGCATTCCATCTTCAGGATATCCTTCTTGCCCATGGCATTGCTGCGGGCGTTCTTGATGATGGCTACGGGATAGGGAAGCTTGTCCAGTCCCAGATGGTTATAGATGGCCAGGCTCTTGCCTGCCTTGATATGGTCCAGTACCAGACCTTCTTCGATCTTGCCTACGTTCAGCATATGTATATCCTCCTGATATGCGGAAAGTCTTTATGTGTCTGTCAGTCGACCTGAATGTCCAGGAGCGTCAGGATCAGGGCCATGCGGACATAGACGCCGTACTGGACCTGTCTGAAATAGGCAGCCCTGGGATCCTTGTCCACTTCCACGGCGATCTCGTTGACGCGGGGCAGGGGATGGAGCACGAACATGTCGTTCCTGGCCTGCTTCATCTTTTCCGCATCCAGGATGTAGAAGTCTTTCAGTCTGACGTAGTCTTCCTCGTTGAAGAAGCGCTCTCTCTGGATCCTGGTCATGTAGAGGATGTCCAGGGTGGAGATGGAGCCTTCGATCCGCTCCTCCAGCTGATAGGGGATGCGTTTTGCGTCCAGCATGTCCGTGATGTAATCCGGAACGCGGAGCTCCTCGGGGGAGATGAAGACGAAGCGGATGCCCTCGTAGCGGGAAAGGGCTGCGATCAGGGAGTGGACGGTGCGGCCGTATTTCAGGTCGCCGCAGAGGCCGATGGTAAAGTTGTTGAGGCGTCCCTTGAGGGCCCGGATGGTCTGAAGGTCGGTCAGGGTCTGGGTGGGATGCTGATGGCCGCCGTCTCCGCAGTTGATGACGGGGATGGAGGCGTTGAGGGAAGCCACCATGGCGGCGCCTTCCTTGGGATGGCGGATGGCCATGATATCGGCAAAGCAGGAGATGACCTGGGCCGTGTCGGCCACGGTCTCGCCCTTGGCTGCGGAAGAGGAGGTGGCTTCGGAGAAGCCCAGAACAGAGCCGCCCAGGTTCAGCATGGCGGCCTCGGTGGAGAGCCTTGTCCGGGTGGAGGGCTCATAGAAGCATGTAGCCAGCTTCTTTCCGGCGCAGGCATGAGCGTATTTCGAAGGGTTCTTCTCGATGTCGGAAGCGATGTCGAAAATGCGGTCCAGCTCCTGTACCGTAAAGTCGTCAGGTTTGATGATGTGTCTTGGCATAGCTTATTCCCCGTTTCTGTGCTGCGAAAAAGCCTGGAAAAGGGGCCGGCAGCACACGGTCCCTTTTTTAAAGCTTGGTTACTGCATGAGGTCGAAATCGATCTTTTTCCCTGTGAGAAAACGCACGAAGGCCTTATCCCAGATCTCTCCCGCGCTCCTGTCCAGGGTGAAGGACGAGTAGGAGACGGCCGTTACGATCTGCACATTTCCCTCCTGGTAGCGGATGTTGACAAGAAAGCCGCTGACAAAGGCTTTCAGCTGGTCCTGCCCCGCCTTTTCCAGGATGGAGGAAGTCAGCTCCGGCTTCAGGCGGAGCACAAATAAAAAGCCCGCAGGGGTCTGCCGGCCCCGGATGAGGTTGTAGCAGTGGGGCCTTATGCTTTTCCACTCCGTCAGGTCATAGGGCCTCAGGGA
Source organism: uncultured Lachnospiraceae bacterium (assembly GCA_946614165.1). GTDB lineage: Bacteria > Bacillota > Clostridia > Lachnospirales > Lachnospiraceae > CAG-791. The sequence goes on from CAMOGQ010000154.1 coordinate 5,298, forward strand.
GGGGTCCTTCCAGGTCTCGGAATCATAGAATTTCTGGTTCAGGCGGCCGTCGATCTCCCAGGTCACCGCCATCTGGATCTGTGCCTGCTCCAGAAGGAAGAGGTCGAAGACGTCCTCTCCCAGGAGCTTTGCCATAAATGGGCCTGTTTTTTTGATTTTCAGTGCAATCATAGCTTGTGGAAATTCAGAATTCTGTATCAGAGAAAAATGACGCGATTGGATATCAGTACAAGAAATACATAGAGCAGAAGCTGAACGAAGAGAATGGCGGGAATGCCGTACCTGAACTTGAGGCGTTTTGCCCGGTTGTGGAAGAGGAACATGCCCAGCAGAACGCCCAGGCTCCCTCCCACGCAGGCAAGAATAAGGAGCACTGACTCCGGAATACGGAATCTGTGCTCCATGGCTCTTATTTTGTCATAGGCCATAAAGCCCAGGCTGACGATATTCAGGATGACCAGATAGACGATCATGACAACTTTGCTGCTCATGTACTTCCCTTCTTTTTCTGCCTCCAGGCATTTTCCCTATTATATGTGGTTTTATCTGATGAATCAAGAAGAGAAATGAAAAACCGGCCCTGCCCTTTCTATCCTTTCTATCCCTCCAGGAAGTTCTTCAGGATCCTGCTGCCATTCTCCGTCAGGATGGATTCCGGATGGAACTGGAGTCCGTAGACAGGAAAATCCCTGTGGGATACGGCCATGATCTCTCCCTCCGCGGTCACCGCCGTGACCTTCAGGCACTCGGGGATCGTGGAAGGGTCCGCCGCCAGGGAGTGGTACCTGGCCGTCATTGCCCTTTCCGGGCAGCCGGCAAAGAGGGTGCAGTCCCTGTCAAAGAGGGTCTCCGAAGCCTTTCCGTGCATGAGGCGGCCCGCATAGGTGATCCTGGCCCCGTAGGCAGCGCAGATGGCCTGATGACCCAGGCAGACCCCCAGGATAGGGATCTGTCCTGCCAGCTCCTTTACGGCTTCGATCAGGATCCCGGCATCTTCGGGCCTTCCGGGGCCGGGGGAGAGTACGATCTTTTCGGGAGAAAGGCTTCTGATCTCCCGGACGCCCATCTGGTCGTTCCGTATGACCCGGATATCGGGACGGATCTCTCCCAGCATCTGATAAAGGTTGTAGGAAAAGCTGTCATAGTTATCGATTAAGAGAATCATCTTCTTCCTCCTGTGCAAGCTCCAGAGCCCTGAGGGAGGCTCCCGCCTTATGCAGGCACTCCTGGAATTCCTTTTCGGGGACCGAATCCGCCACGATACCGGCCCCGCTCCTGACATAGACCCGTCCGTTCTTTTTATACAGAAGACGGATGGCGATGCAGGTATCCATGTTTCCGGAAAAATCTATGTAGCCCACGGCGCCTCCGTAGATGCCCCTGCGGCAGCCCTCCAGTTCCCCGATCAGCTGACAGGCCCGGATCTTGGGGGCGCCGGAAAGGGTGCCCGCCGGCATGACTGCCTCTACAGCGTCCAGAGCGTCCCTGTCCTCCCGGATCTCTCCCCGGACCGTGGAACCGATATGCATGACATGGGAAAAGCGCTCTATGGCCCGGAGCTTTTCCACTTTGACCGATCCGAAACGGCTGATCCTGCCCAGGTCGTTGCGGCCCAGGTCTACCAGCATGTTGTGCTCGGCCAGCTCCTTTTCGTCCGCCAGCAGGTCCTTTTCCAGGGCGGCGTCCTCCTCCGGGGTTTTTCCTCTGGGCCTGGTGCCTGCCAGGG
>CAMOGQ010000155.1 GCA_946614165.1 uncultured Lachnospiraceae bacterium
TTCGTTTTTACCATGAAAGCTCCAGAGAAACGCTGCTGTGCCCTGCGTTCTCTGCGGCGTCCTTCATCCAGGGCCCGTAGTTATAGTCCCAGAGGACTTCGATCATCCTGGGATAGGCAGGGTCCGAGAGGATCTCCTCTGCGTGGTCCGACATGGTCCCCTCCTCAAAATAGGAAAAAAAGCGCAGGATCAGGTCCAGCACCCTGTCGCTTTCGGGCCTTTTTACCTTCTCCTTTTCCAGAATCTCCGCAAAGACCCTTCTTCTGGAGGCCTCCCCTGCCCTTTCCGCTTCCCTGAGCTTTTCCGAAAGGGCGGGGGCGTATGCGGCAAGATCTGCGGGCACCGCCTTATATACGGCTCCGTGGCTGCCGGCTGCCAGGAAGCCGATCAGGTGGCGGCCCGAAAAGGGCATGGCGCTTATGATCTCCCAGAGGCCCTCCTCCTCAGAGATATGCTGATAGTGCATGTGGCCTGTCAGGGCAAGGCGCACCCCGCCCCTGCGCAGCAGGTCCGGCAGGTCTTCGTTCCGGACCATGTTGGCGGCTCCCCTGCCTTCCCGGGACCCGTAAAGGAGAGAGTGATGGCAGAGGAAAATGACCTTTTTATCTCTGTATTTTTCCAGCATGGACAAGATCCAGTCCATGGTCTCCCCTGAAAACTCTCCCGTCCCCCCGGGGTGGAGGGCGCCGTCGTCCATGGCCAGAAAGACCAGATCCTTTACGGCGGCCGTATAGCTGAGGGAGGCGCTGTCCCGGTCCAGGGGCTCCAGAAGTCCGAAATAAGCCTCTTCGAACTCCTGCGGGGTCATGCCGTCGAAGTCATGGTTTCCGGTGGTCATAATGATCTGCACCCCCGCATCGCGGACCTTTTCCAGCTTCTCCGCCAGGGCTGCGGCGTCCTTTTTCCCTCCGCTGTTGGTATTGTCTCCCGTCATGATCATGGCATCCGGACGGCGGTCTCTGACTTCCTGCAGGATGGCGTCGGTGATCTCTTCGGAAAAGGACATGCCGGATACATCGGATGTCCCCAGGGCCCCTCCCCCGGTATAGTGCAGGTCGGAGATGATCATGACACGGGCGCTCTTTTCATCCGTCCAGAGAGGGGAGCTTTCTATATTTACTGTATTTTCTGTCTTATCGGTATTTTCCCCGGATGCCGCGGGCGGCGTCTTTGACGCCTCCGGAGCCGGGGCGCTCCTGCCGCAGCCTGCCGGAAGGATGAGCAGCAGGATCAGCAGGACGATTCTCAGGATTCGTTTCATCGTTGCCTTCCTCCGCTTCCATCATATCCAAAGAAGGGCCGCGGGGCAACGAAAAGCCGTCTTCAGGCATACGAAAAGCTCCGGCTCTGCAGCCGGATGCCGCAGAGCCGGAGCCCCCAAAAATTCACATATAAGAAAGAGACCTGCTTTCCGGAAAGAATACCAGTCATGCCTCTGGTTATCTCAGATTATACCTGCGCCTTTCCGCTCTCCTCATCCGTTTCTCCCAAAGGCACCAGCTTCAGCTCCATCCCGACGCCCTTTGCCAGGCGCCTGACCAGCTTCAGACTGGGATTTCTGGACCCGCTCTCGATCCGGCTGATGTCCGCCTGAGTCACCCCTGTCACAGCCGACAGATCCTTCTGTGTCAGCTTCAGGCTCTTCCTGGCCCTGATCAGCTCCTGGATGATGTCGTGCCCCGTATCGGATGCATCTGCCGTAATTCCTACAGCCTTCTCATTATTGTCGTCACTTTGTCCCGCAGGTTTTACCATTGTAGTCTCCTCTCTGTAAAAGTATCAGAGCCTTAATACTGCACGCCTGATCTGCCCTCCTGCCAACGCTTCCTCTATAAAAGAACGTATCTATTATAAAGGTTTCTTTAGCTTTAGTAAAACTCATGGTGTCGACATATGTCAACATAATAAGACTTTTTTTCCTAAAATTGTGATTTTCGTCATTATGCGCAAATACATTATACATTTTTGTGCATTTTAAGCCTGCATACAATGATACAATATTCACTTTTTTATGCCTGTCCTGACCCGCCAGGCAGGCGTCTCCATTCCCCGGGGGAATGCTTTCTTCAGCAGCCATGCCGGAGCATCTTTTCCTGTGAAAAAGGTGCTTCCTGCTGTACAATACTGACAGGAAAGCAGGTCAGCGATTCTTATGCTTTTCAGGGTATTTATGTCGAAAACAACCATTACTGCAGAGGCGCTCCTTTCTCTGGTCTCTGATCTGATACAGCAGCAGGTCCTGGAGCTTGTCCCCTCCCGGGAGGATCCCGGCACCCTCTATATCCCATATATGATGAACGACGCGGTGGAATACTATCTGGTCCTGAAAAATATCCGCGTCACGGGAGATCTGCCGGAAGACTTTCCGGAAGGGTCCCTGGTCAGGGTCATGGAAAAAGACGGCCGGAAAGGCCTTCTTTTTGCCCTGCCAAACTCAAGGCCGGCCCTCTGGTTCGATGAATGTCTGTCTGTGCGGGAGTACTATCAGTATCACCGGATCGGACACTTCTGGAGAAAGGGATATGAGCACTGGCGCATGCTGGTCTACATGATCGGGACGATTTCAGACAAATATACCTATCTGGGACCGGAAGCCGTAAACGGCATGGAGCGCTCTCTTCTGCCCCTGACAGGCTTCGGCCCCTTCCGCGCCTTTTCCCCTGTGGAGGAATCCCTGGACGGGAGGTATCCCGACAGTGAGGAGGGCTGGACCTGTATGCGGACCCTGGCCCTGGAAGCCGGGGACAGCGCCTATGTGAAAAAGATGGATCATGCCCGCCTTCTGATGAGGCTCCCCTTCGCCGACAGGAAGCGCCTGGAAAAGGACCTGGAAGAAGCCCTGAAGAAGGGGGAAAGGAAAGCCCTCTTTCTCCATATCTTCCGGAAGATCTGCCGGGCCTCCCTCCCCTATCCGGAAAGGCGCTATGCTCCTGCCGCAGAGGAAAAGGCCGGGAAGGAAAGGCAGGAAATATCCCTGGCCCTTAAGAAAAAAGGTTTTGCCGGGACTTATCCTCTCTTTACAAAGGAAGCTTCCATGGCCCTTGCCCTGGAGGAGCATCCCTTTACGGTAGCGGAGATCGACTATGAAGGCTTTGCCTTCGGGATCCGTCTGATGGTCTGGGAAGAAAGCGCCCCCTGTCCCCGGATCCTGAAGAGGGAGGATCTGACAAACGGCTAAGAAACAGGAAAAATGTAAAGACAGAAAAAACGGTGCAGAGTCTCCTGCTTCCGGGAGGTGAAACAGAAATGGATGCTGTGAGATGTCCGGGCTGCGGAAGCACGGATCTGAAAAGAAAAGGGAGCGGCTTTGTCTGCAGCTGGTGCGGCAGCACGTTCTTTACGACGGATTCCAGGGCTGAAGACGACTATGTTCTGGAGGACTGCATGCAGGACATAGAGAATAAGCATTACCGGAAGGCGCTTGCCAAAGCACGGAAAGGGATCCGTCTCTTTCCGGACGAGTTCCAGGCCTGGTATCTGTATACCGGATGCCTGTGCCTGACAGATGGAACGCCGGGAGATATAAAAGAAGCGGCCGCTGCGGCCGTCTCCCTGATCAGTGAAGATGAAAAAGTGTGGCAGAGCCAGTACATAGCCGACCTGATCCTGGATTATACAGAAGCAAAACTGCCGCGGGCCGCCGGCAGAGCAGAGGCAGAAGCCTCTTCCGTGAAAGCGGATATCCTGAAGCTTGGGAAGGCCATGGGCACCGCAAAGGCGGCAGAAAAGGTCAGGGAAGAAAAGGCGTGTTTATTCATCATCACGGATTTTGAGATTGACGAGTATATCGAACTGCTGGAGACGGTCCCCCGGGAAGGCTTTTTAAATGATTCTCCGGCAGGCTTTCGTTTATCGCCGGGTCCCCGGCTGAAGAAGCTGGTCGGAAGGATCGAAGAGATTACAGAAAAAGAGACGAAGATCCTGAGGCTTCTGGACGCCCCCGGGACTACGGCAAAAGGATGAACAGACTGAAGCCCTTTTCCCTTTTCTTTGAATAGCCTGACATCCGGAGGCCATCCGTGTATTAAGAAAGGAAATCATGCCTGCAAAGGAGGACGCTGCTATGAGAATCCGGTCCAAAGCCTTATGTATCCTGTGGAGAAGCATTCTTCTTATAGTCGGTCTCTGGGGACTGCTGGACGGATCCGGCATTCTCTCAGGCGCCTATACGGACAACTTCCCCCACATGTTCACCAACATCTCCAACATGTTCGCCTGGGCCTTCTTTGCCTGCGCCCTGGTCCATACGGCTGTCAGAAGGGACGATCCGCATACCTTTGCGCCCTTTTTTAAATATACGGCCATGATCTCTCTTCTGGTCACCATGCTGATCGGGCACTTCATGCTCTCCGACGCCCTCTTTCAGGACGGAAAGCTGGTCCTGCACCTGGTGGTCCTCCACTATATCGTCCCCCTGATGGCCCTCTTCGACTGGGTCCTGTTCGACGAAAAGGGCAGGATGCCCCTCTGGGGCCCCTGCTCCTGGATATCCCTGGCTCTGGCCTATCTGGCCTTTTCCATGATCGGCGCGGGCCTTCTGGGACTGGACCTGGGCGGCGGCACAACGGCGGATATCACCCGCTATCCCTACGCCTTCCTGGATCCTGCCATTGCAGGCCCCGGCGGCGTGGCGCTCTTCTGCGGGGCCATGGTATCCGCCTTTCTCCTTCTTGGATATATCATTCTTTTCATCGACCGCCTGCTTGGAAGGGCCGGCGGATCCGGCAGAGGATAAAGGGACTCCTCAGGCAAAAGGCCGCATAAGCAGAGGAAACGGAAAAGCCCCGGCGGAAGCAGTCCGCCAGGGCTTTTTCTCTGCATTTTTCTGCGGGGGAGTCAGGACCTGCCTTTTTGCAGCGATCTGACATAGTCCGCGATCAGATCCGCACATTCCTCGATGCCTGCGGAGGAATCGATGGTCAGCTCGTAGTTGCCGGCTTCTCCCCAGCGCCTTCCCGAAATGTGTCTGTAATAGGAAGCTCTGGCTTTATCGGATCTGCGGATGCTGCGGGCCGCCTGGGCGGCCGTATCGCCGTATACCTCCATGACCCTGGCCCTGCGGAAATCTGCGGGAGCATGGATGAAGACCCGGACCACACCGGGATAGTCCCTGAGCACATAGTCGGCGGCTCTTCCCACGATGACGCAGGCGCCGTTGTCCGCGATCCTGCGGATGATGCGGATGATGCGGTTCTGGGCCCTGACGGCCATGCGGACCGCATGGGAGCTCAGATACAGGTCCCTGAGAATGTCCGGGGCATTCTTATGGATGTCGGATATAAATTCCCTGTCCAGTCCGCTTTCATGGGCGGCCAGGGCGATCATCTCCTTATAGTAGAAGGGGACGCCCAGCTTTTCCGCCGCCCGTCTTCCGATCTGCTTTCCCGAGGAGCCGTGCTCTCTGGCGATGGTGACGATCAGACCGGGGCCGGAGGGCTTCAGGGCCGGTCCGCCCCCCGTCTCCGGAAGAGGCGCCGGCGTCCGTACATAGTCTCCCTCCAGGAAGTCTCTGTAGAAGAGAGCGCCCGTCATGCTGGTGAGAAGCTCCGTGACTGGATAGGTAAGCCAGAACCTGTTAAGGCCCAGGAGAGAAAAAAGATAACCCAGAGGAACAAAAAGCACCACCGTCCGGATCACTGTCAGGAGGGAGCTCTTTAAGGAAAAGCCCACCGCCTGGAAAAAGACCGGAAAGATCAGGGAGGTGACCATGGGCAGGAAGCTTATGCCGATGATGGGAAAGGCCGTCCTTCCGATCTCCACCACCAGGGGGTCGGAGGTAAAGACCCTGAGCATCCGGACCGGGATCAGGGTAAAGCAGAGGGTGCCCACGGCCATCATGGCCAGGCCGAAGAGGATGGAGGCCCTCAGGGTCTTCCGGCACCTGTCTATGTTTCTGGCCGCATAGTTGAAGCTGACCACCGGAATGATACAGGTCTGCATGGCCCCCAGGGGAATAAAGAAGAAGGTCTGCCACTTGTAGTAGAGTCCCAGGGTCGTGACAGCCTGGTCGGAAAAGCCCGACAGGATCAGATTCAGGCCGAAAATATAGAAGGTATAGGCCGACTGCATGAGAATGTTGGGGAGGCCCATGCGCAGGATCCGGAAAATATGTCCCGGATACATAGAAAGCGCGGGGCTTTTCCGGAAGCCCTTTCCCGCAACGATGGCAGCGGCGGCGATCTGTCCCGCCACAGTGGCGATGGCGGCGCCCCGGATCCCCATCCGGGGCAGGCCGAACATGCCGAAGATCAGAAGGGGGTCAATGACGATGTTGACGGCGGCCCCGGCGATCTGGGCGATCATGGGCGTTTTCATATCCCCCTCTGCCTGCAGGATCTTGGTCCAGCTGCTTTCCAGAAAGAGTCCCAGGCTGAAAAGGCATACGATCCGGCCGTACCCCGTCACGTCCTCTATGACGGCAGGAGAATCCGTGGACAGCCCTGCATAGGATGGCATGATCAGAAAGCATGCCAGGGCAAAGACAAGCCAGAGACCTGCGGCCAGGGGCGTCCCCACGCCGGCAAACTCCTCCGCTTCCTCCTGCTTTCCCTCTCCCAGCTTTGCCGCCATTACGGTATTGACGCCCACGCCGGTGCCTACGGCCAGGGCGATCATAAGAAGCTGAATGGGATAGATGATGGACAGGGCCGTCAGGCCGGTATCCGAATACCTGCCTATAAAAAGAGAGTCCACGATGTTGTAAAGGGCCTGGATCAGCTGGGCCAGCATAACGGGCGGTGCCAGCTTCAGCAGGATCCTGCCGATCTTCTCCTGTCCGAAAAACTCCGATGTATTCATTAAGATCTGCCTCCCGTTCATGGACTCATGAAATGCCGGAATATCTCCGCTCTGTGTCCCTGCCCGGTTCTGTCTCCTTTCCTCAAAACGGCGCCTTCTGCCGCTTCGCGCCGCCCCCTATCATAGCACAGGTATCTCTCGCTGAATCGAGGTAGGGAAGGCCATCACTGACCTCCCCCCTCACAGATTCCGTGCATGC
>CAMOGQ010000156.1 GCA_946614165.1 uncultured Lachnospiraceae bacterium
CAGGATTGTGCCTCCGCAAGAATCAGAAGAATAACATACACAGCAGATTTGTTATAATAAATGGCTGACATCAGTAGTAATGACCCAAGGGGCATAGAAGTCGTGACGCTTCTGGTCCGGTCAGGCAGATAAAGACAAAAGAACAGCAAATGATAGAAAAGGGAGTCTGTGAATCCGGCCGGGAGATGGCTGGTACGCAGAATCGGCGAACACTTATATTGTATGTGGATTGATTTACTACCTAAATATTGATAATATTTAGGTAGTATTTTTTTGGGGGGGAGTAACAGATGCATAAATATGATTATTTGTTTTTGAAAGAATTCATACCGGGAAACATCATCGGATTAACAAATATCATATCGGACCTTAAGACAAAAGAGGAGTTTCGCAAACTTCAATATGAGAAGACCTTTGAGTTGCTGCGTAACAGGGCCATTATTGAATCCGTAAAAGGAAGTAATGCCCTTGAAGGAATCGTTACAACGGATTCAAGAATAAAAGATATCGTAAACGGCTCAAAACCTGTCACCCATGACGAAATGGAGATATCCGGCTATAAAGATGCATTGAATCTTATCCATGTCGATCATGATCATCTGAATATGGATGAGGATACGATCCTGTCTTTTCACAGGATGATGCTGGACCAGAGCAATCCCCATGTATCCGTTAAGTATAAATCAACAGACAACTTCATCATGGAAACAGGCCCGGATGGAAGCAGACGAGTCAGGTTTAAACCGGTTTCCGCAAAAGAAGTTAAAGTTGATATGGAACAGCTGCTTCTGGCATTCTATGAGGCAAGGCAGGACTCGGAGATTTCACCGCTTTTGCTGATTCCATGCTTTATATTGGATTTTCTGTGCATACATCCCTTTATGGATGGAAACGGAAGAGTCTCCAGGCTTTTAACCGTTCTGCTCCTTTATATGTCAGGTTATGACATAGTCAGATATATCTCGTATGAAGGACAGGTCAATAAATACAAAGAAAGCTATTATGCGGCATTAAAGACCTCGTCTGTCAGCTGGCATGAGAATGAAAACGATTACATTCCGTTTATAATTAACTTTTTACAGATACTCTATCGCTGTTTTAAGGATCTGGATGAATCATTTACGGATATTTCATTGAAAAAAGCCAAAAAATCCGAAAGAGTCGAGAACATTTTACTGGGAGCGATTGTACCGGTCTCCAAGCAGGACATAGTCGCCAAAGTACCGGATATCAGCATAAAAACGGTGGAGCTGGTTTTAAGTAAGATGCTGAAGGAAAAAAAGATAATAAAGATCGGTTCATATAAGGATGCCCGGTATATGAAGAATTCAGATAAATAACTGCTGTCCGGAGAAAACGACCTGGAGACCGGCATACTCCCCGAACGGCCCCGAAATGTGAAGGAACATATTACATTTAAGAGACAGGGACTGTGGCTGCGTCGTTCCGGAAAGAAAGATGCAGAAATCTTTTCTGGATTTTCATTCTTCTTTTGCGGTCAGGACACAGTGTCCTTGACTCTCTGGTAAAGCTGTATATACTCTTAAATATAGATAATCTATAATTTAGAGTATATGGAGGCAGACAATGGAAGAGTACAGACGAGATCCGAAAGAAGATATTTCCCTGATCAGACAGATGCTGGAACAGACGATGGATGGTATGAAGACCGTTGAACCGTGGTTCACTGGATTTGGAATAGTATGGCTGATCTTTAAGGGATTTTCAGCCCTGCAGAGACTTGCCGCTTTCCGGGCTTCTGTTAATACGGCGGGGCGTCTGTCCTATATCGGCAATGCTGCAGGAATGCTGTTCTGCTTTATTCTGGCTGCCGGCTTTATTGCATGCAGGAGCAGGATGGGGAAGCTTGGTATGAATTCGCTGTCGCGGAAGCTGGTCGATATATGGGGCATATGCATATTCCTGTATCTGGTCATGACAATGGTTTTAAGCCCGGTCATTCCAGTCATTGCAATTCGCCTCGGTTATGATGCGGCAGCGGCTTCTTACCTCTTCAGGGCATGTTCTCTTGGCGGGAGTTTTCTGTACCTGCTGATGCCGCTGATCCCTCTGCTTATTACGGCAGATTTTTTAAATGACGGGAGAATGATTTTCATCGGGATCACGCTAGTGGTACTTGCTGCAGCAGTACTGTGCGGCAATGCCATTCTGCTATTTGGTGATGGAATACTGACAGGCGCTGCAGGAAAGTATTATTTCTGGTCCGGTGCTGCCTGTCTGCTGGAACTGGCTCCCGGGATAATGCTGCTGCTTTTTGGCCGGCAGCTGAAGGGAAGGTGACATATGGAACTGCACGAGATACCCGCCGCATTCCAGTCCCGGCTGCGGCTGGCAGTAGTGGCGGCTTTGATGACAGGACCAAAGGATTTCACAACCCTGACAAAAATGACGGAAGCCACCCCGGGAAATCTGGGAAAACAGATGGAGTTTCTGGAACAGGACGGTTTTGTCACCTGCAGACGGGAGCTTTTGGGACGCCGCCCCAGGTCCACCTACAGATTGACAGAGACGGGCAGGGAGACCTTTCTGGCCTATGTCCGTATGCTTGAAAAAATAGCAGGAGGAGAAACGTGAATCTTAAGATCCGTCAGCTCAGGGAGAGCAGAGGACTGACGCAGGAGACAGTGGCAGGTGAGCTGATGTGTGACCAGTCCCTGTATTCCAAGTATGAAAGAGGACTGCGGCCCCTGCCGCTGGAGGCTGCTGTCAGACTGGCGGTATACTATGGCGTAAGCCTGGATTATCTTGCCGGTGTGAATGAAGAAAAAGAAAAACAGAATGGGAACGAGTCAGATCCGTAAAAAAAAGAAATGGGCACTTAAGCAAACAGGCTGCGCCGGGAACCGCGGCCTGATAACAGGCCGCAGCAGTTCTCCTGCAGATATGATGCTTTTTTAAAAGACCGGAGACGATGTTTTGAAAGACATCCATTTCACACTGCTTACTGCAGGACCCGCAGCCAGCCTGGTCCTTGGGACTGCAGCACTCATGATTTTTCAGAAGCTGTCTTTTGCCGGCATGTGCATGATTGCGGGGCAGTCCTGTATTCTGGTTCTTAGCAGATTAGGGAGACATTAGGGGCCTTATCAGAAATGAGAAGGGACATATTACGATCAGAGGGGCAGGATGCGGTCCCGATGTCAGAGTCAGATTCAAAAAGTAAAAAGAAACAGGGTAAATGAAGTTCCCTTCAACCGGTGCATTTTTTGCGGCAGTTGAAGGGGACTTTTTTGACTGACTGACGAGAATATGCTGCCGTTTCAGGGGCGGCAAAATGAGTTTAATGTTTTGGTTTTGGCTTACTGCGGATTTGCGGTATAATTGTATTGAGGAACATCAATCGGCATTCAAAAAAGACTGGAATCTGCAGGAAGATGGGACAGTCTCTATACTGGCATATGAGGAGCCCCTCCAGCAGAAATACAGAGGTCACGCACTGACAGCCCTGTGAAACGATCAGGGCATGAGGAAATGCCATACAGAAACGGACCGGCTCTTTGATACAGGTCAGTGAAGGACATGGCAATACTCAGGCTGATTCGCATCAGGACGGTCACTGTTTTGGCGGCAATGGTTTGGGATTCTGTTTTTATTGAAATGAGGATTGTGAAATATGATTTGCAGATGCAGAAACTGCGGAGGCAGTATCGAATGGAAGATCGGCGATGCAGAAGGCGTATGCATGGCCTGCGGCGCAAGGCAGGAGATAGCAAAGAGCGATATTTATGATGAGGCCGGGCGCCTTTCAGAGGAGGGCACCGAAGAAAGCCTGGAACAGGCCATGCTGCTCTATAAGTCCATCCACGGATGGCAGGACGCCGATATGCTGTGCAGAGCCTGCAGGGTCCGCCTGGGCCGGATGCGATGGCTGGTGGAATCTGCCGAGCTGAAGAAAGAGGAGATGCGTTTCGAAGCAAAGATGGCCAGGCGGAGGAAGATCCTGACGGCGCTGCTGACGGCAGTGCTTGTGTGTCTTGCAGTGATGATCACAGTTGTCTCGGTCCGTCTCATCAGGTATAACCGGGCGGCGGAGCATTTCACTGCGGGGGAGTACGAACGGTCCGCGGAGGCTTTTAAGGAAATGGGGGATTTTCTGAATTCCAGAGCAAGGGTGTACAGATCGGCGGTCGAGCTGTACAAGGCCGGGCGCTATGAGGAAGCTCTGCCCTACCTTATCTGGCTTGACGGAGATTACGACAACGGCTACTATCTGCAGAAATGCCAGGAGCGCCTGGAAGAGAGGGATGCGGACACATCGAAGACGCTTTGGACGGCCGTTTAGTGACCATCGGCAGGTTCGGTCCGGGGCCGTAGTACATGCCCCTGCTGCAATGAGCTGTTATTAACAGGTTTTTGAGATTTTGGAAAGTGACCCGGGAAGACTGGATTCTGAAGGAAATGCGCCTGCAGAAACAGTCTTCCCGGGTTCAGTTTTTTATTGTAGTCATCCCGGTTCTGAGATGCTGCGCCGGGGACGGCCGCCGTTTTAATCAGGCAGCATCTTCAGAATGACCGCCTGATAGGGCCTCAGTCTCACTTTCTGTCCCTTCCGTCCCAGTGAATCATAATTATTGAGGATGATCCTGTAGTTCTTTATATCCTCCGGCAGCTTATAGACCGCTGGGCGCCTGCTGAAGTTGGCGCAGACAAAGATCCGCCTGTCCTGATCAGTTCTGCTGTAAGCGATGATCCTGCGGTTTTCGTGGTCATATTCCCGTATATCCCCCCATACAGCCTCTTTGTGCTTTTTCCTGATCCGCAGGAGCTTCTGGTAGAAACGGTACACAGACTTCTGGCTTTCAAGATCTTTTTTAACGTTGATCTCTGAGTACAGAGGATTTACGCACTGCCACGGCTGGTGCCCCCTGTTAAATCCTCCGTTGACAGAATCATCCCACGCCATCGGGACCCGGGAATGATCCCTGGCGCCGTATTTGATGAAGCGGAAGGCAAGGCGCCCGGGTATACCGTAACCCGTCATCAGATCATAGACGAAATGGCTGACCGGATCCTTCATCTCATCGATGCTTTTAAAATCACAGTTTGTCAGCCCGGATTCCTGTCCCATGTAGATGAAGGGCGTCCCAAGGCCCATATAGGTCACTGCCGCAAGCATGGAAGCAGCTTCATAACGGTAGTTCTTCGTATCGATCGAGAAGCGGTTCACGCTGCGGGGATTGTCGTGGTTCTCCAGGACCAGTGTATTCCACCCGTTCCCGTAAGCTGCCCTCTGGGGATCAAAGAAGCCCTTCTTGAACTGGCGCAGGTCAAAGGGCTTGGGAAAGAACTTCTTTCCTCCGATATTGTCCGAGTCAAGATGCCCGAAGCTGAAGATGGCGTCAAGTTCGCCATTGCCTTCCCGGACATATTCCCGGGCATTTTCAGCAGAAGGATGAAAAGACTCCCCTACCGTGAAAATATCGTAAAAGGAAAAGGACTTCTCATTCAGTTCCTTCAGGAACTCATGCATGCGGGGACCGTCCACATAACAGGGCGCGCCTTTCTGGAAGGAATCCCTGGAATCATCATCCCGGATCGGGTAGACTTTGGAGAACATGTTGAACACATCAAAGCGGAATCCGTCAACGCCCTTGTCAAGCCAGAAATTCAGGATGTCGATGATCTCTTTCCGGACTTTGGGGTTCTCCCAGTTCAGGTCCGCCTGTTCTCTGCAGAAAAGATGCAGGTAGAATTCATCGCTGTCTCCGATCCTTTCCCATGCAGAACCGGTAAAGGTCGACTCCCAGTTGCTGGGAGGCAGCAGCTTTCCCTTCTCTGTTTTTCCCTTCCGGATGATATAGTAATCCCTGTAGGGGGAATCGGGGGATGAGACTGCTTCCTTAAACCAGGGATGATCCGTGGAGGTGTGATTGATGACCATATCCATGATCACCTTCAGGTCCCGCTTATGGCATTCTTCCAGAAGCCTTTCGAAATCCTCCATGGTGCCGAACTTCTCATCGATCGCCCTGTAATCGCTGACATCATATCCGTAGTCGTAGTCCGGTGACTTGTACAGGGGGGAGAACCAGATCGCTGTCACCCCGAGATCACGGATATGATCCAGTCTGGATATGATACCTTCGATATCGCCCCATCCGTCATTGTTCGAATCCATAAAGCTGAACGGATAGATCTGGTAGACTACTGCGTTCTTATACCACCTTGTTTTCATCAATCCTCCTCACTGTTCTTACTCTGATCTTTTCTTTCCTCACTGCTTTCAAAACCCGGATTAATGCCGCAGATAAAAGGGGTCCTGAAAATTGCCGGGCTGCACATCTTCCGTTAAGAGAAATGATTCCCCTGTACATAATGATACCATGGAATCGATGCGGGTGTTCAGGTCCTTCATTGTCCGGACAGCCGGGAATTATTGAGTGAATTGTTGAGAATCCCTTTCATCGGGCGGATCACGGCTTTTGCGGGCGCCCCGGCTGCTGGCGGGCGTCTTTTTTAACATTTAAGCGCAGTTGTAAGTTGAAACAGGGGGAGTATAATAGGCATCGATATGACCAGGCTGCTGCGTGTAATGTGTAATTTGAATAAAGAAGCAGTTTAGGAAGAGGGGGGCTTTGGCCTGATTCTGACTGGTCTGCCGGGACTTTAAGGAGGAGGCAAATATGTCATTTTGGGTAGTATATTTTCTTGTACTGGGGATACGTGATCTGATGGATGCACGGCCGCTTCTGAAAAGCAGTGATGTCAGTTTTTTAAGTGACCATATCCGCAGGCAGTATCGCCGCAGACGCGGAATTGCGTATCTCGTCATCTGCGCCATTTCTCTTTGTATTTTTGCAGCGGAAACAATATACAAAATACGGCTTGATTTGAGATCGGCCCTTATATGCTTCGGAATTCCATATGCTCTGCCTCTTTTGTATATCATCTGGCTGAAGAAGAAATACAATGTTCCGGGCATCTGGACAAAACA
>CAMOGQ010000157.1 GCA_946614165.1 uncultured Lachnospiraceae bacterium
AGCAAGCTGGATGCTGAATTTACCTCTTGACAAAGGTCACTTCATAACAGTCTGATATCCTTTCTGTATCCACAGGAATAAAGATCACTGAAGACTTTACTATTAGAAAAACGGCTCTTATTCCCCGCAGGAGAGGAATAAGAGCCGTTTTCGTTCCGGGCAGGTTCGTGGTTTTTCAGGTTCAGTGACCTTCCGGGAATCTAATCATCCGTAAACTCAAACAGGTCCTCGACTGTGACATGGAATACTTTCGCTATGTCCATGGCCAGCTTGAGGGAGGGATTATATTTTCCGTTTTCAAGGTGAACGATGGTTTCTCGCCTGGCGCCGACCAGTTCGGCCAGTTCGCTTTGCTTATAGCCTGCTTTTTCCCGGTATTCTTTGATTCTGGTAATGAGAGCCATATCATACTCCTTTACTGTCCAGGACCGCGAACATCACTGTCCGGATGACGGATAAAGCCAGAACGGACAGAACGATCATCCATCCGATCATTCCGGTCCTGATTTCAAAGCCGTGTCCTGCGACCGCACAGAACCATGCAACGATGATCATGGCAGCCAGAAAAAGCTTCAGACAAAAAGAATCACACCGCCTGAGATTTCTTTCTGCCAATTCATCCACGCATTCCTTTTTGTATTTCCTGATTCTGGCGGTATGGAAGAACAGTGTAACGAAGAAGATACCGCCAAGTACGGTCTGAACGGTCGTATACCAGGGCTTCCAGTCCAGCCTTGCCCACATCCAGTAATAAGTTGCAAGCATAACTGCGTAAACGATCTGGGTTCCTACGATTTCCTTTAAAGTGACTCTGCGTTTCATATTTAACCTCCATGTGATATATTTCACACTTGATATGTTATAAATATATCACTCCAGCCGGCTGTGTCAAGAGAAAAGTGAGATATTTATAACTTTTTCCAGCCATGCCCTAGGAGGCAGCACCATATTTCTTAACTCGGGATTCTCTTCGGAGACCTGCTTTCGTGCGGTCTGTCCCGCGGCTTTTGCTTCCGTCAGCACCTTCTTCCTGCAATTTCTGCAGGGCAGTACTTCAGGGAAGGTCAGGCGGAATTTCCGGAAGTCCTGACCGGGAAAAAAGGAAGACTGTAAAAAGAGGGCGGAGTGTGGTAAGGTACATTGTTAGAAAGGAAAACAGCGTCAGATATGTTTGATATCTGATATGAGGTATTCCCTATGACAGACGAGGAAAGATGGGTCATGCAGGGACTGGATCCGGAGGATCCGGCCTGTATAAAGAGTGCGGCCGAACTGGAAAAATATATAGACGAGGTGGGATTCCTTCCCCTCTTCCGGGGAGACATTCCCGGCTTTTCCGTGGAGGAACATACCGCCGCGGACGGCTGGTGGTCGGAGGATCCCGAAAGAGATCCCTGGGCCTGGAGACAGATCCTGGCTGAGAGAGGCCATGTGGCCTACGGAAAGTTCTTCGACAGAAAGGCGGGCTTTATTTCGCTCGAGTGGCTCCCGGTCTTTGCCAACTGGAGAAGGGACGGCTACGATTTCGACGCCCTCTGGGACGATGAAAAGGCCAGCATGAAGAGCAAGAAGATCATGGACCTTTTTGCGGAGGAATATGCGGACAGAGAGCTTTTTTCCTTTGAGGTGAAAAAACTGGCAGGCTACGGAAAGAACGGGGAAAAGAACTTCGAGGGCGAGATCACGAACCTGCAGATGCAGACCTATCTCTGCGTAAGGAACTTCAAAAGAAAGACCAGTAAAAAGGGAGAGGAGTACGGCTGGGGCATCGCTGTCTACTGCACGCCCGAGCATATCTGGGGAAGAGACCTGGTGACATCCTGCTACAGGGAAGATCCCGGGACCTCAGCCAAAAGGATCTTTCAGCGCGTAAAAGAACTTTATCCGGAAGCGGAGGACAGGCAGATCCGGAGGGCCCTGGGATTTCACATGGAGGGAGAACCGGCCCCCAGGAAGGTGGTCCCCTATCCCGACAACCTGATCCGGGCCCTGAAGATCGAGGGCTTTACTCCGGAGGGGGCAACGCCCGACCAGAAGGCAGGCCTGGAAGTAGCCATAGGGCAGCTGCGGGACAAGCAGCAGAGGACTGTGGTCATGAAGTATAAGGAGCACATGCGGAACGAGGAGATCGGAAAGGCTCTGAACCGGGCCGCGGGCACGGTGGGGACCTACCACTCCAAAGCTCTCGGAAAGCTCAAATGGCCAGGCATTGCCGCATGGTATCTGGAGGGCTACGACAGGGCCATCCGGTCCTATCTGGAAGAAAGAAAGATTCCCTGTCCCGAGGAGGTGATCCGCGACGACGTATCGGAAGTCAGCGGAAGAGACTTCTGCCTGCGCCTGGGCATCACTTTCAAACAGTCGGATGCCCTTATGAAGGCAGGCATCTTTACCGTCTTTGACCTGATCCTGGCCATGGGAAAGCCGGACTGGTACAGGCCCATAAAGGGGATCGGAGCAAAAACGGCGGCGGATATGGAAAAGCGGGTGGATGAAAGGTACATCAGCAGACTGCCCGTGGAGCAGTAAGGGCGGCTTGGCGGGAAGATGTTATTTCTTCTGCCGTAGTTTAAAAGGAGATCGAAAGCACAAATGCACAGTAAAAAGACATCCATGGATCTCTTAAATGGAAGCATAGGAGACAAGCTGCTGGTCTTTGCCCTGCCTCTGGCAGCGACAGGGATCCTGCAGCAGCTTTTCAACGCGGCCGATGTGGCCGTGGTGGGACAGTTCGCGGGAAAGAACGCCATGGCGGCGGTGGGAAGCAATGCTCCCCTGGTCAGCCTACTTGTCAATTCCTTCACCGGCATCTCCATGGGGGCCAACGTAGTCATTTCCCGCTATATCGGTAAAAAGGATGCAGAGGGGATCCGGAGAAGCGTTCATACGGCCCTGGCCTTTGCCCTTGTCTGCGGCTTCGCCATGTGCTTTGCGGGCCAGCTCTTCGTCACATGGATCCTTAAGAGGATGTCTGTGCCGGAGGAGATCCTGCCCCTGTCCGTCCTCTACATGCGGATCTATATCAGCGGCCTTCCGGTCATTATCTTCTACAACTTCCTCTCGGCCGTATTCCGCAGCCAGGGGGATACCAGGACCCCGCTGGCGGTCCTGACCGCCGCCGGTGTCATCAACATTTTTCTGAACCTCTTTTTCGTCTGTGTCATGCACATGAGCGTGGCGGGTGTTGCCATTGCCACGGTGGCATCCAACGCCTTCAGCGCCTGCGTCCTCTTTATCCTGCTTCTGAAGCATCCCGGGGATTTCCGGGTGAGAAGAGAGGACTTCAGGATTCACGGCCAGGAACTGGTCCGGATCCTCAGGATCGGCGTTCCTGCCGCCGTTCAGAGCATGGTTTTTTCCTTTTCCAACATCATCATTCAGTCGGCGGTCAACTCCCTGGGCCCCGATGTCATGGCGGCATCTTCGGCGGCCTTCAACATCGAGATCTTCTGCTACTTTGTGATCAATTCCTTCGGACAGGCCTGTACCACCTTTGTGGGACAGAACTACGGGGCGGGCCGCCTGGACAGATGCAGGAAGGTCACCAGGATCAGCCTTCTTATGGACCTTGCCGTCTGTGCCCTGGTCAGTTTTTCCATCCTGGCGGCGGGAAGGCCCCTCCTGGGTATTTTCAACGGGGATGAGGCAGTCATTTCGCTGGGACTGATCCGCCTGCGCTACATCCTTTCGGGAGAACTGATCAACGTGGTCATGGAGGTCATGTCCGGAAGTATGAGGGGCTACGGATACTCCCTTGTGCCTGCGGTGCTGACCCTCTTCGGAGTCTGCGGCGTCAGGATCAGCTGGGTCACGCTGGTCTTTTCAAGGATCGGGGGCTACGGGACCCTGATGGCCTGCTATCCCTTAAGCTGGGGCATCTCGGCCTTTGCACTGACGATCGCCTATATAGCCTATATCAGACGGCTGGGAAAAGAGCAGAGGGCCTGAAGGCAGATACCGTAAAGGGAAGAGCTTAACAGTACAGAACCCGGTAACATCCGGAAAAAGAACCATACAAAATGAGGCCGGCAGAAAGACAGGCCGGCAAGGAGAAAAGAATGAAAGTATTACTGATCAACGGAAGCCGCAGAAAATCGGGCTGCACCTATACTGCTCTGTGCGAGGCGGCAGGGGCCCTGCAGAAGGAAGGCATCGAAACAGAGATCCTTTTTGTGGGTCTGGATGCGGTGAACGGAAACATCGACAAGGCCGTGAAGGAAGCAGGAGAGCTTGTAAAGGAGGCGGACGGCATCATCGTGGGTTCTCCCGTCTACTATGCCTCTCCCTCCGGCGAGGTATTATCCTTCCTGGACAGACTCTTCTGGCTCTATGGAAATGATATGAAGCATAAGCCCGCCGCGGCCGTCGTCAGCGCAAGAAGGGCCGGCACCACCGCTTCCCTGGACGTTCTGAACAAGTATTTCATGATCAACGAGATGCCGGTGGTCTCTTCCCAGTACTGGAACATGGTCCACGGAAATTCCCCCGAGGAGGTCATGCAGGATAAAGAAGGCATGCAGATCATGAGGACCCTGGGCCGGAACATGGCCTGGCTGATCAAATGCATCGCGGCCGGCAGAGACCAGGGCATCGTCACAGGTTCCCCGGAGGAGAGAGTCCATACCAACTTTATCCGGTAAACCGGTACTGTAAGAGCAGATTCCGAAACGGAAGAATAATGTATTAATAGAATCGAAAAGTAAATATCAGCCTTCAAAACGTAAAAGAGCCTCTTGTGAGAGGCTCTTTTCCTTGCTATCATTTATTCAGTGCAGGGCGCCAAGCACATAAAACGTCTGAAAAGGCAGAGCATTACGGAGAGATAAGGGATGAACATTGAAGGACTGGACAGGACCGATCTGCAGATACTGGAAATACTGAAAGACAACGCCAGGATGTCCTACTCGGAGATCGGAAGCGCTGTCGGGATTTCCCGGGTTTCCGTCAGAAACCGCATGGAGGAGATGGAAAAGGCGGGCGTGATCCAGGGCTATAAGACTGTGGTGGATCCCACCATGGTGCCGGAAGGCCTGAAGTTCTTTATCGATATGGAGGTTCATCCGGAGCAGTATGAGGAGACGCTGGAGCGTCTGGCACAGAGCGACATGATCCGCCAGATCTACGGGGTATCCGGGGACTGCAGGATCCATGCGGAAGGCTTTGCCCCCAATCAGACCCAGCTCAGGTTTTACGCCAACAACTTCTTCAGGACCATGAAGGGCTGCCGGCGGATCGAGTGGCACACTGTGGTGACCACTTACAAAGATATGGATGGAGGCGTTGAATTTGTACGATATCAGGAATCTGAACATATGGAAGGAGGGTCCGGCCGTAAAGAGGGGCCCTCTGAATGAAAACGAAACCAGGGAGCTGACAGCGTTCGGAAGGACCATTACCGTTTACATGGGCAGCGAACTGCTTGGCAGGGATCTTTCCGAACTGAATCTGTCGGTCCGCTCCTTCAACTGCCTGAAGAGGGCCGGCTGCAGCACGGTGGGAGACATCGTGATGCTCTGCAGCGAGGATGACGGGAACGGACTTATGAGAGTCAGAAACCTGGGTGCAAGAAGCGGGGAGGAGATCCTGGACAGGATCAGCGCACTGCAGGAAGAAATGCTGAAATCCGGAAGCATTGGGGGCAGCCGGGGAGAAGGAAGAAAAAACGCCCTGGTAAAGCCCGCCCTCAAAAACATGGACAGGAAGATCGAATCCTTTAACATTTCGGTCCCCTGCAGGGAAAGACTTTCCTCCTGCGGGATCCGGACCGTCCGCGATCTCTACAGAAAGGACTTTAACGAAGATCCCGGCTGGTACGCCGTCAGGGAGCTTTTCGACAGAATCTCCGAGGGCAGCGGCAGGTAATGTCGCATTTGCGGCGACCAAATCGGCAGGCAAAAGTAATACAATGCACTTATACCGAATGACTGCCACAGGAGAAAGCGAAGAAATGGATCATTTATTACAGAAAGAACTGGACCGATACATCCACGAAGTTTACGTTCCCCGGGAAAAGGAGAAGATCCAGGGACCGGCCGCGGAGGAAAAGGGCCAGGATCCGTTTTCACCCGGCGTCGAGGGTCTGTCTCTTTCGGACCTGGTACTGCAGGTGGGAGAGACCTTTCACGAGATGCTCTTCCGCAAGATCGCAGAAAGCGGCATGAGCGAAGCAGAGGTCTACAAAAAGGCCGGGATCGACAGAAAGCTCTTTTCCAAGATCAGGACCAATCCGGCCTATCATCCCAGGAAGCATACGGTGATCTCCCTGGCCCTGGCCATGGAGCTGCCCCCGGGGGAGGCGGAGGAGTTTTTAAAAAGAGCAGGCTATGCCTTTTCTCCAGGATCCAAAAGCGATCTGATCGTAAAGTTTTTCATTTCCCACGGAGTATATGATCTGATGCAGATCAACGCCGCTCTGAACGAGCTGGGAGAGGATACTCTGGGCTCCTGAGGAAGAGAAGCTCCGGACGCGGGTCCCCTGCTGAACTGAAACTGAATAAGAACTTGTCTGAAAGGCCGGCGGGAAGCAGCTTCCCGCCGGTCTTTTGCATACTCCGCAGGGACCGGAAAGCATGGTATAATCAGAGGGAAAAGAGACAACCTGAAACCGTTTTCAGCAATGGAGGATACAGATATGATCACCACCTATGCGGAATATCTTGAACTGCCGTCCGTTCTGACCTTTGAGGACATGAACCGGATCCACGAAGCGCTGCTCTCCGGCGTCAGAGCCCTGGAGGACGGGGAAGAAGCCTATGACAAGCTGGTCAGGGCCGGCACCAACTATATCGATACCAGAGCCGGCTGGAAGCTCATGCCAAAGCCCGTCAGAAAGGAAAGGAACGACGAGAGGACGGCCAGGCACAACGCGGTCATCATCGCCCTGGACGAGCTGGCGGAAAAGATG
>CAMOGQ010000158.1 GCA_946614165.1 uncultured Lachnospiraceae bacterium
CCTGGACGGGCCTTCGCTGCAGGGTAATGGTCTTTTTGGGGCAGTTCCTGGCACATACGCCGCATCCCAGACAGATGGATTCGTCTACGACGGGTTTTTTATCCTTCATGGAGATGGCCAGCACCGGGCATACCCTGGAGCATTTCCCGCAGGAAATACAGTCCTCGAGATCGATTTTCGGAATGAAATTCGTCGTCTCGATGGGCTGCATGGGACTGAATCTGCGGGCGGCCTGCAGGGCTTCGCAGCAGCAGCCGCAGCAGTTGCACATGAAAGCCGGATGCTCCCGCACGTTCTCGCCGATCTGGACCAGGTTATAACCGTAGGCCGTCTCCAGGATATCTTTGGCTTCCTCCTTCGAGATCAGCCTGGCATAGCCTCCGTGGGCAGAGAGGGACCTGGCAATGTTGTCGAAGGTCATGCAGGTCTCCATGGGCGCGTTCAGCTCGCATTTCTTTCCCAGATGAGAATTCTTGTGGCGGCAGTAGCACAGGCCCACGCCGATATATTCCGCTTCCTCGATGATGTGCGTGGCCCTCTCATAGTCCAGGATGTGATTGGCCTTTTCCGTCAGAAGGACCGGCTCCTGCACAAAGACCCGGGCCAGCTTGGTATCCAGGTCAAAAAAGAGGCTTTTGATAAAGTCTTCTTCCACGTCGATATACTGGTAAAAAAGCTCGCTCAGGTACTTCTGATCGATATCTCCCCTGGTCCGCATGAGAGCGAATTCGAAAAATCCAATCATGGGCGGGGGCAGCACGAACTGGCGGACTCCTTTGTGATAGGAGTCCACCATCAGCCCCTTTTCACAGAGGCGGTCCAGGAGCTTTTCGGCTTCTGCCTCCGATATGCCCCAGACAGATGCCGCCTTTTTCAGGCTGAAGGGCCTGATGGGGAGCATGGCCACCTGTCTGGCTTCCTTTTCCGTGAAGAGGACTTCCAGGATCTTCGTAAGTGTCGGGGAAGCGGGCGCTCCCTGGGTAAAGTAATTGATCCTGTCCTCCAGATTTCTGTATGCGTCTTTTGATGTCAGATGTCCCATTTTTGCTCCTGCTTAGGGCATTCCCTGTTTTCTATGTTTACATTGTCAGCCCTGACCAGCATCCCGGCTGACGTTCAGTTCCCTGCTCTCGTTTTTTGTCTTATGCTGTCCTTATGTTCCGGGATGCCGCCGCCTAGATCTTCATGGCGGTTTCATAGGCGCCCCAGATGACACTTCTGAGGTTCCCCACCTTTCTGCAGTCGCCCACGAGGTACACCTCTTTCCTGCCCTGGTCCGCCAGAGGGGCGGGAAGATAGCCGGCAGAGGAGATGACAGAGTCGCAGGGAATTTCCGTCTCCCTGCCGTCCTTATCCTTCACTATGATTCCTTCTTCCGTAACCTCCGAAAGAGCCGTCTCCAGAAAGACAGGGACCTTCTTCCAGGCAAAGAACTCCCTCAGATAGGAGGAGTTTGCCAGGCAGACTCCCTTCTGGCAGATCAGATCCGGCATCATCTCCACGATCAGGGGCTGCTTTCCCTGCAGATACAGCTCATAGGCGATCTCGCACCCGGTCAGGCCTCCGCCGATCACGGCGACTTTCTCTCCCACTTCCTGTCCCAGCAGGTAGTCGCAGGCTTCGATCATCTTCTCATGGCCCTTTACGGAGGAAAGGACTCTGGGAACCGCTCCGGTGGCGATAATGACCGGCCCTTTGCCCAGCTGCAGGATAGACTTTATTTCCGTTCCCAGACGAACGTCGATCTCCATCTCTTCCATCTGCCGCCTGTACCAGTCAAGAAGCTCCCTGAGCCTGCCCTTGTAGGATTCGGCCGAAGCCGGGATAAAGGTGCCGCCCAGTCTGTCCGACCTTTCATAAATGACCGGATTATGGCCACGCTGCTTCAGGACTCTGGCCGCCTCCATGCCGCCTATGCCGCCGCCGATGATGTGGACGGTCCTGGGTTCCCTGGCCTTTCTGATATAGTGTCTGTTCCACTGCATGGTCTCCGCGTTGACGGCACATCTGGAAAGATGGAGGCTGTCATAGAGATCCTGGTCGTTGGGAACGCCCTTGTAATGAGCCATGTTGAAGCATCCGTTGTGGCAGAGGATGCAGGGGCGGATCTCCTCTTCCCTGTCCTCCATAAGCTTGGTAACCCATTCCTGATCCGCCAGGAAGCGCCTTGCAAAGCCTGCTCCGTCGATCTTTCCCTCTTCCACGGCCTTTGCCGCGGCCGCGGGATCCATGCGGCCGGCGCAGACCACCGGGATATCCACGATTTTCCGGATATGGGCCGCGTCCTCCAGGTTGCAGTTCTCCGGCATGTAGATGGGCGGATGGGCCCAGTACCAGGCGTCATAGGTGCCGTTGTCACAGTTGAGCATGTCGTAGCCCGCATCCTGCAGGAACCTGGCCGCCCGCTCAGACTCTTCCATGTCTCTGCCCGCTTCCTCGTATTCCTCTCCCGGCAGAGCGCCTCTGCGGAAGCCCTTGGTCTTTGATAGCACCGAATAGCGGAGAGAGACGGGGAAATCGTCTCCGCAGGCCTTCTTGACGGCCCGAACGATCTCCGCTGCAAACCGGTATTTATTTTCGAAGGAGCCGCCGTATTCGTCGGTCCTGTGGTTTACATAGTCCAGGGTGAACTGGTCCAGCAGATATCCTTCATGGACCGCATGGATCTCCACGCCGTCCACGCCCGCATCCTTTAAGAGGAGGGCGCTTTTTGCGAAGGCGTCCACATATTCATGGATCTCCTCCACGGTCAGAGCCCTGGATGGGACTTTATCCGACCAGCGGTTGGGGGAGGGACTGGCGGAAGCCGTGATCCTGTCCAGATCCATGACGGGCTTTGAAGCCGCTCTCAGGGCTTTGTTCTGCCAGAGCTTTTCCATGACCCCGGAAATGGTAAAGCTTCTGCCGAAGCCCGCCGTCAGCTGGACAAAGAGCTTTGCCCCCGTCTTATGAAACTCCGGCATCCAGGCAGCCAGGTCCTTAAACATCTTTTTATTCTTATAGAGCCACTGGCCGTACATGGGATTCCAGACCGGCTGGCATCCCGGCAGGACCAGGCCTGCGTTGTTCTTTGCCGCTTCCAGGATAAAGCGGGCGCCCTCCTGATCGAAATGGTGCATCTCCATCCAGCCGAAAAGATCCGTGCCGCCCATGGAGGTCATAACGATCCTGTTTTTGATTTCGCAGTTCCCTATCTTCCAAGGGGTGAATAAAGCTTCATATTCTTGTTTCATGCCTGTCTTTCCTCCCTTTTCTCCTCGCTCTCTCCTTCGCCCGCTGTCACGCTGCCGTCCTCTATCAGCAGGATCCTGTATGATACCCCCTTTACCTCTCTTCCAAAGTTCTTTTGTATTTCCTGTCTTTCAGTGATTTCTCCCAGACCGGCAGGGGCTTCTTTTTGTCTGAATATTTCAGTATTTACGAATGCTTTTTCAGATACATTTTACCAAATCACATGTCCTGTGGCCACCTGAACCTTCACTGCGTCTCTTCTCCCGGAAGGATCAGGGACAGAAAAAAGCATGTCCCGCTGCCCGGCCGGCCCATGGGAACATGCCTGAAAGCGGATGGGGATCCGCATGACTTTTTACTATATCTTAGGGCTGGACAGGCCGCTTCCCTGCAGAGCGAAGGGCCTTTGGAGCTCCTCCCCGTATCCTGTCCTTATTCATCCCGGCAGGAGGGATCTTCTTCCGGATACTCCGTCAGGTCCTCTTTTCCGGATGCATCCTGCAGGTACCACTCCATTCGGGGTTCCGGGATAAAAAGATGCACATGATAAGTTATATACTGGCAGAAGTTTTCCATCTCATCAGGCGCGGAGCAGAGCTGCGCATGGCCTGCCCAGTACTCCCCGCTCTTTTCCATGATCTCTTCCCTGGCGTCGTAAAGGGTCATATACACGGGCGCTAACATCTCATCATGGATAAACTCCGCGAAGGATGCCCCGTCCATACCGCGATTGTATTTACCGGACAGAAAGGCATACAGGAACTGTTCCGTTACTTTTCTCCGGATCGTCTGAACATTTTCATGGTAAAACATGTTCAGCCAGTCATTCTGGGCAAATTCTCCGCAGTAGAGGATCTTCAGCATATACTCCGCATCCTGGTCCTCCATGTCAAAAACATTGCGGAAATGGATGGTCAGGATCCAGCATAAAGCATATGTCAGGAAAGCAGTCTCCTTGTCCGAAAGCCGGACACTGATCTTATACGGATCTTCCCTGTCATTTAAAAATTCGTGCAGCAGAGATTTAATGAAGGAGCATTTATACCATTCTTCCGGATATTCCTCCGGTGCCGAAGTACAGACTTCCTCCACGTAATCTTCGATATTGACCTGCAGATCGTCGAATACCGCTTTGTATACTCTGTCGTATAGGAAGCTGTCCATATCCGCTTCCGGGCCGGCATATTTATCCCACCAGTCTTCCACTTTCCGGCCCTCACAGATCATCTTTTCAATTTCATCGCCTGCAGAGCCCGGAAACACCTCACGGACAGATTCAATGCAGAAATGCCGATATATTTCGTCCACCAGTCTGAAAAAGTATTCTCTCTGCTTCTCCGTGTAAAACGCTCTGCTCACGTCCAGTAATCTGCTCATCCACACCAGCATACTGCTTTCTCCCTTCATGAAAACCTTTTTTACGCCTCACAGGAGCGCTTTCCTTTTATGCTTTCCCTGCCTTTCAGGAAAGCACCCTTTTCAGAATCAGCCCCTCACCTGCCCGGTTCTTAAAACTCAGGCAGGAAGTCCCCTGCTGCCGCATCTTCCCGGGCAGGAACTGTGATATACAGTATAAGATTTCATCCCGGCGATTGCACTCAATCTGCAGTTGAGGACACCATCAGAGAAAACCACTCCCGATCCCCTATAGGACATCCCGCCGGACCGGATCAAAAAATCTCCCTCCCAGGCATTTGCCTGAAAGGGAGATCCGTACAGAATCGTGATTTAAGTTTTTCTCTGCTCTGATCACTTAAGGATCACAGGCATATTTTCCGGCTCGGTCTCAATTTTGCCAAATTCTGCAAAAACTGTCTGATAGTCCTCTATGTTCTTTTCGGTGGAAACATCCGCCTGAACATCGGTAGGATAATCAATGATATAAAGGATGCCGCCCATCTGACCTATCTCTGCGTAATGAGGAAGGTTCTGATAATCGGTATCGGCAGGATCTACAGCCGCAATAGTTCCGAGATGGCCGCCGCAGTTGTTGTTCTTTGCTGCGGAGTTGTAGAAGGAGATCGAATACTCATCGTTCACTTCATACTCCCAGGTATCGCCAAGGGGCAGGGTCACTGTGAAATAATCTGTGTCGATGGTCCTGGAGCCGTCCTCATTCATGGTATCGGTCAGGTTTGCGGCAATGCTGTACTCAGCGTCTTCCACCACTGCTTCTTCCGTTCCGGCATCCCCTGTCTCAGCTTCGGGAGCTTCTTCCGTCTCTTCGGTCTTCTCTGTCTGAGTCTCCTCTGCCTGAGTCTCCTCTGTTTCAGCGGGCTCCTTTTCAGGTGCCTTGGAACCGCCGCAGGCTGTCATGGCAAATGCAAGGGTCAGGGCCATAGCCAGGCTCATGAATTTTGTAAACTTAGTCATAATATTTTTTCCTCCTGGTAAATAGATGTCTGTTTACGAAAAATATAATAGCGCTGCTCCGCTCTTTTGTCTGCACCGTTCCTGTTAAATGCGGGCCGTTTTCAGGCTTTTTTTCAACAACTCCGGCTAAAAAGGGAAGATCTGCCCACGGGATCCTCAGTTTCAAAAAGTCAGTACATGCGGCAGGGCCGGCGGATCCATCCGCCGGCCCTGCCGCCTTCTCAGAACATGGCCCTGCTTTTCATCACATGATCAGTTCTGACGTTTTTTCTTTTTCCTGGCCAGTACGGCGATGCCTGCGCCTGCCGCTGCTGCAAGAGCTGCCCACATGGCCGCGTTCATGTCATCATCCGTCCTGGTCTTTTTGCCCGTTGTCACTTTCTCATCAATCATGACCAGAACATTTTCTGCCACCCGGCCGCCGGATACGCATACGATGGTCCCGTCTTCTTTCAGATAGAATTCGATGGGATCTGCCACCTTAAAGCCCTTGGGCGCCTTCGTCTCGATCAGGAAGTAATGCTCCAGGATGTTCAGGCCCTTAATGGTCTTAAAGCTGTCACCGCCAGAAGTCCATTCTGCAGCAACGCTGCCTTCCGCATCCCGGATCTGCAGCCTTGCGCCGCCCAGGATGTTTCCGTCCTCGTCTGCTTTCAGAACCTTTGTGACTGTCATGGCATCTTCCATCAGGAGGACTCCGTCCTCTGTGATACTGCCGGTGCTGGTCACTTTCCCTTCTTCATCAATGGTAAATGTGAAATCAGACGCGGTGGTATAGCCCTCCGGAGCTTTCACTTCATGGACCGTGTACTTCTCTCCGGTCTTCAGGCCTTCGATCACGTGCACTTCCCCGTCGGAGGTCCATTCGCTGGCGATATTTCCATCGCTGTCGAGGATCTGGATCCCGGCTCCTTTCACTCTGCTGCCGTCTTCCGCATCCACCTTGCTGATTCTGACGCGGGTCCTCAAATCTTCCACCAGGAGGACGCCGTCCTCTGTGATGCTTCCGGTGCTGGTAACTGTCCCTGCTTCATTAATGGTAAATGTGAAATCCGGTGCAACGGCATAGCCTTCAGGGGCTTTCACTTCATGGACCGTGTACACTTCTCCGGTCTTCAGGCCTTCGATCTCATACACTTCTCCGTCGGAAGTCCACGACCTGACGACGCTGCCTTCACTGTCGAGGATCTGGATCTCGGCTCCTTTCAGGCTGCTGCCGTCCGCTTCGTC
>CAMOGQ010000159.1 GCA_946614165.1 uncultured Lachnospiraceae bacterium
ACGCCGCCGCGGCAGGAATCATAAAATTAACATGAACAGGATGAAATTGGCCGGGAAGTATGCTATCATGACTGCGTATGCCTATTTAGAGCACGAAAAGAGGAAGTTTTTATGGCAAAAATTTTTGATAAAATATTCGGCACACACTCTCAGCGCGAGGTCAAAAGGATCATGCCCCTGGTGGAAAAGATCGAAGCTCTGGACGGGGCCATGCAGGCCATGACAGACGAAGAGCTGCGTGCCAAGACAGATGAATTCAGGAAGAGGCTCTCCGAAGGGGAGACTCTGGACGACATCCTGGTAGAAGCCTTTGCCGTATGCCGTGAGGCCGCATGGAGAGCCATTCAGCTCAAGCCCTTCCGGGTCCAGCTGATCGGCGGCATTGTCCTCCATCAGGGCCGTATTTCCGAAATGAAAACAGGTGAAGGCAAGACCCTGGTGGCCACCCTTCCCGCATACCTCAATGCCCTGGAGGGAAAGGGCGTCCACGTGGTCACCGTCAACGATTACCTGGCTGCCCGTGACCGGGAATGGATGGGAAGGATCTATGAGTTCCTGGGCCTGACCGTGGGCGTTGTCCTCAACTCCATGAAGCCCCAGGAGCGCCAGGAAGCCTATAACTGCGACATTACCTACGTTACCAACAACGAGCTGGGCTTTGACTACCTGCGCGACAACATGGCCATCTTCAAGAAGAACTGCGTCCTGCGCGGTCTTCACTATGCCATCATCGACGAAGTGGACTCCATCCTGATCGACGAAGCCCGCACTCCTCTGATCATTTCCGGACAGAGCGGCAAGTCCACCGATATCTACAAGGTCTGCGATATCCTGGCCAAACAGATGGTCCGCGGCAAGGATATGGAGGACCTGTCCAAGATCGATGCCATCATGGGCGTCGAAAGAGAAGAGACCGGCGACTTCATCGTCAACGAGAAGGACAAGGTGGTCTCCCTGACCGCCGCCGGTGTGGAGAAGTGCGAGCGCTTCTTCCACATCGAGAACCTGGCCGATCCCGAGAACCTGGAATACCAGCACTGCATCATCCTGGCCCTGAGAGCCAACAACCTCATGCACCTGGACCACGACTACATCGTGCGTGACGATCAGGTCCTGATCGTAGACGAGTTCACCGGCCGTGTCATGCCCGGCCGCCGTTTCTCCGACGGTCTCCACCAGGCCATCGAGGCCAAGGAAAAGGTCAAGGTCAAGCAGGAGAGCCGTACCCTGGCCACCATCACCTTCCAGAACTTCTTCAACAAGTTCGACAAGAAGTGCGGCATGACCGGTACAGCCCTGACAGAAGAAAGAGAATTCCGCGACATCTACGGCATGGATGTCATCGAGATCCCCACCAACAGGCCGGTCCGCAGAAAGGACCTGCAGGATGCGGTCTACAAGACCAAGAAGGAAAAGTACAGGGCCGTCATCGACGAGGTCAGAAGGGCCCACGAAAAGGGCCAGCCCGTTCTGGTGGGCACCATCACCATCCAGGTCTCCGAAGACTTGTCCAGGATGCTGAAGAAGGAAGGCATCCCCCACAACGTACTGAACGCCAAGTACCACGAACTGGAAGCGGAGATCGTTGCCCAGGCCGGTATCCACGGATCCGTCACCATCGCCACCAACATGGCCGGCCGTGGTACGGATATCAAGCTGGATGACGAGGCAAGAGAGGCCGGCGGTCTCAAGATCATCGGCACGGAGCGCCACGAATCCAGACGTATCGACAACCAGCTGCGCGGCCGAAGCGGACGTCAGGGCGACCCCGGCGAATCCCGCTTCTACATCTCCCTGGAGGACGATCTGATGCGCCTGTTCGGTTCCGAGCGCATGATCGACATGTTCAACGCCCTGAACATTCCCGAAGGCGAAGAACTGTCCCACAAGATGCTGACCAAAACCATCGAGAACGCTCAGAAGAAGATCGAGACCAACAACTTCGGCATCCGTAAGAATCTGCTGGACTATGACCAGGTCATGAACGAGCAGAGAGAGGTCATCTATAAGGAAAGACGCCAGGTCCTGGACGGCGAGAGCATGCGGGATTCCATCTTCTCCATGATCGGCGACATCGTGGAAAATGCGGTGGATACCTGTATCCGCGATGACATGGATCAGGAGGAATGGGATCTGAACGAGCTCAACCAGCTCCTTCTGCCCATCATTCCCATAAGGCCCCTGACCAGGGAGACCCTGCATGTTTCCGGCAGGGACGATCTCAAGCAGGAACTGAAGACAGAGGCCACCAAGCTCTACGAGTCCATCGAAGCCGCCTTCGACGCCGAGGGCCAGCTGGAGAAGCTCAGAGAAAGAGAGCGCGTGGTCCTGCTTCGCGTAGTGGACAGCAAGTGGATGAACCATATCGACGATATGGACCAGCTCCGTCAGGGTATCGGCATGCAGGCCCTGGGCCAGCATGATCCTCTGGTGGAATACAAGCTTGCCGGCTACGAGATGTTCAACGAGATGACCACCAATATCATGCAGGATACCGTCCGCATCCTTTATCAGTCCAGGCCTGAGCAGAAGGTGGAGGAGAGAAAGGAAGTGGTCAAGGTCACCGGCACCAACAAGGACGAGAGCCTTCAGAAGAAGCCCCAGAAGAGAGTCGAGAAGAAGGTCTATCCCAACGATCCCTGCCCCTGCGGAAGCGGAAAGAAATACAAGAACTGCCACGGCAGGCTGAAGGTCTGAAGGGAAGGGACTGCCCCGCCGGACTACTAGCCCGGTCTTAAGGCACATGTGCAGACCCCTCAGACATTCAAACCAGAGAAAGGCAGATGAATTAAAATGATAGAATTAGATCAGATGAAGCAGGAGCTTTCCCAGTACGAAACTCCCATGCATGAGGTCCGGGACTCCCTGGATCTGGATTACAAGAAACAGAGGATCGAGGAGCTGCAGAGAGAGTCCGAGGCTCCCGATTTCTGGTCGGACGCAGACAAAGCCAACCAGAAGATGAAGCAGCTCAAGGACCTGCAGACCATCGTGTCCGAGGCCGACGGCCTTCTTTCCTCCTATAACGACATGATGGACATGATCGAAATGGGCAACGAGGAAGAGGACGAGACCGTGCCGGAGATCGTCCGGGAAGAGCTGGACGCCTTTGCCGCAAAGATCGAGGAAATGCGGCTGGCGACCCTCATGACCGGCGAGTACGACGACTGCAACGCCATTATTTCCCTGAACGCCGGCGCCGGCGGCACGGAGTCCTGTGACTTCGTGTCCATGCTTTACCGCATGTACACCCGCTGGGCAGAGCGCAAGGGCTTTACCATCGACGTCATGAACTATGTGGACGGAGACGAAGCCGGCATCAAGTCGGTGGACTTCCAGGTCAACGGCACCAACGCCTACGGTTATCTCAAGTCCGAAAGAGGCGTTCACAGACTGGTCCGCATCTCCCCCTTCAATGCCCAGGGCAAGCGGCAGACATCTTTCGTATCCTGCGACGTCATGCCCGACATCGAAAAGGACATCGACATCGTAATCAACCCCGACGATATCCGGATCGATACTTACCGAAGCTCCGGCGCCGGCGGCCAGCACATCAACAAGACATCCTCGGCCATCCGCATCACCCACTTCCCCACCGGGATCGTGGTGACCTGCCAGAACGAAAGATCCCAGTTCCAGAACAAGGACAAGGCCATGCAGATGCTCAAGGCCAAGCTCTATATGAAGAGGATGGAAGAAGAGGAAGCCAAGCTGGCAGGCATCAGAGGCGAAGTCAAGGACATCGCCTGGGGCAGCCAGATCCGGTCCTATGTCCTGCAGCCCTATACCCTGGTCAAGGATACCAGGACCCAGGAAGAGACCAGCAACGCGGCAGGCGTCCTGAACGGCGACCTGGACCGCTTTATCAACGCCTACCTGAAGATGCAGGCGAACCAGGCGGAACGGAGAGAGGACCAGTAATATCCCTTCGGACCGCAGAACCATAAAAACGAGGCCTGAGATGAAAGACACGATCAGATTATATGATACGGATCCCTACGGCCGGACTTTTGAAAGCACTATCCTCCGGGCCCGGGGCCCGGAGGATGCTCTTTGTCCGGACAGAGACTGCCTTCTTATGGAGGTTATCCTGGAAAGCACCCTTTTCTTTCCGGAGGAGGGGGGCCAGACGCCGGACAAAGGGACACTGAACGGGTGCCCGGTCACGGATGTCCAGATCCGGGACGGCGTGATCACCCACACGGTGGCAGTGCAGAAGGAGCGTGCCGGAGAATTCCGGGAGGGAGCTGCCTTAAGGGGCTGCATCGACTGGGAAGAGCGCTTCTCCAACATGCAGAACCATTCCGGCGAGCATATCATTTCCGGCCTGCTGCATAAAACATACGGATATAACAACATAGGCTTTCGTCTGAGTCAGAACACTGTTACACTGGATTTTGACGGACAGCCGGAGCCGGATACGATCTACGGGATCGAGGCGGCGGCCAACGAGGTGGTCTGGCAGAACCTGCCCATCCTGGCGGAGTATCCTTCTCCCGAGGCCCTCTCCGCCATGGAGTACAGGTCCAAGATCGAGCTGGAAAAGGATGTCAGGATCGTGACCATCCCCGGTGTGGACGCCTGCGCC
Source organism: uncultured Lachnospiraceae bacterium (assembly GCA_946614165.1). Taxonomy (GTDB): domain Bacteria; phylum Bacillota; class Clostridia; order Lachnospirales; family Lachnospiraceae; genus CAG-791. The sequence continues at coordinate 4,589 of CAMOGQ010000159.1, forward strand.
TGCTGCGCGCCCCATGTGAAAAGAACGGGGGAGATCGGCATGATCCGGATCATGAAGATCCAGCGCTTCCACGGCGGGACCCGCCTGACCATCGTCTGCGGACGGCGGGCCCTGCAGCTGACAAGGACGCTGCAGGGGGCTCTGGAGGAGGTCTCCAGGCTGACCAGCCGTCCCCAGGAGGCCATCGGCGAGGGCGTAAGGCTCATCCAGGAGGAGAACGCGGCCCTCCGCTTCAGGATCGGAGAACTGGAGAGGGAGATCAGAGCCCTGAAGCTGGAACAGCTTTCCGGCAGTCAGAAAAATATCTTCCTGGAGGAGAAGGATATGAGCCCGGCGGCCCAGAGGGAACTGGTCAACAGCCTCTGCGAAAAGACCGGCGGCATGTGCGGGGTCTTCGTGGGAAGCGGCGATGAAGGCTATAAATTCATTATCGGAGGCGGCACGGAGGATGCCCGGAAAGGCGCCGCAGCTCTGCGGGAAGCCTTCGGGGCCCGGGGCGGCGGAAAACGCGAGATGGTCCAGGGGGCTGTGAAAGCTTCCTTTAAGGAAATCCAGGCCTGCCTTCAGGACATCTGCGGGAGTTAACAAATTTATGACTGCTTTTCCGGCGGTCCCTGCGGTATCATGAAACCAGAAGAATATGCAGTTTATCTCCAGGGAAGGAGGTTCTGAATGGAAGTTCTTATTTATTTCGTATTCCTTGCCATTGTCGCTGCCGTTCTGAACGGCGCCAAAAAGGGAAAGAAAAGCGGTGCGTCTTCCGCATCTGTTCCCAACAGGCCCAAAGCCGGAACGGCTGCCGCTACCTTTGCCAGATCTGTCGGGAAGACCGGACCCAAGTCCAGGCCTCTGGCAGACGACGGCCACTATATCAAAGCCGAAGACGATATTTCCTGCAGACGCTTCGGCCACCGGCATGCGGAAGACGCGGTGCCCAGGTTCATTCCCCACAATGATCCCGAGGAGGGCTACATCATCCTGAACGGAAAGAAGATGCTGCGCACCGAAGCCGACCGCTACGAAAACACAATCTGAAAAAGTATTCCGCATACAGTCTCCTGCCATACAATTTTGTTAGGACATCAGAGGGCTTTTGGAGTATACTGTAGGGAGCAAAATCTGAAGAAAGAGGCAGGGATTTTTTATGGCTATTAAAATATGTCCCAAATGCAACAAGGAACTGGAGGAAGACGTAAAATTCTGCAAATACTGCGGCTACAGCCTGGACGAGACCGAGGATACCTATGACAGGGTCAATCCCCCCATCCCCAGGCTCTTTCCCATCCGTCTGGTCATGCTGGCAGTTCTGCTGGTCATGGTCGGCCTTTTCGGCAGACAGTTCCTGAACGGAAGAAGCATTCAGCCGAAAGAAGAACCCGTGGATATATCCGTAAACGAGACAGGGCTTCTGCGGCTTGTATCCTATAAGGACCACATGTACGGCTTCTACGATATCTTCCAGCTGGAAAAGGAAAGCCTGGAAGAACTGGATGCCTTCTGCAGGGATATGGGCGGCGTACCTGCCGTGATCGGCGGTGCCAAGGAAAACAGAAGGATCTATAACCAGGTGCTTTCTCTGGGCAAGACCAGGGCCCTGTTCGGAGGCGGCAACAAGAATTACAGCAACTGGTCCCTGGACGTGAAGGACGACGGTTCCGGCTTTGCCTGCTTCAACGGCACGGTCATGGACGGCACCTGGACCAGTGCGGACCCCGCGGAAGGAGAGCTGCTGATCTGCGAATGGAAGACCATCAACTCCGGCGTGGAAGCCTCCGTCATGAGCAGCATCATGCCCGAGAATACCCTTACGGTGGGAGATTCCACCTATGCCCTTTATGATATGTCCGCCTGCGGCATAGACAGCATGATCGGCAGGGGGCGCAAGGCTTACAGCGCCATCCGCAATTTCTGCAGGGTCAGAGGCGGCCACCTGGCCGACATTGACAGCGCAGACGAGAACGGAGCCCTTTTCCGCATGGTATCCGAAGCCCAGGTCAGATCCGCTTTCTTTGCCTTCACCGACCAGAACGAGGAAGGGGTATGGAAGTGGAGCGACGGAAATTCCGAATACAGCAACTGGGCGGAAGGCCTGCCGGACGGCGGGACCGACCAGAATTATGCCCAGTTCTTTGCGGCAGCCCAGAACGGGACATGGAACGACGCCCAGCTGGGCGATGAGACCTACTGGTTCATCTGCGAGTGGGATTAAAGCGGCCGTCAACA
>CAMOGQ010000160.1 GCA_946614165.1 uncultured Lachnospiraceae bacterium
CATGGTGATCAGTAGCCCCAGCTGACGATCTCAAAGCTGCCGTCCTCAGTGCGGCCCAGCCACCACTGATAGTCCGTGTATTCGTAATCCGCATTAAAGGCAGAATCCGCTGCGTCTCCTGTATGGAAATCCATCAGAAGTTCCATGACCTGGGTAAATTCTCCCTTCTCCAGAGAGTTCAGCCATGCCAGGTTCTCCTCCGAAGCACAGTCGTCGCCCGCATAACGGACGGCATGCAGTTCGCATCCGGCCCAGGCCGCGAACTTACACTTGACTGCCAGCATGGCGTCCCGCAGCTCTTCGTCCGTATAGAGGGAGGATCCGGACAGGTCGATGGCCACATCCGGTGCGCTTTCTCCCGCCAGATACTCTTCCAGGGTCATGCCAGGCTCCGACATGATCTCCCGGGCGATCTCGGGATCGTCCACGTAGCGGATGTGCCAGGGCTCGTAGCGGTAGCCCGTGATGTGCTCTTCCCCTTCCAGATAACGGAGGATAAAGCCGTAATCCGCAAGCTTTGCATGGATGGCATCCCAGATGCCTTTATACTCGGGCTTTTCCATGTCTTCGTTGTAATAGACGTCCGTAAAGCTTCCGTTCTCCCCTTTGATTTTAAAATACAGATCCAGGGCAAGGCCTGTGTGGTGCTCGGAATAGCCGGGCTGGGCCACGGTCTTGGCCGCATAGTCGGCGCCGTATTTTTCGATGAAGCGGTCCATGATATCCTGCTGGGCAGCCACAGAGCGGCGGGCGGAGTCAAGCTCGGTATAAATGCCGTCGTTTTCCTCCAGATCGGCTCTGAGCATCTCGTAGGCTTCAAAGGCTTTTGCCTCCACCTCCACCTGGTCCCCCACGGAATTGGTGACAGTCACGGTCTCCAGGGCATCCTCCCAGCCCTCCGGCAGAGGATTCAGCTTATTGACCAGGGCAAGATAGTCGATGCCGGATTCCTCAAAGGCACCGTCTTCTCCGCCGTCATATTCCCTGTCAAGTATGTCTCCTGCTGCATTGCCTGCTCCCTCACAGACGACGGATGTGACTGTCAGGGCGCCTGCCTGGCTCTCGTCGAAATTTTCCGGATCTTCCAGGCTGCCTTCACAGGTGAGCTGGAAGCTGTAGGGGCCGTGATTCATGCCGTATTCCCCGGCCTCCGGGTTCCAGTAGTAGAAGGTCCACCCCTGGTCCACCAGATCCTGCAGATTTGTGCCTGCCAGTTTGTCCAGCTCTTCCTGGGTGGGCATACCCTCCGTCAGGTTGTCAAGCTGTGTGATCTCCAGGGGGGAGACCAGATCCAGCACCTGCTGTTCCCTGGTCTCGTCCTGGAAATCGATGGCCCAGATGGCCTCGGAAACATCCGCGGGAAGCTCTGCCACCGCGCGGAAGACAGTTCCGTCGATTTCGAAGGCATAGACATAGTACCTGTCGTTGTAGCCTTCATTAGTGCTCTCATAGGCAAAGACGTCGCCCATGGTCTTGAAAGCGCCGGTGTCCACGGAAGCGGCAGGCTCCGTCTCTGTCCCCTGGCCTGTTCCCTGACCTGGTCCGCCGCAGGCTGTCAGAGCACAGATCATGCAGAGAACCAGCCAGAATGATGTGATTTTTCTCATACACTTCTTCCTCCTTTACTCATTTTTCAGACTTCCCAGGCCCCTGCCGCAGGGTCCCATGGGGGACGGCGGAAGGGGAAAAAGCTGCAGCCGCAGCTTTGGAAGGCTGAAATCATATATCATAGTATCACGAAATATGATAAAAATAACATCTTATCGGCGGATGAAATCACATATTCTGACGGAGAGAGGGAGGGACAGAAAAAAGGCAGGACGCAGAAAAAGCCGGACGTCGCCATGGGCATCCGGCCGGATCAGGACTTATGAAGACTGAGTCAGTATTGTCTTTTCAGCAGGTGAAAAGCCGCCATGCCGATCAGGATCTGCACCGCCAGCAGGCCAAAAAGATAAGGCACGAAGATCCTGTAGTCTTTGACAAGGCCCATCTTTCCGAGAACGGCGAAGACAACTTCGGAAACGACAAGGATCAGAAGTCCTGCCATATAGGCGATCCTGCCCGACTTGTCCCGCAGCTTTTCATTCAGCTCGTCCCCGCGTTCTATATCCTTTCTTTCCTGCAGCTCACGGAAACGGCTCTCCTTCCCCGGAGCGGACCAGTATAAATACCGGACGGTCATGACAAGCCCCGGAGCCATGGCAGCGCCTCCAAAACCCCAGAGAAGACTCTCCAGAGCGCTGTCCGTAAGAAGGGCAGCCAGTATAAAAGCAGCGCCCAGAAGGGCAAGGCCTGTGCCCTCCATCAGAAATCCTTTTTTCATTGCTTTTTTCCTCCGTAAATGAAGATCTCCTCTATGGGTCTCCCGAAGAATGCCGCTATGACAAATGCCAGCTCCAGAGAAGGATTGTATTTTCCTGTTTCAATGGAACTCACCGTCTGTCTGGAGACCCGGATGGCCCTGGCAAATTCTTCCTGACTCAGGCCCCGCTCCCTGCGGAGCTCTTCCACATGATTCTTCAAGACACCGCCTCCTTCCTGCAGGGAGCCGACAAGCTTCCTTTACAAAATCAGTACTGCTTTTCATGTATGTAAAGGTCCCTTTACAGCAAGAATAACGTCTCCGGCCACGATTGTCAAGGTTGCTTTACATAAAACTCCAAAAAACGGCGGCCCAAAAGGCCGCCGGTATCAGCCGTCTCGCAGCGTCAATAAAGGAGCCGGGGCTGCAGACTGTGACGTTTTTATTCGGCCGGTCCCACTTCGATCACGATAGAGCCGGTTGCCTTTTCAAGGCAGGTGGCCTGCACCATGTAGGTCCCCGGGTTCACGGTGCCGGACATGCTGTCCGTTCCCTGGAGATTGGCGCTGAGAGCGGGCTCTTCCTCCAGCTGAGGCATCTGGTCCTTGCTCTGCTCACCCGACTCCAGGAAGATTTCAACTCTGATCCGCCCTTTGGAAAGGTCTGCGGAAGCAGTGATCTCCTCCCCTTCTTCCACTGTAAGGGAACCGGACATGAAATAAGAATCCTTTCCGGCTTTCTGGGCCGAGATCAGCATGCTCTTATCGGTGTTTTCGTCAACTTTGAAATAGGACTGCCCGCAAGCCGAAAGGGTCAGCATGAGGATCGCAAGGACCGTGATCAGCGCGAATCTGTTTCTTCTTTTCATCTTGTCTTCACTGCAGCTCCTTTCCCTCAGGGGGAAGGAACTGCCCCGCCGGGGCGGGTCTCCTTTCTGTCATAAAGATCCGGAACAGGCCCCTCCCTGCTCCGTACATTAAAATAGCATACAGACAGCAAAAGGAAAAGATGATTTTCCTCATTCCATCTGCCCTGCCGGCCTGTTATGGATCGTTTCCGCCTCCGGTCCTGCCTGGCGGATCCCGATGATCAGGCCTCCGATCCTGTCCGCCCCGCAGTCCGCGATAAAGACGGCATGAGGATGCTTTCCTTCCGCATCCTTATAGTGAAAAAGGCTCCTTCGCCGGCAGGAGCCTTTTTCAGAATTCCATGATCAGATAATCACTGTTTTTCCTGCCGGAGTTCCGGAAAGAGCCTCAGAGCAGGGACTCCCTGCCGTAGTCCGTGAGGTCCGAGCCCAGCTTTTCATAGATTTCCGTGACAGACGCTCTGTCGGACAGGGTCTTCAGCTCTGCGTCGGTCATGCCGATCAGTTCCAGGAATTCCACGCGGCCGTTGGGCGTATCGATGGCATTGACGGAAGGGTCTGCCACTGTGATAAAGCCTGTCAGCTTCGATATCTGCCTGGCGTCGATGCCTTCCTTCTGACCTGTATAGATAAACTCGCTGGGCCGGAAGATCTCTCCTTTGGTAAAGGTCAGCCTGGCGATCATCTGCAGGATGCCGCAGATATTCTTAAGCTCCGCTTCCTCATCCTCATACCAGTTTTTCTTCAGCTTCATCGTCAGCTCATAGCCGTAGCCGCTGACTTCCTTATCCTCGGTCTCCTTGTCGTAGATCTCGGTCAGGCCGTAGGAAACGAAATGCCAGAAGTCCCCTCCGTCATAGACAGAGATCCCGTCAAGGGGATCCTTTCCCCCAACGATCCATTTGATGATGGTGGCATAGTGCTTTGGCTGCGTCTGTCCGGGATAGATCCTTTCGAACTCCTCTGTAATGGCGTCCCAGCCGTCGGTGCAGACTTCTTCCTCTGCCGGCGCGGGCTCTTCTTTTTTCTTAAACAGCTTGTCAAACAGTCCCATACATACCTCCCATAAGACGGAAATACTCCGGCAGAATCTGAAAACGCGGGCAGGATCATGATCCCTTTGCCCTGCTTCCCTCATTTTTTCCCGCGGGCAGCACCCTTTTGATAAAGCTTCACGCTGACCGCGCCTGATGCCGCGTTCACGGCAGCCAGAAGGATCAGCAGAAGCGGGATATCATCACCGATCTGAACCATTCCGTCCACGAGCTTTATAAGAAGCACGGAAAGGACCAGCATGAAAAGCGCTGTCAGTCCCGTCCACAGGACTTTTCTTTTCATCATTTTTCCTCTTCGCCGTCCCGGTCCAGAAGGCCGTACTGCCTGTATCTGTCCAGGATCAGCTTATAGAGCATGCGGTTGCTGAAATACTGTCTGTAGGTGGCGGATTTTTCTCTTCCGGCCGCCTTCAGCTCCGCCATCTTTCTGTTTTCCTCATCCGCCTGCTTTTTTATGTCTGCAAGCATCCTTTCAAAGGCTTCCAGCCTGTCCATAAGCCAACTCCATGAAAAGTGCTGATCATCTGTTTCTAAAAAGGTCCTCCGTCCTCTTTACCAGGCGCCGGTCAGGTCCCTGATCACCTCCGAGGCGATCAGAAGCCCCGCCGACGGAGGCACGAAGGCGTTGGAAGCAGGGACCGATCTTCTTACCGGTGCCTCCGCTTCCCGGATTTCTTCCAGCCTTTCCGGCTCCGGAGTCTTTACGGGCTCTTCCCTGGAATAGACCACCTTGAGCTTCTTAACGCCCCTCTTTTTCAGTTCCCTGCGCATGACTCTGGCCAGGGGATCCACCGAAGTCTTATAGATGTCCGAAACTTCAAACATGGCAGGATTGAGCTTGTTGCCCGTTCCCATGGAAGAAATAATGGGGGTCCCCGCCGCTCCTGCGCTCATGACCAGATCGATCTTGGCCGTTACGGTATCCACCGCGTCCACCACGTAGTCGTAGGCCGAAAAATCAAACAGATCCCTTGTCTCCGGCAGGTAGAAGCAGTTGTGGATCTCCACTCTGCACTCCGGGTTGATGGAAAGGATCCTCTCCTTCATGACAAGTGTCTTTTCTCTTCCCACGCTGTCCATGGTGGCAATGATCTGGCGGTTTAAGTTGGACAGGGCCACTTTGTCGTTGTCCACAAGGTCCAGGGCTCCGACGCCGCATCTGGCCAGGGCTTCCACCACGTAGCCGCCCACGCCGCCGATCCCGAATACCGCCACTCTGGAGGCGGCAAGCTTTTCCATGGCTTCCCGGCCAAAGAGCAGCCGGGTCCTTTCAAACTGTTCGTACATATCTGTCCTTTCCGGACCTCCCGATCCCTACATGCCCAGGTCGAAGATGGAGATCTGGCTGGTCTCGGGCAGATCGCCCAGAAGGCCCATTTCGTTCATCTTGTCCACCACCGTCCTGGGGACCTTGGTCCTGTTGTAGAAATCCTCCCTGGACAGGAAGGGGCCGTCCTTGGCGGCTTCCACCACCGCGTCCGCCGCCTTTTCGCCCATGCCGTCAATGCTGGTCAGGCAGGGCATGATCTTGCCGTCCACGATCTTGCAGGTCCTGGATCCGGCCTGGAAGATATCGATGGGGGTAAAGGAAAATCCCCTGGCGTAGAATTCCCTGACCAGGATCATGTCGTCGATCATGGCCAGATCCTTGGGAGCGGGTTTTTCCAGAGCCTGGAGCTCTGCCAGGGTGGCAAGGAGCTTTTCCTTTCCCTGGCACATCAGTTCATAGTTGAAGGTATCCAGACGGATACTGAAGTAGGCCGCATAATAGGCCAGAGGTTCATGGACCTTGCAGTAGGCAATGCGGAGGGCCATCATGACATAGGCCGCCGCATGGGCCCTGGGGAACATGTACTTGATCTTGAGGCAGGAATCGATGTACCAGTCCGGAACGCCTGCGGCCAGCATGGCATCCTTCATCTCGGGCTTCAGGCCCTTGCCCTTGCGGACGGATTCCATGGTCTTGAAGGCCATGGACTTTTCCACGCCCTTGCCGATCAGGTAGGACATGATGTCGTCACGGGTGCAGATGCAGGTGGACAGGACCGCCTTCCCCTCCTGGATCAGGGTCTGGGCATTGCCCAGCCACACGTCCGTGCCGTGGGACAGGCCGGAAATGCGGACCAGCTCCGACATGGTGGTGGGGCGGGTGTCGTCCAGCATGCCCATAACGAACTTGGTGCCGAACTCGGGGATGCCCAGAGATCCCACGTCGATGCCCCCGTTCTCCTCCGTGGTGATGCCCAGGGCTTTGGTGGAGGAAAAGAGGCTCATGACGTCCGGATCGTCCAGAGGAATGGTCAGAGGATCGATGCCGGTCAGATCCTGCAGCATGCGGACCATGGTGGGATCGTCGTGTCCCAGAATGTCCAGCTTCAAGAGGTTGTGGTCAATGGAGTGATAGTCAAAGTGGGTGGTGGTGATGTCCGTGGTCATGTCGTTGGCCGGCCTCTGCACGGGGGTAAAGGAGTTGATGTCCTCTCCCAGAGGCAGGACCACGATGCCGCCCGGATGCTGGCC
>CAMOGQ010000161.1 GCA_946614165.1 uncultured Lachnospiraceae bacterium
AAGAAATCTTCAGGGTTGCATTTCTGTTAAGTTGTCATATATTTGGTTTTAAAGGAGCTTTCCGAGGAACTGCATGGCAGCTGCCCCGTGTCTTTTTGAACTCTCGCTCTCAAAGACAGCCTATATAATATAACAAAACGTGTTATCTTTGTCAAGCACTTTTTTTGAAAGTTTTTCAGGTTTCCGGCTCATTGCCATCCTGTCCTTCAATTGTGCCCGGCCGCCTCACGGAAGTTTTTTGCCTCTCTCGCGGCGACAAGTGGTATCCTACCACTCCCCCGAGGGGAATGCAAGGGGAAAATTGCCTTTTGCGTGTCTGCCATTTTTCACGAAATTCAGATATTTTTATACAATTTATAATCTCTGAATAATCTTTCCTGAACTGTTTATATATGCGTTCTCAGCCCCTTTTTTCTTTATATCTAAAACCTCCCACTTCCAAACGCACAGCGAACCACTATGAACCACTATAGATAACTCTGATGCATCCTTAACAAAGCAGGACTTGATAGCCGCTTCTTAAGTGGTATTATTATTTTAAACATTAAGAAAATCAAAAGGAGGTCTTCGAAATGTTAAGACAGCTCAATAAAGTTCATCCTCGTGTTCTTTTAACATATGTTCTCGTCAGTCTGGTGATCCCGGTCGTAAGAGCAGTTATCGCCCAGAACGGAAGACTGTATTCCTTTACAAATACGCTGACGGTTATAGGACTGATACTGACCGTCGCAGGAATCTTCTATGCAATGGATCTTCGGGGAGAATACAATCTTTTCGGATGGACTAATTTGACAAACCACCTGAGAAAACAAAAAGACGGAACACAGAGATTCCAGGAGTTCAGGGAGGCTATGACAGAAAGAGAAAAAGCTCATTTCAATTATCCCCTCTTTTTGGGCATCCTTTATCTTATTGTCTCTGCTGTGATTGCCTACGGATTTCTTTAATGCGTGAGTTCATTTTAAGCAGCAGCGATCTGGAGGAGCATCAGAAAGCAGCGGAACTGACAACAGGCAAAGCAGGAAACATAAAAATGTTTAAAGATAGAGCCTGGCAGCTCTAAGGATACTTTTCGTCCCGCACAAATGAGAGTTTCTCAATGACATTAACCAGTCCGGTGATCTGCCGGGCTGGTTTTTCTTTGCCAGAAAGGGGATATCCCCAATCATCAGGCAGGCACATCATCCAATGGCTGATTTGGCAATAACGGTGATAAAGCCCCGGTTAAAGGAAATCCGGCCGCCTTTTCAAAACAAACCGTGCTGTCAGGAGCGCCCACTTTGGCGATGTCAGGAATGGCTTCTCAGCGTACCGCCGCAGACAGCACAAAGAATCAGCCCATCCTTCTGCTGCCGGGAGGCAGGGCAGACGATCCGGTAAGCGGCATGAGCTTTCGGATCGGTGATGGCAGGAGGCCCGGTCTGTCACCTGTTTTCCAGTGATGATATCCATTCATAAGCCCGCATAGGCAATACCTGCGCTTTTATCATGGGTTACTGCTGAAAGCGATTATTCCATGCGGGAAGTATCAGTTATTGCGTTTTGAGGGTTCAGCATGCCTCTTACGTGCGGAAAGCTTCAATTAATATATATCCTAATAGTAAATGAGGGCATCTCCGCTTTCGCAGGGATGCCCTCTTCTTAAGAAAACTTATTCTGAATTGTAATTCTTATTTCCCTGCCGTCGGATCAGGTCATGGGAGTTCCCTTTTTCCATCTGCCGTTTCTCCTGAACCAGCGGATATAGTACTGGGCAAAGAGCAGGGCCAGGACGGCACCTATCGTGCAGAGGATCTTGCCCAGAGTGGTCATATGCGGTGCATAGAGTTCGGGCGCATCAGAATTGACTGCCATATAAAGGATGTTCTTTGCGGAAGATCTCATGGCTTCCTGTCCGGATACAGAATCTGTCAGTTCCGGGGAAAGGCCCTTGATCAGGCCGTAGCTCAGCTGGAAGTCGTTTCCGGCCAGAGTGGAACGGTTGATATCCTCTGTGGTGCAGGCCATGACGCAGTCGGTGATGACAGCACCCTTAAAGCCCCATTCGCCGCGCAGGACTGTTTTCAGCAGGGCACTGCTCTCGGCAGTGGGCACACCGCCAATCCTGTTGAAGGAGGACATGATGCCTGTGGTATTGCCGCCCTTGACAGCGACTTCGAAGCCCTTCAGATAGATCTCACGCAGAGCCTGCTCGTTGAGCCAGGTGGCGAGGCCGCCGTGGTCGCGGTTGGTCTCCTGGTCGTTGACCGCAAAGTGCTTGAAGTAGCAGTAGACGCCGGATTCCTTGATGCCTGTGCATTCTCTTTCTGACATGATGCCGGAAAGATAGCCGTCTTCCGAATAGTACTCATAGTTTCTTCCGGAGAAGGGGCTTCTGTGGATGTTGGCGGCAGGGCCGTAGATGCCGGCCACGCCGTAGACCTTGGCTTCCCGTCCGTAGACAAGACCCTTTTCATAAGCCAGATCCGCGTTCCAGGTCTGGGCCAGGGTGGCCTGGTTGGTGTACATATTTCCCTTGACGCCCTTGAAGAAACCGGCCATCAGGTTGTTGATGCCGTTGGGGCCGTCGCATTCCAGGTAGAGTCCCTTGCCTACACTGGGAACAGCCGCTGTCTGCCAGCCGCCGGTGGAGATAAGATTTGCCAGTTCCTTTTTGGAGATCTGGGCAACGAGCTGGTCCCACTTCTCGTCTTCATAGGGAACGCCCTTCATATCGGTCAGCTTCAGACCGTTCTTTTCCGTCTTCCAGTCGGCGGGAGAAGGATCTTCCAGCTTCAGTTCAAAATCTGTCAGTACGGAAACCACTTTCTCGGAAGCTTCCTGGCTCTGAGGAGCCCGCTCTGTGGGCATGGTGCCGGCCCAGTCCGCTCTGGACAGGTATACGATATCTTCTCCGTAAGTCACATCGTCAAAGAGGTTATGGGCTGTCACGCCGTCGGAGGGGCGCTTTCCGTCTTTCTCGTCGGAATAGACCACGTCCTTCTCTACGGTCACAGTCTGATGATCGATCACATGGTGGCTGTCGCTCTGCAGGCGGATATCATAGTCTCCTGCTTCCAGTACATAGGCGCCGCCTGCGGCCTTGATGCCCAGGTAGTCATAGGATGCCATATCCTCGGCCGCGATCTGCAGGCTCAGAGTCTGGGACTGGCCGGGCTCAAGAAGATCTGTCTTTGCAAATGCGCCCAGGACCACTTCGCTCTTTTCGATACCGCCCTTTGTATAGGGAGCGCTGTAGTAAAGCTCTGCCACTTCCCTGCCGGCTGCATCGCCTGTATTCTTTACGGTCACTTCTGCCTTTACTGTGCTGCCGTCAAAGGTCACGCTGTCCAGGGTCTGTTCAAACTCTGTGTAGGACAGGCCGTAGCCGAAAGGAAACTGCACTGTTTTGTCGTAGTCAATGAAGCCGTCTGCCGCGGCTGTCTCATAGAAGCGGTAGCCTACATAAATGCCTTCTACGTATTTTACATAGTGGAAGGGGTCGTCGCCTGCTACGGCATCGCCGGTCCCTGCTGCCAGGCCGCCGTTGCTGTAGGAAACATTGATATAGTCATAGCCGCCGAAGCTGTAATAGGTAGGATTGGATTCCACTTCATAGGCAAAGGTATCGGAAGTCTTGGCCGAAGGGTTTACGCTGCCGTTTAAGATATTGCCGAGGGCGACGGTACCTACGGAGCCGTAGCATTCGGACCAGAGAGCGGCGTCCACGCCTTCATCCTCCAGAAATCCCAGTTCCATGGCGTTGGTGGAGTTGAGCACAACGATCAGAGTGCCGAAGTTTTCTTCCAGCATGGCCAGCATGCTTTCCTCTGCTTCGTTCAGCTCCAGATAGTGGCGGTCAGAAGATCCGCCGTAATAGGCGGAAGTGTCCATGGGAAGGTCGTCGCCTTCGCCGCCCACGCGGGAGATCACATATACGGCCGTATCGGAAAAGTCTTTTGCGCCGGAGATCAGGTCTTCTCCCAGTTCGTCCGCCGCATTTTCATAGAGGCCGAAATCGGTTCCTACAAGGCCCATGCTCTGGGTTTCCCTGGCATTCTCCTGATAGAAGCTTACCAGGTCCTCGTTCAGGGTAAAGCCGGCTTCCCGAAGGCCGTCATAAAGGCTGACGTAATTGCTGCCGCCGGCACCGGAACCGGTACCGCCGAAGGTGGAATAATAGCTGCCTCTGCCGAAGACGTTGATGTTTTCGCCCCGGGAAAGAGGCAGGGTATGGTTCTTGTTGGTCAGAAGCACAATGCCTTCCTCTGCTTCCTGCATGGTAATGGCTTTGGCTTCCTCTGTTACGGCGTCCTTGTCCGCGCTCTGCGGTTCGGAAGCGAAGGCGATGTTGTCCACAACGCCGAAATAAGGGGACAGGCCGGAAATAACCGCCGCTGCTGCCAGATCAATGATCAGAAAAATGGATACGATGACGAAAGCGATCTTCGAAGGCTTTTTGACCTTCTTTCCGTCATAGATCCGGAACTTTCTGCGTCTGCGTTCTTCTTTTGTCATGTTTTCATACCTCCCTGTAAAAAACTGTAATCTTTCATGACCGTTCCTGTTTCGTTGTGCAAACGATAACACGAAGTTTTTCCCGGGAAAAGGGGGGTGGCAAATGCGGCGCCTTCCCTGTCACAATCGGTTCCGATTGTATTTAAGATATACGGTTGTTAAAATATGTAAAGGAAAAGGAGGCCCTTATCTTATGAGAATTGCGATCGTAGACGACAGTCCTGGGGACCGGGACCAGCTGCTGGAATGCCTGAACAGATATTTTTCTGATACAAAGGGAACCCTGGAAACGACCTGCTTTACGGACGCTGCCGCTTTCTTAAAGGACTACCATTATTCCTTTGACTTTATCATCCTGGACATAGACATGCCGGGCCTCTCCGGCATCGAGGCGGCAAAGGTCCTGCGGGAAAAAGATCCGCATGTGACCCTCATGTTCGTCACCAACATGCCCCAGTATGCCATCGAGGCCTATTCCGTGGAAGCCATGGACTACATGTTAAAGCCCGTCTCCTATCCGGACTTCTGCCTGAAGATGAAAAAGGCGGAGCGCTATATCCGGCGGAACGCCGATGCCCCTGTCAAGATCCAGACCGCCGACGGTCCTCTCATGCGGCAGGCCTCTCAGATCCTCTACGTGGAATCCAGGCAGCACTATCTCTACTACCATACGGAAGGGGAAGTCCTGAAGGTCCGGGGCAAGCTCTCTGCCGCGGAGGAATCCCTCCTGCCCTACCACTTTGCCAGGGCCGGAGAAAGCTACCTGGTCAATCTTTCCCGGGTCAGCGGCTTTGACGGATCCGATGTCATTGCAGGCGGAGACAGGATCCCTGTCAGCAGACGCTGCCGCACCTCTTTCCTGTCCGCCTATACCCGTTACGCAGGAGGCTTCTGATGCAGCTGACTTATTATTTTGAAGAAATGCGGCTCCCCATGGAGCTGCTGGCCTGCCTTATGGCTTTCCTTGTGCCCTTTGCGCCCAGAAAGCCCCGGTTCTTCCTGCGTGCAGGGGCAGGCTTTGCTGCCCTGACCCTTATATCTCTCCTTTACTTCCCCATCTTTCTGGATAAGGAAGCCCCGAGGCTGCAGTATTTAATCGTATTCTGGTACGGCCTGATCGTCCTTTCTGCCATGGCCTGTGCCAGGTTCTGCTTTGTGATCGGCCGCTGCGACGCTCTCTACTTTACCATTGCCGCCTTCCTGGGCCAGAACATCATCTACTGCCTGATGCACTGCTTCGCGGCCAGAATCCTGTTTCCCTTTCTCAGACAGCACCTCCTCCTTTACGCAGGCCTGTCGGTCCTTTCCACGGTCCTGGTCTTCTTTCTTCTGAGCTTCTGCTTTAAAAAGTCCCTGCAGGAAACCGGCGGAAGTCTTCTGGAGGACAACCGGCAGACCGCTTTTATTCTTGGCGTCCTCTTTGTGCTGGTCATGGTCATCCTCTTCTTCTATCAGGGAGCCTTTGCCGCCCGTGTATCCTTCTTTGATACCATGGCCTGGCTCTCCGGCGTCCTGGTCAGTCTCTTCTTTCTGATCATCCTATACAGTATGATCACGGTCATCGTCCAGATGAGGGAAAAGACCGTTCTGGAAAATATGCTGAGAAGTTCCGAGAAATATTATGAAATGTCCAAAGAGCACATCGCCATCATCAACCGCAAGTGCCACGACCTCAAGCACCAGCTGAAGGCTCTGGAAAAGGCAGGGGAGGAAGACCGCAGCGAATACATGAAAGAAGCCCAGAGGAGCATTGACTTCTATCAATCCCTTGTCTATTCCGACAATGAAGCCCTCAATACCATCCTGGCGGAAAAGGGTCTTTTCTGTCAGGAGAAGGAGATCACCTTCCGCTGCTCTGTGGACGATGTGGATCTGTCCTTCATCCGCCTTCCGGACCTCTATGCCATCCTGGGCAATGCCATTGACAACGCCATTGAATATGTGGAGACCCAGACGGACCCTTCCCTTAGGGCCATCAGCATGCGGATCGACCGGAGGGGCTCCATGATCGGAATTCAGGTCATCAATCCCTATACCGGGGAAAGCTTTCTCTCGGGCGATCTTCCAAAGACCCACAAAGAGGATGCCGCAAACCACGGTTTCGGCATGAAGAGCATCCGCTATCTGGCGGAAAAATACGGAGGCATCATGGAATTCTCCGCGGAAGGGGGCCTCTTCACCCT
>CAMOGQ010000162.1 GCA_946614165.1 uncultured Lachnospiraceae bacterium
CACATAACATGCCTTTCCAAAGAGGAATGGCAGTCTGTCAGATAACTTCCGGTTTATCGGGCTGCCGATATTTATCTTTCTTTCTCAGCCATGATCTATATACGGAATTTGCCAATTCCTAAACCAGGATGAGCGGAGGGTACACAAGCCGTTTTATTTAAGATGGTTTGCCAAGGTCATGTGGAGACACCAGCACTTTTAAGTGACAAAAAGGTTGACGGACAGAAAAACATAGACCTGGATGCTTAAGCTTGGCGGTATAAAAAATCAAGTGATAATCTGTAATATGCGAAGATAAAGGAGATGCCAATGGGAAGAATCGTGGCAATAGCAGGTGGTGATTTAAAAACCACCCACAAAATTAACCAGTACATTGTCGCATTAACAAAGAAAGAGAATCCTGAACTTCTTTTTATCGGAACTGCCAGTTGTGATGCCGAAGAATATATATCCAAAATCCACGATGAATTTGAACTGCTTGGATGCAGAGTGAAAGAATTAAGTATTGCAGCGAAAAGGTATAGTGAGAACGAAATAGACTTTCTGCTCAACCACGCGGATATAATCTATGTAGGCGGCGGAGATACGGCATTCATGATGGAAACATGGAAAAAGTATGGGCTGGATCGAAAACTAAAGGATCTATACTTGACGGATCAGGCGGTTATATCAGGCATTAGTGCAGGAGCAATGTGCTGGTTTAACTGCGGGCATAGTGACAGTTCGGTTTTCTGGAATGGCGACACTGTTGGATACGGCTGGGTGAACGGATTGCTTGATATTTTTCCATACGCTTTTTGTCCTCACTATGATGAAAGAGTTGAAAGCTTCGATGAGATGATTAAGGAAAAGACCCTTCCCGGGTTAGCCCTGGAAAGCAATGTTGCTTTTGTAGAAAATGGAGGAAGTGTCAGTTTTGTTGCATCTGATGATTTGTCTAAGGCATACATTATCAGATGTGTTGAGGGAAATCTCAGGAAACAGGAACAGAAAATAATGTACTTATAATACGCCCAGTTGATGTGTTCCAATATTGCTTCCTGTCAAAACTCTGGCGGCAGCTTCGTAGCAGAGAGAAACAAAGACTTCCCGTCCCTGAAGCATCGGCTGATCGATGAAATAAACGCTTTCGGCATAGAGGAACTTGCGGTAGATGACCTTAATCTGCTGCCTGGTTTTTACGTAAATCTGTCATATCCTCTTGAGAACGGATCTACAGTTCAGTTTCTGAAAGATAAGGATATCTATCTGGGAAATCAGGTGGAACGGACAGATTCAGATCGCTGCTACGGCATTGTTGCAAATGAAGATTTTATTCTTATTTGTGAATATGGCTGCAATGGCTCCGATCCGGAAATTGTTTTGTACAAACGAAGATAAAACCTTGTTTACGGTAATAATGAAAAAAAACTGCCAGGAGAGAATAAAAAAATGAACATTCTTCCAGTTCTGTTCCTCAGCTTTGCAAAGATAGGACTGTTTACTTTCGGCGGCGGATATGCAATGATCGCGCTGATTGAAGATACGTGTGTCGAGAAAAAGAAATGGATCACTCATGATGAGATGATGAATATCACAGTGATTGCAGAGTCCACTCCGGGGCCGATTGCGATCAACTGCGCCACCTATGTCGGGTTTAAACAGAAAGGCTTTGCCGGAGCCCTGGCTGCTACGACAGGCATGATCCTTCCTTCTTTCTGCATTATTTTTGCCATATCTGTCTATCTGGACCGTTTTCTTGAGATCACCTGGATCGCCCATGCCTTCCAGGGTATAAAGATTGCCGCAGGTATCCTGATTCTGGATGCCGCAGTGAGAATGCTTAAGAAGATGCCCAAAAAAGTACTGCCCAGAGTTTTTATGCTCTGTGCGTTCACAGCCATGCTGCTGATCAACATTTTTTCAGTCAGGATCTCCTCTATTATCCTTATGCTGACTGCGGGACTTGTCAGCCTCATCATTTTCATGGCCCGGAAAGCCTCCTCAAAAGGAGGTGACGGGAAATGATCCTAATGGAACTGTTCATCGGTTTCCTGAAGGTCGGGTGTTTTGCTTTTGGCGGCGCATATGGTGCCATACCGCTGATCCGTGACGTAGTCCTTTCCTATGGATGGCTGGATGACGAAATGCTGACATATATGATTGCTGTCAGTGAAAGCACTCCCGGACCGATCATGGTAAACCTGGCTACGTATGTAGGAAGCTCCCAGGCAGGGATTCCGGGATCTCTGGTCGCAACGCTGGCTGTCGTACTCCCGTCCTTTATCATTATTCTTCTGGTAACGGCAATGCTGAAAGGTCTGCTGAAAAGCCCTTATGTGCAGGCAGTCCTTAGGGGAGTGAAGCCATGCATGACAGGGATCATCCTTGCAACCGGCGTCTGCATGATTGCAAGGAACGGCATTGTCATTCCGGGCAGTTCTCTGACCTGGCGGCCGCTGATCCTTACCCTGACACTGGGAACAGTATACTTCGGCTCCGGAAAAATAAAAAAAGGCGGCATCTCACCCATCATGCTGATCTGCCTGTCTGCCCTGGCGGGCATCGCCGTGTATGGATTATGATCGTTCCTTTCTTTGAATGCTGCCATTGCGGGCATCAGGAACTGTAAAAAGGGGTAAAGCATTTCGTATAATGGATTCCATGCGGATCATCCCTGTTCGGGGATACACTGCAGCATATCAATCATTTCCCGTCATCACCGGCGGATGCCTGTGATTTCGGAGGTTTCTTTTTTAGGTAGATATATGTATGATCTTACTTTTATAACTTTACGGGAAAGACCTGAACTCATCATAAATGCCGCAGAGTGGTTTCACAGCAAATGGGGCGTTCCTGAAGAGGCATATCTGGAATGCATGAATCCCTACATAAATAATGAAACGGAATATGGCTGGTATCTCTGTCTGAACGGTGACCATATAGCAGGGGGACTGGGCGTCATCGAAAATGATTTCCATGACAGAAAGGACCTGACTCCCAATATCTGCGCGGTCTATACGGAGGAAAGCTATCGCTGCCAAGGGATCGCAGGGCGCCTGCTGAATATGGCCGTTGCAGATCTGAAGGAGAAAGGTATCACGCCTGTTTATCTTGTCACGGATCATACAGGTTTCTACGAGCGCTACGGCTGGGAGTTTCTTTGTATGGTACAGGGGGACGGTGAGCCTGATCCGACAAGGATGTACATCCACAGATAGGGCCTTTCTGCGCGTAACGGAAGAGGGCAGAGGGAGATCGGAGCAGGGCTTCTTATTTTTAGCAGCCTGCCCCGGCGGCCGGAAAGCCGGCGACATCCGGATCAGCCCCGCAGTGCGGAACCATATTTGATTTGCGGGGATGAATACAGTCAACTTCGGCTGCAAAGGAGTGAATGCCATGCATTTTGGATTTTCCTATGTAGGACTTATATATCTTGTCATGCTGATGCTGCCAAATCTTTTGTGGACAAAGAATCAGCCCAAAGACTACGAAAAATATGTCGTTAACGAAAACAGAATCCTGCTGGCCATGGAGCGGACCGGAGAGGTACTGGTCTCAGCTCTGGCCCTCATTTTCTCCGATTTCAACTTAAGACCATGGTCAGTCTGGTCTGTCTTTCTTGTTCTTTCATTTGCCCTGATGCTCCTCTACGAGATCTTCTGGATCAGGTATTTCAGAAGTCCCAGGACCATGAAGGATTTTTATTCCGGTATTCTTGGCATTCCCGTAGCCGGAGCCACTCTGCCCGTACTGGCCTTTTTGCTGCTGGCCCTTTACGGAAGGAATATTCTTCTCGGGGCTGCGGTAGTAATTCTGGGAATAGGCCATATAGGAATCCACCTGATGCACAGGAAGGAAATCGAAGACTGATTTATTTTATTTCGATGGAGGAATGAATGAAAAGAGAGTATTACCGTGATACAGGCTGCAGACCATTTCTTTTTTATATGATCTTCGGGGTATCGGGAGAGGATCTGGTAGTGTCCCGTACAAAACATAAAGTAGATGAACTGCCGGAAGGCCTGGACCTGAGGACTCTGACAAGAGAAAATCACGGGGATTATATCGACGGATTTCTCACCGGATCAATGGGAAAAGTACTGAAGGAAGCGGATGAAACGCTTTTTATGCGCTGCAAAGAAGCGGAGGAATGTGTTATTTTTCAGGGAACGGTCATGAATGACAGTACGTTCGATTACATGAGAAATGCCATTGGAATCGTGCAGGCTTTTATCGAACAGGGAGCTGTCGGCATTCTTGACCCGCAGACAATCACTATTTATTCGCCGGGTAAGTGGACGAAGACTTTTTTTGACAAGGAAGTCAATGCCCAGAATCATGTGGTCATTCTTTATTCCAGAGAAGGTGAAAAATACTGGCTTCATACCAGAGGTATGGCCGAATTCGGAAGACCGGATACAGGCATCAGTAATGTTCCCGAAGAAAAAGTTAAAGACTACATGAATGTCATACAGCAGATGATCTATTACGGTGGCCACGGCATATTCTTCGATCACGATACCAGACTTCATACCGCAGACGGAAAATCCTTCGTGATTCATCCTGAATTTGTCGATGATTTCGAAAACGAAGATTACAACAATGCCTATTACAATGTTACCGTACTGGAAGATGGCGGGCTTTCATAAAGGAGCGGATCATGTCTGATCACCGGGCAAAGTATTACGAGGCATATGAGGAGCGCTACAGGGCGGCCCATCAAAAGGGCGTCAGCTGGATGAGCGGTCAGAAAACCCCGATCGTGGCAGAGGTCATCCGGAAATACGGTATCCTGCCGGATCAGGCTCTGCTGGAGATCGGCTGCGGCGAAGGGAGAGACGCACGTCCTCTTCTGGAAGAAGGATATGACCTTCTGGCAACGGATATTTCCGGGGAAGCGATTGCCTGGTGCAGGAAGGCCATGCCTGCGTACTCCGGGCATTTCGGGGTCATGGACTGTCTGGCCGATGAACCGAATATGCTGTTCGATTTCATCTATGCCGTGGCAGTGGTCCATATGCTGGTGCATGATAAGGACAGATGCGGGTTTTATCAGTTTATTGCGAGGCACTTAAAGCCTGGCGGACTGACTCTGATCTGCACCATGGGCGATGGAATTCATGAGATGCAGACCGATCCGGGCAGGGCTTTTGAACTGCAGGAGAGAGAGCATCCCTCCGGAAAGATGAAGGTGGCCTCGACCTCCTGCAGGATAGTATCTTTCGAAACCTTTGAAAAGGAACTGGCTGAAAACGGCTTACGTATCATTGAAACGGGTATCACAAAGGCCCTGCCGGATTTTGACAGTCTGATGTACGCGGTTGCAGGAAAGAAATAGCAGGAGAGGAAATCAATGGACAGACCGGTAACGACCTTATTCATGCTCATGTCCGTGGACGGAAAGATAAGCACCGGATCAACGGATGAACTGGATTTCGGCAGGGACCTTCCCAGGCTCCCGGGTGTAAGGGAGGGCCTGCATCAGTACTATGAAATTGAACAGACGACCGATCTGTGGTCCTTTAATACCGGACGGGTACAGGCCAAGATGGGAGTAAACGAAAAGAAGATGCCGGAAAAAACGCCGGTATCTTTTGCCCTTCTGGACAATCATCATCTATCGGAGCATGGCGTCCGCTATTTTGCCGCCAGGTCCAGGCAGGCTGTTATTATCACATCCAATCCTTCCCACCCGGCTTTTCATGTACCCGCAGAAAACCTGCATATCATTTATCAGGAGGAACCTTCCCTGAAGGATGCCCTGCGGCGCCTTAAGAGTGAATGCGGATGCGACCGTCTGACGGTCCAGTCCGGAGGCAGTGTAAACAGTCTCTTCCTTCGTGAAAAACTGCTGGACTATGTGGACATTGTTATGGCTCCTGTCCTGATCGGAGGCAGGGATACTTCCACGATGATCGACGGGCCTTCCTTAAAGTCAGTTAATGAGCTTCAGAATGCAGGCATTCTGAGACTGGAGAAATGCTTTGTTCTGGAGGATTCCTATATCAGGCTGCAGTACAGAGTCATCGGATGAATGAAAAAGCATTTTAATCCCCCATCTGAGATGGGGGACCAGGCGAAGCCGTAGCGTTGCCCAGAGTACCAAAAAGAAAACCTCCCGTGCTAAAATAATGTGGGTTCGCAGCCACAGAATAAAGCAAAGGAGGTATCCAAATGGACAATCAAAGTATACAGCATACGCGATGGAATTGCACGTATCACATCGTCTTCATTCCAAAGTATCGGCGTAAGATCATGTACGGCAGCAACAAGAAGGATCTTGTAGAGATCATCAAGAAGCTGTGCGAAATGAAAGGAGTTGCGCTGATTGAGGGAAAGGTATGTGTGGATCATATCCACATGTACGTGGCGATTCCGCCGAAACTGAGTGTGTCGGAATTCATGTCCTATTTGAAGGGAAAAAGCTCACTGATGTTCTTCGACCGCCATCCGGGAGATATCTGTACTCCGTCCTATTCGGTTTCCGGAAGCAACGCCGATACCTATCTCATGAAAAGCTCCATCAGAGAGGACATGCGATTTACCAAAGTATACCCGGATCTGCAGTATGTTGATCAGGTCATAGGTATCGGAAGACAGAAGGGATATGAGATCCGAAAAGCCAGTGTCTTCTGTACCCCTTCCATTGCCCTGGAGTATGCCC
>CAMOGQ010000163.1 GCA_946614165.1 uncultured Lachnospiraceae bacterium
AAAAAGAATGCTATGATAAAAGCCGGCTCGCCGGAGCCGGGAAAGGAACATTTTTATGGGACATAAGCTTACGAAAAAAGATATAGAAGACCTGCAGAAGGAATTGGACTACCGCAAACTGGTGGTGAGGCCCGAAGCCCTGGAGGAAGTCAAGGAGACCAGGGCCCAGGGGGATCTGAGCGAGAACTTCGAATACCATGAGGCCAAGCGGGCCAAGAACCGGAACGAGGGAAGGATCCGCTACCTGGAAAGGATGATCAAGACGGCGGACGTGATCGAGGAAAGCAGCTCTGAGAATGAGGTCTCCATCGGCAAGACCGTCACGGTCTACATTCCCGAAGATGACGCGGAAGAGGTCTATACCCTGGTCAGCACCATCCGCAAGGACGCCCTCAACGGACTGATCAGCGTCGAATCCCCCATGGGCAGGGCTCTGCTGGGCCGCAGGACGGGAGATACCGTCAGGATCAGAGTAGATGAGAGCTACAGCTATGAGGCTCTGATCCGGAAGGTGGAATACACAGGCGCCGGCGACAGCGCCGAGATCCGCAAATACTGATATATACAGGCTTTCCGGCCGGATCCCCATCGTTTTTTTATACGTTTTTTATGGCCTTCCGGCCGGAGACGGTCCTTGACTTTATGTAAAGTAAAGACTATTATTAGATGCGTGGACTTTATTGCAGAAAACCGTAACGCTTTAAACCACGAAAGTATCTTTTTTGGAAGGAACCTGTCTTATGCCTGTTACAGAATACCTTGAAAGAAATGCCAGACTCTGGCCTAACGATGTAGCGCTTGTAGAACTGAATCCCACTGTCACGGTCCCTACCCTGACCACCTGGAAAGAATATGACCTGGTACAGCCCCTGAAGGGCATTCCCTACCGTCAGGAGATCACCTGGGCCGTCTTCAACGAAAAGTCCAACCGTGTGGCCAACTTCCTTCTGGCCCGCGGCATCAAAAAAGACGACAAGGTCGCCATCCTGATGATGAACTGTCTGGACTGGCTGCCCGTCTATTTCGGCATTCTCAAGACCGGCGCCGTAGCGGTCCCTCTTAATTTCCGCTACTCTTCCGATGAGATCGAATACTGCCTGAATCTTTCCGATTCCATCGTTCTGATCTTCGGTACGGAGTTCATCGGCAGGATCGAGGAGATCGCACCTTCCATTTCCAAGGGACGGCTCCTTCTCTACCTGGGCCCCTCCTGCCCTTCCTTTGCGGAGGACATGGTCCAGCAGACAGCCAACTATTCCAGCACCTCCCCGGATGTGATCGTCAATGACAGCGACAACGCCGCCATTTACTTCTCCTCCGGCACCACAGGCTTCCCCAAGGCCATCCTGCATACCCACAACGCCCTGCTCCATACCGCCATCATGGAACAGAAGCACCACGGGACCACCAGAAGCGATACCTTCCTCTGTATTCCGCCCCTCTACCATACGGGCGCAAAGATGCACTGGATGGGCTCTCTGATCTCCGGCAGCCGGGCTGTCCTGCTTCGGGGCACCAGGCCCGAGATCATTCTCAAGGCAGTTTCCGACGAACGCTGCACTCTGGTCTGGCTCCTTGTTCCCTGGGTGCAGGATATCGTGGACGCCCTGGACAGCGGCGCTCTGAAAATGTCCGACTATCATCTGAGCCAGTGGCGCCTGATGCACATCGGTGCCCAGCCTGTTCCCCCTTCACTGGTCAGGCACTGGTGGGATTACTTCCCGGGCCAGGATTTCGACAATAACTACGGTCTGTCCGAATCCCTGGGCCCCGGCTGCGTCCATCTGGGCGTCGGCAACAACCATAAGCTGGGAGCCATCGGCATCCCCGGCTATGAATGGAAGCTGAAGATCTGCGACGAGAATCATAAGGTCGTACCCCAGGGCGAAGTAGGCGAACTGGTCGTCAAGGGCCCCGGCGTTATGGTCTGCTACTATAACAATCCCGAAGCCACCGCCGAGACCAAGGACAGCAGCGGCTGGCTCTACACCGGAGACATGGCCATGCAGGACGAAGACGGCTTCGTTTTCCTGGTAGACCGCAAGAAGGACGTCATCATTTCCGGCGGCGAGAATCTCTATCCCGTTCAGATCGAGGACTTCCTGCGTACCCACAACGCCATCAACGATGTGGCTGTCATCGGTCTGCCCGACAAGCGTCTGGGCGAGATCGCGGCTGCCATCATCCAGCTCAAGGAAGGCTTCTCCTGCACGGAAGAGGAAATCAACCAGTTCTGCATGAAGCTGCCCAGATACAAGAGGCCCAAAAAGATCATCTTCGCCGAGGTTCCCAGAAATGCCACCGGCAAGATCGAAAAGCCCAAGCTCCGCGAGCGCTACGGTGCCACAAGGCTGGTAGCTGCGGAAAACGAACTGGACCACGTAAACTGAAAATCTGCCGTATAGAAAACAGGAGAGGCTCCCGGCGGGATCCTCTCCTGTTTTCTGTTTCCGCATATGTCAGCTGAAAAAGGTTATTCCTGTCTTTTTCCGGACCTTCCGGATGACTGGCCTTTCCGGACTTTTCTGACCGGGGGCTTTCCGGTATTTTCCCCGGGTCCCTGTTTTATACGGCTGCTCTTTCTGGTCAGATACTGTTTATGGGCCCTGGTCATCAGTATGATAATGGCGATCAGGGTAAGCACGGAAATGCCGATCAGGAAACCTGGAAGAAAGATATAGAAGGATCCGCTCCTGCCCGCATGGATGATGCCGTTTTTCTCCGTTTCTCCGCTGCCGGTCTGGGAAACACTGCCCGGAAGATAGACCACGTCCGCGTATCCTACCACATTCACTCCGTAGAGATAGCGGACCGCTCCCAGGATCTTTTCGGTTTCCTTCTCTTCTTCCTCTGTCTGCTCCTCCCCGGTATTTTCTTCCTTCTCCTCTTCGTTTTCCTTTTCCGCCTTCTTCTTTTTCTTCTTTCCTGTCTCTTCCTTCGTTTCTTCTTTGATCTGTCCCTCTGTCGGCTTCTTCAGGGTACTGCGGATATTTACATACTCATTTTTATCTGCCACGCCGGCCGTGATCAGAGATTCCGATCCGTCGGAGGGAATGACTACAAAACAGCCGGAACGAAGGGTCAGGGGAGCCATGGAACTGCCCATAAGGTCGCCGCCCTCCGTCAGGAACCTTTCTTCGGTACTGATCACTTCTGTCTTTATGCTGCTGATATCCACTTTTCTGAAATTCTCGAAGCCGTATTTCAGCAGATTTACGGTATCCGTATAGTGGTTATCCGGTTCATCCCGCATAACGACGCAGATCAGCTTCATGCCGTCCTGCTCCGCGCAGGTGGTCAGCGTCTCTCTGGCCATATCCGTATAGCCGGTCTTGGATCCCACAAGACCCTCCAGGCCGATCTTGCCCTGGAGCAGTTTGTTCTTGCTGTAGATCTCGATCTCTTTCGGCTTTTTTCCCACCGACGCCGCGGTATAGGTACTGGTACAGGCGATCCTGCTCAGATCTTCATAGCTGAAGTAAGCCCTGGCGATCTGGGCCATGTCATAGGCACTGGTATAATGGTCCGGATCGTGAATGCCGTGAGCATTGGAAAAGTGCGAATCACGGCATCCCAGTTCCTGGGCTCTTTCATTCATGAGCTTTGGAAATTTCTTTTTGGATCCTGCCGTCTTTTCTGCCAGCATATTTGCGGCTTCGTTTCCGGAGCTGACCATCAGTCCGTAGAGGACATCCTTTACCGTATAGGCATTTTCCTTCTCAAACCCTGCCATGGAAGAGTCCCAGGGAAGTCCCTCAAAGGTCTCGTCCGTGGGCGTGATCGTATCCTCCAGACCCAGATTTTCATAGGCGATCAGAGCCGTCAGAAGCTTTGTAATACTGGCCGGAAAATGTCTTTCATGGATGTTTTTGCCGTAAAGGACGGCGCCGGATTCCATCTCCACCAGAATAGCCGCCGGGGCATGGATATAGGGAGCGGAAGGCCATCCCGCACTGCCCTCCTCTTCCGGCTCCGGGGAAGGAACCGGCACGGTTCCGGTTTCCGGAGAGGGCGTATTCTCTGTCCCTGCCGCCCTGACCGGAAGACCGGTTCCCTGCAGGAGCAGAAAAAGCGTAAGCATAAGAGCCAGGGCCCTCACTGTCATTTTTCTGGAAAACAAAGGAGTATTTTTCATTTTTCTTCCCTTCAGAATTATTCCTTCTGTTTCCGTTTCAGAATCATCTTGTTGATCAGATTTCCCTTTGCCGAGAATTTCTCCTCGTACTCGGTCATGATGTTGCCTTCGTTCATGGAAGGATCATGATGCAGGTCGTAGGTGATCCGGACGATCTCAAAGGCGCTTTCCGGAACCTCCTCCACGGACCAGTCAAAAAGGTCTCTGTTGTCTGTCTTGAATTCGATATCCCCTTCTTCGGAGAGGATCACGTTGTAGCGGGCCAGGAATTCCCTGGAAGTGAGCCTTCGTTTTGCATAGCGCTTTTTGGGCCAGGGATCGGAGAAATTCAGATAGATCTTATCCACCTCCCCCTCTTCGAAATAAGTGGTGATCAGTTCCGCGTCTCCCCTTATGAAGATCAGGTTGGGGAGCTGGGCCTGGTCCTGCTTTTCCAGGGCCCTTAAGAGAACGCTGGAATATTTCTCTATGCCCACATAGTTGATGTCCGGATGCAGGGCGGCCAGCTGCAGGATGAACTGTCCCTTGCCGGTCCCGATCTCCAGATGAAGCGGGTTTTCATTTCCGAAATGTTCTCTCCACTTTCCCTTCAGTTCTTCCGGCTCATTGACGGTCCAGGGGCTCTCTGTCATGACTTCCCGGGCCCCCGGTATATTTCTAAGTCTCATAAATGATGCGTTTCCTTTCAGAAGCAGGGAATCCCCCTGCCTTTTCATATTTATTTTTCAGACACTTAACAAGTTGGCACTGGAAAACATGTGCTCTTTATCTTATCATATTTTTGTCTGTCAGGGAAACTTTGTTGCCGCAGCCCGGATAAGAATTACTTGTAAGAAAGACAGCAAAGCACTACAGGGCAGAATCTTTAAGAAAAAACAGCCTACAGACCGGGTCTTTATTTTATGCCGTCCATTATTACTTACAGAAAAATAAAAACAGGAATCCTCCTTGCGGCCCTTGCCTTTACGCTCCCGGCCTGCTCCGAAAAACATGTCCCCAGGGTCAGCGTCGAAATGATCGCCCTGGACCGAGACGAAGAGGGAGATGTCATGGTCCCCAATTTCATGACCTCCGACGGCAGCGACTGGGATCCTGTGAAGGAACTGAACCGGCAGGTGGAAAACCTGGAAAATCTATACCTGAGCGCCCAGGCGGACCAGGAGCATTCCTTTTTCCTGGAGTCCTATCCTGCTTCCTCCAATCCCGATTATCTTCAGGTCACTCTGTATTACGAGGAAAGTTACGATACGGAAACGGAAGCCAATCTTCTCTCTCTGGTCTACGACCAGGACCAGGGCGTCATTCTGAGAAACCAGGATGCCCTGACCATGGCAGGGATCAGCGGAGTCCAGGTCTCCTCCGCCGTGGGAAAAGCCTATCCTTCCTTCAGAAGAGGAGAAGACGAACTCCATTCCACGGAAGTCCAGGGCTTTGCCATCGACGAAAATGGAAAGGTCGCCGATTTTTACGTAAAGCTTTTTATAGATACCGAAAAATCCGACGAATATCCGGAAGGAAAATACGAGCTTTTCTATGTCTATCATACGAAAGACGGAAGTGTAGAGCCTTTTCCTTTCCGTTAACAGAAAAAGAAAGCTGACTGGCATATCAGCTTTCTTTTTTATTGGACACTTTTTCTCTGCCGGCGCTTCTTTTTTCTCATCTCTCTCTGAATCCTTCTGTGGACCTCTTCGGGAGAAAGCGTCTTCCCGCATTTCCCGCTGCAGCTGCCGCTGCATTCCGCGCAGGACCCGGAGCAGGAGGAACTTCTTATATTTCTGATACAGACGAATATCAGGAGTCCGATCAGTAAAACCGCTATGATATTTCCCAGGACAGGGGGCATGGATGACCTCTTTTCTTTTTATTTTTTCCTGCTTCTGATTTTCCTGTGTTTTATTTCCTTCATTTTTCTGAAGCTGAAGAGATGCCTGCTGCGCCTTATGGCGGCAGCAGGCATCTCTTATGTAACTGAAGGATGATTACCTGTTTGCTTCTACGCTGGACAGTCCCCTGACTCCCATTTCAGGCTGATAGCCTTTGCGGAACAGAAGATAGAGGATGCCTGCCAGAAGAGCAAGACCCACTACGGTCCAGATGCTGAAACCTACGCCGAAGGCAAGACCGATCACATTGTAAACGATCAGAGCCACTACATAGGCCCACAGGCACATATAGCCGATGGCGCCCAGGGTCCATTTTGTATTGTTCATTTCTCTCTTGATCGCGCCCATAGCCGCGAAGCAGGGAGCGCACAGGAGGTTGAAGCACATGAAGGAGAAGGCCGCGATGGGGGTATAGTCTGCAGCGACGTTGGCCCAGATTTCCTCGCCTTCTTCACTCAGTTCGCCGGCAAAGTGATAAAGGACAC
>CAMOGQ010000164.1 GCA_946614165.1 uncultured Lachnospiraceae bacterium
CCTTCAGTCTCCATGGTCACAGGGGGAGAACGACAGAACCCTGACCCTCAGTTCCGGGGGAAAAACAAAAAAGTCAAAAAAATCCCCCGGCCGGAGCCGGGGAAATGCTGATAATTCTGATGAAGCCGCATCAGTATACATAGATCTCGGAAATACAGGTATCCTGATAGCGGGTGCCGGGCCTTACCTGGTCGATCCGGATGGTGATCTCTCTGGCAGTGAATTCTCTGCCGAAGGAAACAGAATCGGTGTAGATATAGTTCTCGTAATCCGTCCCGTTAATGATGTCCTCTGTTCCGTAAGGATCCTCCAGATGAAGAGGCGCCATATCGTCCGGCCAGCCTTCTCCCGAAATAACTGTGGTCTTTCCGTCCAGGATGACCGTATACTTTACGGGACAGCCGTTCTCCTCATAGAGGGACATGCTCTTGAGAAAGCCGGATCCGAAACGGATTCCGTGTACTCTGGAAAGCTTTTCCGCCCTGAGGGTGATCTCGCTTCCTTCTCCGTACCCGGCTTCGTCTTCCGCCCAGGTAGTGCCGGGATCTTCGTCCAGAAGATTTTCCGCCAGA
Source organism: uncultured Lachnospiraceae bacterium (assembly GCA_946614165.1). Taxonomy (GTDB): domain Bacteria; phylum Bacillota; class Clostridia; order Lachnospirales; family Lachnospiraceae; genus CAG-791. Next base: position 573 of record CAMOGQ010000164.1, read on the forward strand.
TACCCCTCCAGGGCCGATGACACGGTAATGCTCTTTACTTTAAACTCCGGCTCTGCAGCCCTGATGCGGGAAAGGCACCATCCCCAGGCGCTTTCGGGGTCCCTGATCAGCGTGATCTCATACATGCCTTCGGACCTGGCCAGGGTATTGCCGCAGTAGACAAGCTCTGCGGTGACGGTCCTTTCCTCTCCTGCCGGATCTCTTTCTTCGGAGACAGGCCGGAAACAGTACACGGGATCTGTCAGGGAAAGGCCCATGATCCCATACCGGCCATCTTCTCTGATCAGCACGGGATATTCATCCTCTTCTCCTTCCATGACTGCCTTCTCAAGGTATCTGTCCGCATCCGGTCCCAGGGCATTGCGGAAAAGAGCGTACATGTCTTCCTCTTTCACAGGAAAGTAATTATCTGCCGCTTCCATTTCGCTTACAGGGGTGCCTGTTCCGATCCTGTAGAAGGCCATGACGGCATAGGAATCCATGTGCACATCCGAAAGGTCTTCGTCCCGGATCCTCAGATCCGCGGGCAGTTCGTCGTAAAAGGATGAGAAAAGGCAGCCTGCCGCTGTCATGAGGTCCTTAAGGTCCCTGTCGGTATAAATGGACGACAGAGCATCGTTCAGGTCTATTTCGTTCCCGAAAAAGTCTGTTCCCTTCCAGGTGGAGGTATCGATGGTATACCAGTCGATGGTGGCGTCCACGACCTCGTGGGGCTCGTACAGCTGCACTTCCACCTCGCTGTCTTTATCTCCGTAAGTATCGTCCTCTTCCACGCCCTCTGTCATCCTGGCGCTCAGATGATACCACTGGTCCATGCCGGAGAGGCAGTGGTAAATGCAGGCGTCCATGATCTGCTGAGAGGAGAAGATCCTTCTTTCCTGGGCAGGGACATCCTCGCCCGCTTCTTCGTCTCCGCTGTTTTCGCCGGCATCACCGGGAGCTTCTTCCGTTTCTTCATCTCCGGTCTCAGAGAGATCCGTGCCTTCTTCCTGTCCGATTTCCAGTTCGGGAGCGGAAGCCTGCATGGTACCGCCGCATCCCATAAGACAGACGCTCAGTATGAGGGCTGTCAGAGCATTCAATATTTTGCCAGTTTTCATTTCATTCTCCTGATATATGTCTGCCCGGAGCCGCACGGGTCCGGGGCTGTTCCTTCATGACTGTATGCCAAAAATCAAGATAAGACCGCCGGAAACCCTGTCCGGGCCTTCTGCAGTCTTATTCCCCCTGTATAAAACAGCTGATTATGTCAGTGCCGCCCCCGCGTTTCCGGAAAGGGCAGCTGCTCTGTTCATGACTAAGCAGGAGCCTGTTTTATATTTTCGGCATTATAGCATATCGGAATTGCGTTAACAACCGTATTAGGCCGAAAGTAATGTAAAAAAGCGGTTAAAAAGCCGGTAAAAAGCAGAAATACCGGGCCCTGCGCCCTGCGGGCAGATCCTGTTCAGGGCAGTATAAAAAACTTGCACAGGACCACGCAGGCCGTGCTCATCAGGGTCCCCAGCAGATAGTATTCCGCAAAGTCCTGGTCCTTGGAGATCCTGTCATATCTGGCGATGGACTTGGCCGTCAGCACCACGCCCATAGCCGTATACTGGCCAAGGGAAATAAAGAGCAGCATGATCAGCCTCTCTATGGTGCCGATCTTTCTGCCGGCTTTGTTGTCGTTTGATTCGGACTCCGTCTGCTGTCCGCTCCGGTTCTCCTTCAGCACCTGCTGGATCAGGATATTGGCGGGCATATGGACCAGCATCAGGGCCAGGATCCACCTGGCAAGGGCGATCCTGGATACCTCGAAGGTCTCCAGGACCCGGGCCAGGGGCCGGATCACTGTAACGGAAATCGCGGCATTATACAGAAAATAGGCCGCCGCAAAGATGCAGGCCATGTGGGCCAGCTGGTCACAGATAAAGAGGCCTGCAGACTTTTTTGTCTTTCCCTTTTTCAGAAGCAGATACTTTGCAGCGTCGATCAGGAAATGGGATAAGGAAAGGCCAAGGGCTCCGGAAAGCAGGTTCCAGTCAAAGACAGGAAGAACGGCGGCGCACATGACCAGGGCATATTCCAGGGAGTGGATAACAACGCCTTTGAAGCATTTATCCTTTTCCTCCGCCATCTTCTGTGTCTGCAGGTAGAAATCCCCTGCCACGTGGCCTATGCCCAGTATGAGCAGATATTTGACGATCATGATTTTTCCTCCAGGAGCTGTATGGATCTTTCGGTTATGTCCAGCGTCTCCCTGTACAGGTAGTATCTGCCGGAAGCAAGCCTTCTGCCTATGGTGGACTGATGGGTCTTCATCCTTTTCGCGCACTCCTCCTGGCTGCCTCCCTTTTCCATCATATCCCAGACAGTCTCCCTCTGCTCCTCACTCCAGTCGTCTTCTATCATCCAGATCATGGAAAGCAGAAGGTTGATGCGGTCCGCTTCGAAAGACTTCTTTCCGTACTCGCAGAGACGGATGTCCGCTCCGGTCCTCTTATTCTTCTTTTCATTGGCATGGACCTGGCCGATCATCTCTCTTGCCCCGTAGTAGGCCGGACCGTCGGACCCGATAGCGGCATAGGGATTGATCTCGGTAAGGATCTCTCCGATCCCGATCCCGAAGCGCAGGACAACCGGGTACATCTTCCTCTGTATATATTTGATGATTTCCAGCACGGGCGCGGATATCTTCATCAGTCCCTGGAATTCATCTCCCAGAGTGATCAGAAATTCAGAGACGATCTCACCGCGATGGTTTTGATTGATCTGATCGAGAACAGCCTTCAGCTTTCTCTGTACTTCCCCTCTGTTTTCCAGATCTCTGGAATCCTTTATATCGCCGATCACGGCCAGGTATCTTCTGTCAGCTTGTTTCATGTCAGGCTCTCCCAAAGAAGTGTAAGACAGCAGCCGCAGACAGGGAAACTGTCTTCAGCTGCCGCTCCATGTTTTCTCTTTGAGATAATTATGCGCTATATACGCATATATGTCAATAATGCAGTTAAGACGCATTATTTTAAACAATGCAGGTTTCCAGCATATATAGTCCAGTTACTTTCAGAGAAGGATTTTCTCAGGGAAGGCTTCCTTTCTCATAATGCCCCACATCTTATCGATATAGGCCAGGGTATAGAAGTTCTCATAGTAGTGGTAGTAGAAGGTCCCCTTCAGGGTCATCTCATAGACGCCCCTGTCTTCCGTAATAAAGCCAAGCTTTTTTGCAAGCCAGAGTTCAGAGCCGTACATGCTTCTTAAGGATACGCCGAAGAACCTTTCGAAATCCTCTTCTCTTACCCTGGTACTGTAGGCTGTCCAGAAGAGCCAGTAGACCATCCTCTGGCGCTTAGTGAAGCGGATGGTCAGAGATGTGGCCGGCTCTCCCTCACCGATCCTTCTGCAGTAGGATTCCACGTCAAAGGTGTTGATTTTGAACTGGTCCCTGAAAAGGCTGGTGGCGGAGCAGCCAAAGCCGATAAAGTTCTCCCTGGTCATGGAGGAATAGACCGCATCCGGCCGGCTGGAAAAGGTCCAGATGGAGCTTCTGTGATAGCCTTTGCCCAGGCAGTAGCAGGTTATGGCATCCAGAAGGGCTCTCTTTTCTTTCTTTTTCATGACAGGGACCTTACTGTCCGTAAAGGTAAAGTCTATGAAGGGATAGATGGCCACATGGTTGGCCCCGCAGGCAAATGCCGTGTCAATGTCCGATTTCAGGTCTTCAAAGGTCTGGCCCGGAAGGGCAAAGATGAAATCCATGGAAACGGTATCGAAGGGTACCTGGTCAAGGGCTTCCTTCAGGGTACGTGGATCCACTGTCTTTCTGCCCAGGATTTTCTGGTATCTGTCCCCAAAGGACTGGATCCCGATGCTGATCCTGGTAACGCCCGCATCCTTCAGCTTCCCGAGCATCTCCGGGGTGACGTTGTCCGGGTGAAGCTCCAGGCCGATCCCGTCGCTTATTATAAAGTGGTCCTCCAGAGCCCGGATGATCTCCCCGATTCTGACTGATGCAAGGGCCGGCGTCCCTCCGCCGAAATAGAGGCTTGTCACTTCTTTCCTGCCGGGATGCTGACCGCCCACCATATGGATCTCCCGGATCAGGGCGTCGATATAGCGGCCGCACAGGTCCTCTTCGTACCGCACCTTGCAGTAAGGGCAGAAGCTGCAGATGCTTCTGCAGAAGGGGATATGTACATAAAGCCCCAGCTGGCTGCATTCGTCATAGGGAAGGATGCGGTCATATTCATTTTTAAAGGTAAAGGGCTGCCATGTTCTGGTAAGCCACATCCTCGTAAGGCTGGTAAGAAGGCTCATATCCCTCCTAGATATATTTCAGATAGGTAAACAGCATCTCAAGGATGATCCCGGGATTTCCTCTGAACAGAAGCGTATATTCCGCCACGAAGAAATAGCCGCACTCATCGCAGAGGCCCGGCACATCGATGCAGCGCCCGCAGACGGACAGCTTTCCGTTTTCCATGACCAGGCACTGATGGCAGGGCGTGGGGAAGCGGTTGTCGATCAGGTAGGGGAAAGCCCCCTTCAGGTTAAATACCGGGCAACCTTCCTTCATCATCTCCGTAATGGCCCTGCAGCACTCCGCCTTCTCCTCCCGGCCAAGGGCCAGTTCCCTGGTATCGGGATAGGGAGTATGGAAGTTGAAGGAAACCGCCTTTACGTGGTCCGTATCCCTGGCCTTGCGGCATACGTCCCTTACACAGTCCTTATTGATCTGGTTGATGGCCATGTAGAAGCAGATGTTGTCCGCGGTGGCATGCCGGATATTTTCCATAATGGTGTCATAGGTATCCCCGCGGATCATGTTGTGGCGCTCTCTGTCGCCGTCCAGACTCAAAAGGATCAGATCCGCCTCCGGAAGATCGATGGGAAAGGTCCCGTTGGTCACCACGTTGACAATGAGAAATCCCATCTCCTTAGCCTCTATGACCAGGTCCCGCAGGGACTTGTCCCCGTCCCTCCAGAGAAAGGTCTCTCCTCCGCAGAAGAAAAGGATCCGCACGCCCATGTCATAAAGTTGCCGCATCTCGCCCAGAATCTGTTTATAGGGATGCACTACGGCCGTAATGTTGTTGACAGAGCAGTGCCTGCAGTGCAGGTTGCACTTGTCTGTCACTATAACGGTTCCCAGGATGGGATCCTTCTTCCTGAACAGGATGGTCCGGATGCCGAATCCGGCAAAATGAAGAAATGATGATACTTTCATATAAAGCTCCGATTCAGATAAACAGCCCTGTCATGCATCCCTTCCGATGCACTTCTTCAGATATTCGGAAAGGGCCCTGTCCGTACAGTAGACGTAGCAGCCCTTCATGCCTCTGGTCATCAGGGTGCGGTAGGTGTTCTTGATGATCTCATCCGCAACTTTCCTGGCCTTTTCCGGATCTTCCCTCTGCAGCTTTTTGATGCCCTTGACAGAGTTGTCCGTTTTAGCTCTCCTGCCCACGTCCGTGACCACATGTCCGTTGATATAGCGCATGTCGTCGCCTATGATAACGCCCACGTAGTCGAATTCCAGGCCCTGGGCCGTATGGATGCAGCCCGCTTCCTTTACGGACTCCTCGTCGATGGCATAGGTCTGGCTGCCGCTCAGGTTCCAGCTGATCTCAAAATCCCCGATCTTTATGTCGTGATAGTCGCTGCTGTTCTTGGTAGCGGTGGGCCATTCCCAGCAGTAGCCGGCAAGGAGCCTTGCCCTGTTATGGCTGGTACGGTTCTTTTCCAGGATCAGATCATATACTTCCTGCGGGCTGTCCAGAACGCGGATATCATAGTCGATTTCCGAAATGTCCGTATTGGCCGTATCCCGGATTTCCAGGGTATGGTCCAGCCAGGCCAGATAGCCGTCGGATCCGTTGCAGCGGAACTG
>CAMOGQ010000165.1 GCA_946614165.1 uncultured Lachnospiraceae bacterium
CATGGGCCCCTTCGGCAGGCGTCCTCCCATGGGCGGCATGGGACCCATGGACCGCGGTCCCGGTATGGGACACGGCCCTGGTATGGGGCATGGCCCCGGTATGGGTCCCGGCCCCCGCCGCTGACACATAATCAGAATGAATGCTCCGTTCACATAAGACGGATCGGACGATCCTGTGCCGAATACGAATCCCCGTACGGCTCATTAAAAAACTGCAGGCTGATTCAGGCAGATCTGATTCATCCTGCAGTTTTTTTTATTATTCTCCCTGCCGGTCCGGACTGCCCGCGGGGATCGTCACTTCACGGGCCCAGTCTTTTTTGAAGGCGTCTTTGGTTTCCCGCATTTTCCAGTAGTTTTTCCGGTATTTCCACCACTTCTCTGACAGAGATTCTATCTTTTCTTCCTCTATCGGTCCGTTTCTGCTCACGATCCTGATCCGGTCTCCACCCGCAGCGATTCCAACGTCATGGCATCTGGCGGCAATCAGGTGCTTTGCACCTGTCAGGGTATCCCTGCCTTCAAAAGGAGTGACCGGTGTCCTGTTTCTGTAACTGTGAATTACTTCCTGGGCAAATTCCGGGGAATCGAATTTCATTACGTATCCGCTGCATGCAAATGCCGTGATCTCGTCGTCGTAAAACCGCTCATACCAGGGTCTCTTCCCCTCTTCCTCCAGATCGTCCAGGAATACAGCAAATACATTTCCATAGAAACGGACAGCGGTCACATCCATGGTGTGGGCATCCTTCTCCGGCTTCGACGCATCGTAAAGCTGGACATCGCGAAACTCCAGCTGCAGCATATCCTTTTCCATATGCCACCACTGCCAGGAACCCACATCCGAAACAGCGTCGGCCAGTATATCCAGAGCCTTTTTATCCATGCTTCATTCTCCTGAAAAACCGGGGGCCGGCAGAATCACCGCATAAGCAGGTCTGCCGTTTCACAGCTTAAAAAGAACGGTTTTCCCGGTCCCCAGGCCAAACCTTCCGGAGATCACTCCTGCTTCCCCGCCTTTTTCTTCTGTACGTGGTAGTTAATCAGGGTGGAGAGATGCTCTCCCATCAGATGAGATCCGACGACAACTGCTTTCATCTTCCTTCCGGGAATGACCAGCATCTTTCCCTTCATGGCTCCTTCCACGCCCTCTCTGGCCGCCTGCCTGGCCGTGATCTGCTTTCCTGACACCTTTACTCCGGAGTTGTCATTGAAGGCCGTGGCAACGGGACCGGGGCAGAGGCAGGATACCTTTACGGGGCTCCCCGCCTGCCTGAGTTCCTCATGGATGGCCTCCGTCAGCCTGACCACATAGTTCTTGGAGGCATAGTAGCTGGAAAAGGTGGGGCCGGAGGTAAAGCCGGCGCAGGAACCCACGTTCATGAGGATGCCGTGTCCGTTTTCCGTCATCATGCGCAGGAAAAGCTTGGAGAGGATGTGGACGGAAGCGACGTTCAGATCAATAAGCGTCAGTTCCCTGTCCAGATCTGTTTCCAGGAAAAGCCCGTAGACGCCCATGCCGGCGTTGTTTGCCACAAAGTCAATGTTTTCCGCTCCCGCCGCTCTGCAGGCTTCCTCATAGAGCCTGAAGCACTCTTCCCTCTTTGAAAGATCCGCCGGGATCACGATGACATCTCTTTCCGGGTATCTCTTCAGGATCTGCCTGCGGACCTTCTGCAGTACGTCCTCTCTTCTGGCGGTCAGGATCAGGTCATAGCCTCTGCGGGCCAGATCCTTTGTGATCTCAAGTCCTATTCCGGCGCTGGCGCCTGTAACAAGTGCATACATGTTTTGTCCTCTCCTTGTGCTTTGTCTTCAGCAGCAGATCAGTCAATGGGCCAGGGATCGGTGAAATAGGCCACCGGTCTTTCGTCGGGGAACAGTTCCTGCCCGATTTCATAAAGAATTCCCAGGTCCCAGAGAAGTCTGGAGCCTATATATTTGTCCCTGATATCCGCCGTCATGTAAAAGGCCGTCCTCACCTCTTCGGAGGTATGGCCAAGTTCTTCGAAGGATGCCGGAGCTCCGGTCTTTTTGAGGATCTCCCTGATTTTGTCCGGCGAAGGGACCTCCTCCCGGATGATGCCGCAGATCCTGTCCCAGCTGTCCAGGATCTTCTCAAGCCTCCTGCTGTGGGATGCAGGGTCATACTTCCCTTCCTTCTCTTCCAGAAGGACCAGCTGGTCCGCGCTTTTTCCAAGGAAGGCCCGAAGATCGATTTTCCAGTGGTCATAGCGAAAGCTCTTGACGGAGGCCAGGGCCTTTTCCCTGTCCGGCTTTACCTGCAGGATCCTATCGTAGACCCTTGCGCAGATCAGTTCCGCAGTGCCGCACTGGATGCCGTGGAGGCCCATAGGAGTTCCGAATTCCTGAGCCCGCATATCCCAGATGTGGGAGAAATAGTGCTCCATGCCGGACGCCGGCCTGGAGCAGCCAGCCATGGTCATTGCAAGGCCCGCCAGAATCAGGCCTTTCGTTACCGCTTCCACCGCTTCCGGGTCACGCCTTTTTAACCCCTCCGCGTGGTCCGTGCACTGCCTTACGCAGTTTCTGATCAGATCAGCTATGACGGGGCAGTAATATTCCCCCGTGACCAGATTTGAGATCCGCCATTCGCAGATGGACGTATACTTGGCGATCATATCCCCCATGCCGGCCTGCAGCATGGGAAGGGGTGCCTTCTTCAGGATATCCGTATCGCACAGGATAATGGATGGATAAATGCTCTCCAGAGAGATTTTCAGACCGTCCCGGATCATGGAAGACGAGGAGGAGGCAAAGCCGTCCATGGAAGGGGCGGTCCCCAGCAGCATGAAAGGCCTTCCGGAGATCCTGGAAAGGAGCTTTGCCAGGTCATTGACCGTGCCGGATCCCACGGCCAGAATACAGTCGCAGGAATAATCGAAATGCATGACAGCGGCCCCCATGGACCTTTCGTCAGGGGCCAGGGTCTCTCCCTTATAAATGAACAGAGACCAGGGAATGCCGGCGTCCTTCAGGATGGAAAGGGCTCTTTTTCCCGCCGCCTCGAATGTCCTGGGATCGGCCAGGACAAAGGGCTTTCTGCCCAGGCTCCCGATCATTTCGGGAAGCTGATCCATGACCCCGCTTCCGATCTCTGCCCGAACCTCTCCCGGGTCATGGATCCTGCCGCAGGCAGGACAGGGCTTTTTAAAAGGCGCAAGTATTTTTCCTATATCTGACATAAAGACTGCCTCCTGGTTCTGATGCATATCTGTTTTCCGGGGTTTCCTTTCCGGATCCGTCTTCTTCATCGTTTCTTCTTACCAGAGTGCGATGCAGGTGGGGGACAGGAAGGGAAGGAGAAGGCCGGCCGGATGGAGCTTTCCTCTTTCCCTGTCCACAAGGATCTGGGTGATCCTGTCCGAATCCTGATTGGCGATCAGAAGCCTGTCTCCCGCAATCACGAAGTCTCTGGGGGTAATGCCGCCGGAGGGCACCAGATCCGAAAATCTCAGGTATCCGTCCTCTTCCACCCTGAAGCATACGATGCACTGGAAGCCCAGCCTGCAGGAGACAAAAAGAAGCTTTCCGTCCCCGGACATTCTGATGGCCGCCCCGATGCTTAAGGGATCCGCAGAGGAGGGCACTTTCAGTTCAGGGGCAGAGGCAAAGCCCGGAAGGGCGTCGAAGGTATCCTCGATCGTCCATACTCCCTTTTTCTTTGTACACAGGAAGATCTCCGCCGTCAGTTCCGAAAGGACGTAAAGCCTGTCCCTGTGCAGGGGATCGAACACCAGGTGCCTGGGACCGGAGCCCTGGGGAAAACAGATCTCCTCGTCCGTAGGGATGATCTCCTTTGCCGCATGGTCGGTCTGATAGAGCATGACCTTGTCCTGGCCAAGATCCACCACAAAGAGGGTCCCGTCCCTTTCCGCCGCGAAGTGGACATGGGCCCGGTTCTGGCGGACGGGATGGGCGCTTTCGCCCTCGTGCAGGAAGGTGGAGAGAGGCTCCAGGGAGCCGTCCTCTTCGATCTCGAAGGCAGACAGGCTTCCCTTGCCGTAGCTGGCCGTATAGACCATGTCTCCCCTGTCCGAAACGGAGATATGGCAGGGACCAAGATAGTCCGAAGCCGACCTGGACAGAAGGGATGCCCCCTTTTCAGTCACTTCAAAGGCAAGGACGGCGCCGCCCGGCAGGTCCTTTTCGAAGGTATATAAAAAACGCCTGTCTCCCTCTCCGGCCAGGGCCATGTAGGAGGGGGAAAAGAGAGTATCCAAGGTCCACAGGTTCTTCATCCGGCCCTTTGCGGGATCTCCCCGGAACATGCCCAGGCTTGGCTGATTCTTTTTTCCGTAGCCGCTTACCAGAAAGGTTAATTCCTTATCGGAACTTGCATTATAACTGACTGCTGACATAACTTACCTCCAGAAACACGCAGTATTAGAATTCTTTATCATCCGGGAAATGCTTCTTCACAAAACGGAAGAACACATGAAAGGACAGTGCCACGGTCAGGATATCCGCCGTGAACTGTGACCATACGATCCCGTACATGCCAAAGATCCGGTTAAGCAGAAAGAGCATGGGGATATTGAAGACGGCCCAGCGGGCAACGCCCAGAAAGAGAGCTTCCCTGCCCCGTCCGAAGCTGTTGAACAGGTGCACATGGAAAAAGCTCAGGAACATAAGGACCGTGGCCAGGGACCGGATCCTTAAAAATCCCGTGCCCAGGGAGACCGTGGCCGCATCGCTGATGAAAAACCGCATGATCAGGGGCGCCGAGACCTCGTACATGCAGATGCTGGCCAGGGCAACGACAATGCCCAGGGTCCTGGAAAAGCGGATGGTCCGGTGCATCCTCTCATGATTTCCAGAAGCATAGTTGTAGGCCACGATAGGGACCATACCCTGACAGATGCCGATGCCTGCGTTGAGGGGGAGCCTCTCCGCCTTCAGGACGATCCCTATGGCGGCCAGGGCCGTATCGCTGTAGGAAGACATAAGGCGGTCTATGACCACGTAGTCCAGATCAAACAGCAGGGTGGCCACCGAGGAAGGGATGCCCACGGTAAAGATCATGCGGATGCTGGACCTGTGGGGAAGCCTTCTGGGGAAGCTCAGACGAATCACAGAGTCCCGGCCCATCCGGCGGATGGTGATCAGGAAATAGGCGCAGGAAATACAGTTGGATAGGCAGGTGGCCGTTCCGGCTCCCACCATCTCCATCCCCCTGGGAAAAAGGAGGAACATAAAGATGGGATCCAGGATCATGTTGATGATGCCGCCCATCATGACGCCGAAGCCCGCCTTGCCGGATTCACCCACGCTCCTGACCAGGTTGGAAAGAACATTGGTCATGACCGTGGGAACGCCGCCCAGAACGATCACGCAGAAGGCATAGGAGGCGGCAAAGCCCTCTGTCTCCAGGCCCGCGCCCAGAAGGACCAGCAGGGGATCCATAAAGGTCAGGACCAGGAGGGAAAAGAGTCCTCCGATCAGGAGGGAAAACCATACGCTGAAGGAGGACACCCTGCCTGCTTCTTCCTTCTTCCCCTCACCCAGAAGTCTGGAGATCTGGGAGCCGCCTCCCACGCCGGAGAGGCCGGCAATGGAAAGGGAGATATTGAAGATGGGCAGGATCAGGGAGGCCCCTGCCACCATGGCCGGGTTATTGGTCCTTCCTATGAAAAAGGTATCCGCCATGTTGTAGATCAGGACAATCAGCTGTCCCATGATGGTGGGGACCGCCATGATCCTGACCGCCTGGGGCACGGGCAGATTCTCAAATATATCTGTGGTACTGTATCTGCTTTTATTTCCGAACATATTTCTATTCCGCTTCTTCTGCTTCATTACCTTCTCTACTATACCATTCTTCGCCCGCATGCTCTATAAAAAAAGCGGCCTCACGCAGCAGGCCGCTCTCATTTCGGAATCAGCCCGGCAGGCAAAACTTCGCCGTACGTGCTGATTCTATGGAGTAAATATATTCTGTGTTCGTACGGCAGATTTTTCTGTCAGATCAGGATGCCCTCCAGATGGTCCGCCTCATGCTGAATGATCTGGGCCGTCCAGCCGCTGAAGGACTCCCGGCGTTTTTTCCAGGAGCTGTCCAGGTATTCCACTTCTATGTTCTGGTACCTGGTGGTCTTTCTGACTCCCGACAGGGAAAGGCATCCTTCCTCCGCCTGGTAAGGCCCGCTTTTACTGACAATGACAGGATTGTACATGACTATGCTGACGTAGCCCAGGCTCACAATGATGACCCGCTTTCTGACCCCGATCATGTTGGCGGCCATGCCGGCGCACCTGTCCCGGTTGGCCG
>CAMOGQ010000166.1 GCA_946614165.1 uncultured Lachnospiraceae bacterium
GTCAGGGTGCAGATCAGGTCCGAAGTCACACGTACGATGCGGAAATCCCAGCCCTTTCTCTCCGAAAGGGTCAGGGCTATGGCATCATAGGTGGATACGCCCAGGTCTCCCGTAAAGTAAAGGGCCGAGGACAGGCACATAATGACCACCGCTGCCAGGAGAAAGAGAAGGCGGACCGCAAAGGAGGGGTCCGGCAGAAGGCGGGTGAAAAAGCCCGCGGAAAAATCCACCACATAGCCCAGCAGGAAGAGGTTGATAAAGGTGGCGATGCCGATCTTCTTCCTGTCCAGAAACACAAGGTCCACCATCAGAAGGACCAGGTTGAGGACCATGTAGACCGTGCCGAAGCCGATGGATCCGATCCTCTTCCACACCCCGTGGGCGAAGACCTGGAATGGATCCATGCCCATGGCCGAATACTGGAACATGCCTACGCTGATCCCGCAGATCAGAACGCCCGCCACGGTCATGGCAAGTCTGCGTTTCATTTCACTGTTCATAGAAAAGTTCATGGAAAACTCCTTTAATTTAAAAAGCCGGGAAGCAGGTAGTCTCTCCCCGGCTGCTTACCTTCCGGCAAGGAAGTATACAGCAGAGATTTTCTGTAAACAATGGACTTTCGTCCGGGTTTTATGGCATTTTTCCCTTCCTGCCATTGGTCCCCGGCCCGAAGCGGTCGCAGGGAACATAAGATATGCCGCAAAAAGGCTGAAAAGCCCTCTGCGGCATATCTCTTTTTTCTCCCTGTCCCTAAGCCTTTTTCCTGAGTACGGCCAGGGCCATGTAGTGGCGGACAGAGAATTCCTCCGGAGCCTCCCTCAAAAGAAAGGCCCTGTGCTCTCTGTCCCACTTTTCCAGATCCTCCGGGGAAAGGGAGGCCGCCGTCCCCCGGCAGGCCCGCATCCTCCCGTGCCAGGTCTCTCTGGTAAAGGGGACCATAAGTTCTGTTTCCTCGTGGTCTTCCAGATCGAACCAGGGAGAGGCCTCCTCCGGGACCTCTATGGGATGCATCCTCTCTCCCGCTCCCGACCAGAGAGGATTGTATTTCAGGACCAGCTCTTCGCTTTTCCCGGCAAGGGGGTCTTCGAAGGGGAGCCAGGCCATGTAGAGGATGACAAGGCGCCCGTCCTTTTTCAGGAACTTCCGGATCAGGGGCAGGACCTTTCTGTGGTCGAAGTACCAGAAGCACTGGCAGGCCGTCACCGCGTCGAAGGAGGCCGGTGGAAAGCCCAGATCCTCCGCCGCCGAAGCCAGGAAGTCTATTTTCATGCCCGCTTCCTCCGCCAGGCGCCGGGCCTCACGGATCTGCTCCGGGGAAATGTCCGTGCCTGTCCACTCTGCCCCGAAGCGGTGCATGTTCCGGGGAAGGACCCCTGTGCCGGTGCCAAGGTCCAGGACCTTCTGCCCCTTAATGCCGATCCCTCTCTCCGCGATCTTCTCATAAAAGATCTCCGGATAGATGTCTCTGTACCTGGCATAGTCTTTAGATGCTCTGCCCCAGTCGAAGGCTTTTCCCTGATCGATCCGTATGTCTCTGATCTCCACAGTTAACTCCTTTCCCCCAAAAAGCTGCCGCATTTTACGCAAAAGGCAGGGGAAGATCCATGTCCCCCGGATCCGCCTCATAGTATGGAAGCATGGCCGCGTCCGCAAAGGGCCTGTTTCTTTCCGCCGCCTCTTTGGAAGGATAAAGGCGGATCTTTCTACTTTCGCGAAGGTCTCCCCTCCAGGAGGATCCTGCGCCTGTCAGCTCTTCCAGACTCCCGGCGATCCAGAATACCCTCTTCCTGCCGGGGATGTAATAAACCGGCTCCGCCTCGTCGAAGAACCACTCTTCCGGATCCGGCCGGTTTCTTACGGCAAAAAAGCCCCCCTTTTCGTCCCTTCCGATGATGCAGAGATAGGGCACTGCATAGAAGGGGATCTCCGGAACATTTCCATCAAAGATAAAATTCAGTCCGCTTTTTCCGGCAATTTCCCTGTAATAAGGATCCTTCGGATCCCCTCTGAGGGCCAGGATCTCCGTACCGGCCCTGACCAGGCGGTATGTCCCTCCTTCCAGATCCAGGATCACGGCTTCGTCAGCGTCCGTCTGCTCCCGGTATCTGTCATATATGGGATAGTCCAGATACAGTTTCTTCAAGGGTCTTCTCCTTTTTATACCTCCCTGCCGGGCGCTTTAAAAAGCCTCCCCTCCGCCAGGTACCTTTTCAGGATACCGGGCGGCCGGAGAGGCTCTCTTGTACATGTCTTCAGAAATCCGGCAGGTTTTTCCGGCCCCGAAGGCTCAGCGCCTTCTGCCGGCCACGTAGTTGACGATCCAGATCAGGACGCAGGCGCCCACCACCGATGTGATGATGTTTGCTAAGGTCCCGTAGGCGTGAAAACCGATCAGGCCGAACAGCATGGATCCCACTGCGCCGCCGATCATACCAACGATCACGGAAAGGGGAATGCTGAAATTCACGTTCATGATCCTGCCGGCAAGCCAGCCGGAAACACCGCTGATGACCAGAGATACAATCAGATTCATAAGAGAAAACATTTTTAACTCTCCTTTCAAAGGGGTCTGCTCCGGGCGGCCGGGCCGCCGGAAAGCTTTTTCTTCATACAGGATCCGGGCTCTCCCCCTCCTGTCATTGTCATTATATACATTTTCAGCCCGCAGGTATATTCATTTTTGTTAAACGGGGCCTATGCAGAAGTCCTCTCACTCCCGGGCGATCAGGCCCGCCGCCTTCTGCCATCTGCCTGCCCTGTAGACGATAAGGGAGATGACAGCGCCCAGGCTCCAGGAGATCAGCATGGAAACATACATCATGGCGCAGTCTCCCTGGGGCAGGTCCGGAGTCCTGGTCAGGGCCACCAGGCCGTAGGCCAGGGGAATGCGGATGGCGATGGAGGTGGCAATGGAGATCCACATGGGCCTCACCGTATCGCCGGCCCCTCTCATGATGCCCGACAGGCACTGGGTGATCTCGATGATGATATAGCCGGCCGCCATGATCTGCATCATATGGTAGCTTAAGTCGATCAGCTTCTCCGTTTTGGTGAAGAGTCCCATGATGGGCCTTCCGAACACAAGGATCAGGCCTGTGACCACCGCAGAAATGGCCATGGCGGTCAGCGTCCCCTTTCTGGCTCCTTCGCTGACCCTGTCCATGTGGCACGCGCCGATGTTCTGTCCCGCGTAGGTGGTCATGGCCGCGCCGAAGGACATGGCCGGCAGGACCACGAAGCCGTCGATGCGCATGACGATGACGTTGGCCGCTATGAAGGTCTCCCCGAAGCTGTTGGTCAGGGACTGGACCACGATCATGGACATGGAAAAGATAGCCTGGGTGATGCCGGAGGGAACGCCCAGACGGACCAGGGAGGCGATATACTTCTGGTCGGGCAGGAGGTATTCCTTCTTCATGTCAAAGTAGTCGGTCATCTTTGTCAGCCGGCGCAGGGACAGGAAGGCGGAAATAAACTGGGCGATGACCGTGGCCAGGGCAACGCCCGCCACTCCCATGCCAAGGAAAGCCACGAAGATCAGATCCAGAAAGATGTTGATGAAGGTGGCTGCCAGAAGGTAGAGGAGGGCCGACATGGAATCCCCCAGGCCTCTCAGGACGCCGGAGAGGATGTTGTAGTAGCCGCCGCCCGCAATGCCGATAAAGATGATGATCAGGTAGTTCCTGCACCAGTAAATGATGCTCTCCGGGGTCCGGAGAAGCCGCAGCAGGGGCATGGTGACAAGGGGCCCCAGGGCCATGATGATCAGGGAGGCGATGCCGGTCAGGACCACGCAGGCCCCGATGGATCTGGACAGGGACTCCCTCTGCCTGGCGCCGAAGTACTGGGACACCACGATGGAGGCGCCCACGGAAATGCCGATGAAAAGCACCAGCATCAGGTTCAGGATGGGCCCGGCGCTGCCTACGGCGGCCAGGGCGTTGTCTCCCACGAAGCGTCCCACGATCACGCTGTCCGCGGTATTGTAGAGCTGCTGGGCTATGTTGCCGATCAGCATGGGAATGGTAAATTTTACGATCTGGATGACAGGATCTCCCTGGGTCATATCCACAGGGGCAAAGAGCTTGAACTTCATGGATTCTCCTGCTCCCGGACATACGCTTCCGGGCCGCGTTTTCTGTATGGTTTCCTCATCTGGTCCGGGCAGGGACCGGATTGTAATGGTACTGCATTTCCCCCGGTCTGCCAATGTACATGACGCACAAAAAAAGCCGCCGTACGCGGTAAAGCGTACAGCGGCTCTCGTTTCCCCGCAGGGACCCGGGGCCTTCTTATTTTCTGCCCTTTTCCAGCATCTGAAGGAGCTTCTTTCCGTCCACCACCAGGGTCAGGTAGGTATCCGCCAGAGAGACCAGCTCGTCCGGATATTTTGACTCCAGCACATCCTTAAGCCGCACAAGGGCCGCCGTCAGCTCCTCAAAGGAGAGCTTCTCCTCCAGATCCTCGCAGATCTGGTAGTAATACTTTCCTTCGTTTTCCACGGTCTCCATGCCCAGGGCCTCAGCCCCTTCCCTTCTTTTTCCCTTTTCGTCCAGGATCCGGACAGAAAGGCGCCCCATATCCCGGGCAAGCTCTCCCCTGTCCGCCTTCAGGGCGCAGCCGATGGCAAAGGCATTGGTGCCCAGTTCTTCCTGATGGGAGCGCAGCATCCTGTAGGTTGAGAGGACCTTTTTCAGGTTCTGATCCAGGGCCCCGCTCCTGATCCGCTGGGTCTTCATATATTTCATAAGGGCGAAGGCGCCGAATAAAAATACCAGAAGAAGCAGAATGAATTCTGTCATGATGATCTCCTTCCTTTCCGGGCCGGTCTGCCCGGAAGTCCCGCAGCCCCTATCATAACAGAAAGCAGGGGGAAAAAGACACATGCGGGCAAAGATGTGACATTCATCTGCCTTTTTTCAGCTCTTGTCCCGCTTTGCCATAAAGATCTCCTTTCCCGGAGCGTCAAAGTCGAATTCTGAGTCCGAAATGCGGACCATCCTGGTGCCGGCCGGATGATGAATATATTTCCACACGTCCCTGTCAAGATCCAGGAACTGATGGATGGTCATCAGGACAAGGTTCGCGGCGTCGTTCACATAGGCCTCGTCCTCATTGCCGGCCATGAAGGACCAGCCGCTGTCCCTTTCATTCAGGGGCTCGTCCCGGCAGATATATCCTGCCTTCCAGCCCTCCTCGGCGATCTTCTTCGAAACATAGGCCCTCCGGGACAGGAGCATCTTCCGGATCCGCATCTCCCCGTAATACTTTTCGTGGGAAAGGAAGTCTTCTGCGGCGCCGGGGCCCGGCGCCGCATCCGACGGGATCTTTTCAATATCCGCATCCCAGATCCTTCTGTCATCGGCGGCCGTCCTTAAAAGGACCGCAAGAGAAAGGAGCTCCTTTTCTTCAAAGCCCGTTTTTCCGGAGAACTCCTGCTTCAGACTCCTTCCCCTGTCTTCGTAGACATAGAGAAAGAGGGTCCCGTCCTTATAGACCATGGCCTTGACGGCTCCCAGGTTCTCCTCGTCGTCATAGAACATCATGAAGGAGGGAAGCCTGTCGTTGACGAACCAGTCAAACTCCGTCCCGTTCTTTCCGTTCATGTAGAAAACGGCCCCCTGATCTTCCATGGAGCCGGGATAGTCTTCCCCCAGAAACTCTGATGCGGCATCTGCCATGGTCTGTCTGATCTGTGCAAGGATCCTGTTCATACGGCATTCTTTCCTATTTTTAGCAAATCAGCTTCCGAACTTCTTTAAAGTCTCCCCTGCCATGCGGTAGACGGTCCACTCGTCCATCTTTACCGCCCCCAGTGACAGATAGAAGTCGATGGAGTTTCTGTTCCAGTCCAGGCAGGACCATTCCAGACGGCCGCAGCCCCTTTCGCAGGCGGTGCGGGCCAGCTCTTTCAGAAGGGCCTTCCCGTATCCCCGGCCCCGGTATTCCTCCAGGACATAGAGATCCTCCAGATAGATGCCGGCCCGGCCCAGGAAGGTGGAAAAGTTATGGAAAAAGAGGGCAAAGCCGATCTCCTTCCCATTCAGGCAGGCAAAGAGGACCTCCGCCTTTCCCTTCTCAAAGATCCACTCCCGGAGAAGCTCCCTGGTAGCCACGACCTCATCACTCATCTTTTCGTATTCCGCAAGGCGGCGGATAAA
>CAMOGQ010000167.1 GCA_946614165.1 uncultured Lachnospiraceae bacterium
AAGGAAGCCAACGACAGGATCGCGGAAGCGGATGAAGCGGCCGCAGAGCTGGAAGCTGCACAGAAATCCCTCTCCGATGCCGAAGCGAATCTCGAGGCGGCAAAGGAAAGGTGCCAGGAGCTGCTGGCTTTCCTCTACGGCGAGAATGAAACAGTCACAAAGAAATCCGGCAGTGGTCTGGACTTCGGCGTCAACGGCGACCTGCCCTTCTTCACAGATCTGATCATCGACGGAGAGTCCGTTGATCTGGCGGACTATGACGCAGAGCAGGGATCTTCCCTCTTCAGTCTGGATGCCTCTTACCTGGACGGCCTGAAGACCGGAAACCATGATCTGACGGTGGTCTACGAATACGGCCAGGTATCCACGAACTTTACTGTTAAGGAAGCAGAGAAGAAACCGGCTGCTTCCGGAGGAACTTCAGTTTCGAAGACGAAGAAGACCGGATCCGGCAATGGAAACTCAAAGGGCGCAAAGACAGGAGATACTTCTTCCCCTGCCGCATGGCTGAGCCTCTTTGCCGCATCCCTGGCAGCTCTTGCCGGGTTCAGAAGAAAAGACAGAAGTGAAGCATAAAGAAAAATAAGAACAGCAGAATCATTTATCCGGCAATGGCAGCCGGCTCCTCATCTGTGACGGGGGGCCGGCTGCTTTGGCTGTGCAGTCCTGCGGACACTGAAGACAGTCGGCCTCAGGGCACAGGGAAAAAACTGAATTAGTAAGTGCAGGATACACAGGCAGGCTGTGTCTGTTATACTGTGAGCATGGAAAAGAAATCATGCCCTGGGGGATAGGGATCCTTGGGAAAGGCGTCTTTGGGAATGCGGTAAGGCCGGAAGGAGAAAACAGTGGAAAGAAAGCCTGTCATGTCCATCAAAATCGAGATGAACGGCCCGTCGGTGCATATGAAGGGGGAAAATGCCGAAGTACTGATGATCCCCTTCAAGGGAAGCGTGGAAAGCGATATTTTCACGGGCATCGTGGAGCCCTGCGGCGTGGATACCCAGATCGTCAATGCGGCAGGCGTCCGCCATATGTCGGCCAGATATATGCTGACAGGAAAGGATGGCCAGGGAACAGAGGCCCATATCTACATTGAAAACAACGGCTGGTTCAGCGAGGCGGCCGGCCCTGTGCCCTTCAGGACGGTCCCTGCCTTTTATACGGATTCTTCTCTGCTGGCTCCCTACCTGCACAGGAACCAGTTCGTGGCGGAAGGGGTCGACAGAGAGGATGGGTTTTATATTGAGATCTATGAGATCGGGCACTGACAGGCGGAGAGTTTTACCGGAAGACTTGGCGGGAGGATGGTATCATGAGCAGACATTTTAAGGCGGGCGGAAAGCTGCTGCAGGCAGATAAAAGCTATTCCCAGCTGAAGGAAAAGCAGAAAACGAAAATATCCGACTGGATGTACGAAGCATACAGGAAGCAGGTCAGGGAAGGGCTTTCCGACGAAGAAGCTCTGCAGCTGGTCTTTGACCGGATCGACCAGGCGGAGATCTGGATCCCGGACTATGAAATAGAGCATCGCTATAAATCAAAGAAAAAGAGGTTTGAGAGCCGCCTGGCAGGAGAAAACGTACCGCAGCACATCTATGAGATGGAAAGCATCCTGGGCAGGGCTCTGCAGAAGATGGACGATCTGGAAAAGAAGATCGAAGAATACAGGGATTTCCAGGCCCAGATCCGCAGGCTGGAAGCCTACTACACGGGGCCTCAGTGGAAGGAGGACCTTGCCATGGAGGAGGCGGGAAAGTTCCCGGAGAAGCTGAGGCGGGGCGTGCTTTCCCAGGACGGGATCTGGAACATGCTGGAAAGAAACAGCGAGATGCTGGAGATGCTCGGAATCTCCCCGGAGGATGGGGAAGATGCCGCAGCAGGAAAGAAGGAAGAATAAATTCCTCTTTCATTGACACATCCGGAGAGGAAAATGGAATCGAAAAAGCAGACAGGAAAAGAGTCTGAATGGGGGCGGTCTTTTGGCAGCCCCTTTCTTTATGTCTGAAAAAGAAAAATACAGAATGAATTAACCGCGAAATTACAGCCTTCTCTACAGGGCATTTTTACCGGATATCCCTAAATACGAATCATTAAGTCCGGTAACGTGAATGACGTACCGGGAAGGCTCATTTACAATCTGTACTTTAAACAGAGTTTCACAGGAAAGAGGCATTTCATAAGGCTGGTCCCGGGGAAAAAAAGTCATCAGAAAGGAAGGAAAGCAAAATGGCAGTAACAGAAGTAAGATTTGAGCACCTATCGAAAAGGATATTGAAAAGAAGATCAGGGACAGACTGTTCCGCGGCTTCAACAATTGGAACGGCGGCTATGACGGATGGCTGGAGTGGTGCAACACACTGTACGAGCCTGACGCCTGCTACAACATTCCCGGCCCCAGAGGTCAGGTCAGACTGACTCTGCAGCAGTACAAGGACGCCATGGGCGAGCTCTTCAAGCACTTCACCATGGACCTTGGCAACTTCGAGAACATGATCATAAAGGATGACTGGTGCGCTATCCGCTATACCGTAAAGATCAGGAACCTGGATACAGGAGACGAGATCCTTCAGAACACCATGGAGTTCGTCAAGTTCAAGGAAAATCCCGAACCCATCGGCGTCCGCGTAGTGGAAGGCTGGGCCCTGTCAGACATCTCTCTCGCAGGTCATTGAAAAAACAATCTGAAAACCGCTGTCAGACGAACATAAAATATACTTAAAGACATGAAAGACACTGTCCGGATCCGGGCAGTGTTTTTTATGGGAATCGGGAAGAAACCGGGCAGGCGCCCGTTCGGATGACATTTTTTTGTAAAATTGTAAGGATAAATGTCCTGTATATATTGATACAGTGTCAAAATGATGCTATAGTCTGATTGCTGACACTGTGTCAGAAAAAAGACAGGTGAAGGGAAAGTACAAAAATCATGAAAACCACCGCAAAGATCGCTCTGGGTGCCTGGTGCTGCGAGCAGGTCCTTCGCGAAGTCTTTATGAAGCCTTTCGAGATCGCTGTCAAGGAAGGCCATGCCAAGGCGGTCATGTCCGCCTATAACTATATCGGCACCACCTGGGCTTCCGCCTGCAATGCCCTGCTCAACACAGTCCTCCGCGGCGAATGGGGCTACAAAGGCTTCTGCCTGACCGACTACTTCATCGGCAACGGCTTTATGAACTCCGACCAGATGATCCGCAACGGAAACGACGCCGCTCTGGTAGCCTATCCCATGGCTTCCAACTTTGTGGCGGATACCACCAGCGCCACATCTCTTCTGGCAATGCGCAGGGCCTGCAAAAACCTGATGTACACCGTTGTCAACAGCCGTGCCTATTCCGAGGATGCCATCAATCCCGGCCTTCACAAGTGGCAGATCGCAGCCATTGCCATTGATGTAATCCTGGGCCTGGCCATCTGAGCACTGGAGGTTCTGACCATCAGAGGTTATCAGAAGCGGAAAAAATAAGGCCTGACAGTTCCGGCTCCTGCAAAGGAAGCGCGGATCTGAATTCTCTTAAAGATACTCAACAGTAAAAAGTGGGCCGCTGCATTTTCACAGTGCAGCGGCCTTTCATTTAAACTGACACGGAGACAGAATTGTGTTATAGTAAACAAAAATCATAAAGGAGCAGACCATTATGCCAAAGGGTTCCCCCGAACTGACAAATGCCAGAAGAGAAGAGATCATAAGCGCCTGCGAGACCCTCTATAAGACCATGGGCTTTAAGGAAGTGACCATTAAGGAGATCGCCCGCTATACCTCCTTTTCGAGGCCTTCCATCTATAACTATTTCGAGACCAAGGAGGAGATCTTCCTCGCTATCCTTCAGAGAGAGTACTGGAGATGGACCGAGGAACTGGACCGCATCATGGAAAGCTATGATTCCATGACCAGGGACCAGGTGGCGGAAACGCTGGCCCGGACCATCAGCGCCCAGCCCCAGATGCTGAAGATCCTCAGCATGAACCACTTTGACATGGAGGCCAACAGCCGGATGGAGAACCTGGTGGAATTCAAAAAATCCTACGGGGCCACTTTGGATGCGGTGGACAGGATGCTGAAAAAGTTCTGTCCCGACATGACGGATCAGGACCGGCAGGACTTCCTTTACGGGTTCTTCCCCTTCATTTACGGCATTTATCCCTATACCGCTGTTACCGACAAGCAGAAGGAATCCATGGCCCTGGCCGGGATCCCTTATGTATATATGTCTGCCTATGATCTTACTTACCGCTGTGCAAAAAAGCTGCTGGAGTAAGAAAGCAGAAAAACAATCGCACAGACAAAAATGGCTGAACCGGGACGAAAGTCCCGGTTTTTGCTTTTCAGGGGCTGGTCAGGGACAGGAGAGAAAGGAAGAGATAAAAAGGCACAAATCTGAATATAAGAGAACCGGCAGAGCGGGAGGCTCTGCCGGCGGATAAAAAGCAATGACTAGGATCTGTTTTTTACAGGCTCTGTGCCAGGCTTCCCATCGGATCCCAGGGAGGGAGAATGATGGGATCTTTGTCGAAGGCTTCGCTTTGGGCAGGAGAGAAGTACTTCCTGTCCAGAAGGATCTGGTAGGAGAACTCGCCGAACCATTCATCGTTCATGACATAATAGCCGTCCCGGCCCCGTTCCTTGCCCCAGCTGTTCTCCACCTTCCAGCGGAGGGGCTTTCCGTTTTCGTCCAGGTCCACGCCGGTGATGACCATGGCATGGGTCATAAGGCTTTCGCCGTAGTCCAGTCTCTGCTCCTTGGTCATGGGGAAATCCGTGGAGAAGAGCCCGCCCAGATCATAGGCGTCGGTGGTCAGGTAGCCGCCTTTTCTGTCGGAGAACTGGCCCACGTCGGAGCCGAACCAGACAGGGCGTCCGTCCTTCAGCTGGCGGATGGTCAGATCCCTGAGGTCGTCCATGGGGAGATTGAGATACTTGACGGGATAGGCGCCGCCCCGGACATTGCCCAGATACTGCACCGTATAGGTATGGCCGTAGGGCTTGTCCTTTGTGGGAGCGTTGATCACGGTGACCATATCCTTAAGGTTCCAGCCGATATAGGTGCGGAAGAATTCCTGGGGGGTGATATCGGCGATGCGGATAAAGTTTTTATCCTTGTCTCTGGTCTCCCAGGTAAAGCGCACAGGGGGCTTTCCCAGGGCGATGCAGAGCATGCGGTAGATGGTCTCCATCATGGCGTCCTTGCGGGCTCTCAGGGAGTCCATATCTTCGCCGGCCTCATGGGCGGTGCGGAGCTCGCAGGCGTACTCCCTGAGCTTGGTGGTCATATATTTGCGGAGGACCGCCGTTGCGGAGGAGACCGCCGTTTCCGGCATCAGATCCTTGGGAACGACCCCGTATTTTTCCACCAGGCTGCGGAACATGTCCCACTGTCCCCCGTCTCCCAGGGGATCATGCAGCAGGAAGCTTACCACCCTGCCTTCTCTGGGCTCGTCCAGGGTCTCCAGCATGTTTTCCAGGAAATAGTTGGCCTTTTCCAGCTTGTCATAGAAAAGGGGATAGTTCTGGGACAGCTCCATGTTGTCCAGGTTCAGCTTCTTCATGAGGCTAAGACGCATGACGTTCAGGGCCGCGAACATCCAGCAGCGGCCGGACTGCTTCTGGTCGCAGACCTTTCCGGCATCCACTTCGATGCTGAAGGCAAAGGGATTGTTCCTTTCCACGCTGACGTTCCTGGCCGCGTCCAGGACGCCGGCGTGGGCGACGGCGTTCATGGCTACCTGGCTGACTTTGCTTTCGTTAAAGAGATCTTCAAATCTCTGCAGATCTTCTGCTCTGATTTCTTTTTCCATCTGTCAGTTCCTTCTCCGATTGAGCACTTTTGGCATTTCTGCCCTGCTCTTATTTTCTACTGACTATCTTACAGAATTTTCCGGCAAATGTAAAATGGAGCAGCGGGATCGGATGAACGGATTATTGGTAATAAACGGATGAAAGATTTGACACCGCTTTCCGGGGCGGCGGGGAGAGGAGGAAGACTCTCACAGGCGGAAGGATTTCCTTCCGGCAGATGGTCCCTTGTACATGCCTGAAAAAGAAAAACCCTTCGGAGAGGGGCCGTCTGCGGCCGTCTCCGAAGGGGATGGTTTTTGTTTTGTATCAGGACCGGAGACCAGAAAGCGGATAGGAGAGGATCCCCGGAGGGAAA
>CAMOGQ010000168.1 GCA_946614165.1 uncultured Lachnospiraceae bacterium
TGTTTCACGTGAAACAACGGGTCTGTATTTAGATTCTGAGTTGTATTTCACAGAGACCAGGTTTTGTGGTAGACTGTTTTTACCTGAAAATAATGATCGTGCATGGGAGGTAAATGATGTTTGGAATAAGAAAACCGAAGTCAAAATCAGAAACTGTCTATGTATATCATCCGAAACAGGAATCTCCTGCCGTCAGGAGCAGCATCTGCACCGGCGAAAAGGTGGCAGGGTTTGTAGATAAGGAAACCGGCCGTTTCCACGAAGTCATGCTCATCAGAACAGAGGATGACATGGCGAAATTTAAAAATCAGTTCCATCTGGAAGGCGTAGAGATCAAACATATTTATTAAACTTGGAAAACAGGAATGGCAGACAAACAGAAAAAAAAGACAGGGCCAAAAACAAAAGAAAAGATAATTCACGGTAATAACCCTGCTGCAGATGTTTCACGTGAAACATTGACAGGGAAAGCGACAAGGCATGAAGAAGTTCCGGATTATCTTCCGGAGCCGGATGCGGCAGTCAGAAAAAAAGCGGAAGAAAATCTTCTTAAGGGACTGGAGTCATTCGGTCTTTCTCTTTCCAATCGTCAGCTGGATCAGCTCTATCAGTATTACAGAAATCTGGTACGCTGGAATCAAGTCATGAATCTGACAGCCATCGTGGATTTTGAAGAAATCTATGTAAAGCATTTCCTGGACAGTCTTACCATCACGGCCGTACTGGAAAAAGACAGAATGATGAACGGCATGAAGCTGATCGATGTGGGGACCGGAGCCGGGTTTCCAGGTCTTCCCCTGGCTGTCGCATTTCCTTCCCTGCAGGTCACTCTGATGGATTCACTGAACAAGAGAATAAAGTTCCTGTCGGAAACTGTGGAAATTCTGGGACTGTCCAACGTGGAAACCGTTCACGGCCGGGCAGAGGAACTGGCCAGAAATAAAAAATTCAGGGAAAGCTATGACCTGTGCTGTTCCAGGGCTGTCGCCAATATCAGTACGCTGTCGGAATACTGCCTGCCCTTTGTAAAGCAGGGGGGAGCCTTTATTCCATACAAATCCGAAAAGATAGAGGAAGAACTGAAAGCGGGAGAAAAGGCCATAGGTATACTGGGAGGAAAGATCGAGAAGAATGTTTCCTTTATTCTTCCGGATACGGACTATTCAAGAAGCATGCTGCTGATCAGAAAGGTCAGACAGACTTCCTCAAAATATCCGAGAAAAGCAGGCACTCCCTCCAGAGAGCCCCTGTGATCGTTTCACATGAAAATGTTTCACGTGAAACAATCTTTAAATAATTAGATACGGCTGTTTCTTTCCGCAGTTCCTGTGGAAGGGAAAGCTTTTGATGACAGAAAGAAGGATATGAATGGGCAAGATTATTTCTATAGCCAATCAGAAGGGCGGGGTCGGAAAAACAACGACATCCATCAATCTGACGGCAGCGCTGGCGGATGCCGGCAAAAAAGTACTGATCGTGGACGTGGATCCCCAGGGCAATACCACAAGCGGATTCGGCGTGGATAAGAATGAGCAGGAAAATACCGTATATGAGCTGCTTCTGGACGAATGTACAGTTAATGAAGCAATCCTTCACGATATCTATCCCGGAGTGGATATGATCCCCTCCAATATCAACCTGGCAGCCGCCGAGATTGAACTGATCGGTATTGAGTACAAAGAATTCATTTTAAGAGACGCCCTGGATTATATAAGGGACGATTATGACTTCGTGCTTCTGGACTGTCCCCCTTCTCTGAACGTGCTGACGGTCAACGCCATGACGGCTTCCGATACGGTCATCGTTCCTATTCAGTGCGAATACTATGCTCTGGAAGGATTAAGCCAGCTGATCCATACCATCAACCTGGTCAAGGCCAGACTGAATTCAAAGCTGGATATCGAGGGAATCGTTTTTACCATGTACGACGGCAGAACAAATCTGTCCCAGCAGGTGGTGGAAAACGTAAAGGAAAATGTAGATCAGAAGATCTATCAGACAGTGATTCCCAGAAATATCCGCCTGGCCGAGGCACCCAGCTACGGAGAACCCATTACCACCTACGAACCCAAATCTGCCGGCGCCGCAGCCTACAGGAATCTTGCCATGGAAGTCATGGGAGAAGCGGCAGTGAGTGCTGAAGAAGCGGATCTGAATTCTTAAAGACAGGGCATGGAGGAAGGCTATGGCATCAAGAAGAAAGGGAGGACTGGGAAGAGGCCTGGATGCCCTGATCCCGCAGAAGGCTCCCAGAAAACAGAACCTCGAAGAAATGAATTCCGATGAAAAAGGACATGTGACAGAGACCTTTTTCGGAGAGGAGGACAGTGCGGAAGAAGCAAAAGCTCCTTCGGCAGAAGTATCTTCAGAAAAAGCAGTTTTCACGGAACCTGCCCCCAGGGAAGAAGCGCCAGTGGTAAAGATCATAGAAAAACCTGCAGAGACAAAGCTTCTGCTGTCACAGATCGAACCCAACCGCAGTCAGCCCAGAAAATATTTCGATGACGCTGCCCTGGAAGAGCTGGCGGATTCCATCAGACAGTACGGACTCCTGCAGCCCATCCTGGTGCAGAAAAGAAAAGACTACTACGAGATCATAGCAGGAGAACGCAGATGGCGGGCCTCCATGAAGGCGGGCCTCAAAGAGGTGCCGGTGATCATCAGGGATTATACCGACCAGGAAGTCATGGAGCTGTCACTGATCGAAAACCTGCAGAGAGAGGACCTGAACCCCATGGAGGAGGCCAGGGCCTACAGACGGCTCTCGGATGAGTTTGGTCTGACCCAGGAGGACATTGCAGGAAAGGTCTCAAAGAGCAGGTCCGTGATTGCCAACTCCATGCGTCTTCTGAAGCTGGAGACACGTGTCCAGGAGATGGTCGTGAAAAATCAGCTGACGGCAGGACATGCCAGGGCTCTGGCCGGCCTGGAGGACGGGGAGGTTCAGTACTCCCTGGCGCAGCAGATCCTGGAAAACAGTCTCAGCGTACGCGAGACGGAAAACCTGATCAAAAATCTGGGAAAGACGAAACCTGAAAGAAAGAAGGTCCAGAAGGATGCTTCCCTGGAAATCATCTACAGGGATATAGAAAAGAAACTCAAATCCTCTCTGGGGACAAAGGTAGCCATCCGGTCAAAAGGTGATAAAACAGGAAGGCTGGAAATTGATTTTTACAGTACGGAGGATCTGGACAGGATCATAGAAAAGCTGTCGGAATGATAATCAGAACATAAGTTCTAAATAATTTCATACAGATCTTTTCTTCTGAATTTCAAACAGGACTATTGAATCGAAAAGTATGATTCAAAGAAAAAACGTGATATAATACACCCCGTGACTGTATCTGCAAATTTATAAATTTATATAAAGAGGGAAATGAAATGATCGACATTAAATTTTTGAGAGAAAACCCTGAAATCGTAAAAGAAAATATCCGGAAGAAATTCCAGGATGACAAGCTTTCCATGGTAGACGAAGTTCTCGAAATGGATAAGAAGACCCGCGCCGCCCAGTCCGAGGCTGACGCAATCCGCAGGGATAAAAATAAGATCTCCAAGGAGATCGGTCCTCTGATGGGTAAGCTTAAGAAGGCTGAGAAGTCCGGTGACGCCGCGGCTCTTGCAGAAGCCCAGGCGGCAGTGGATGCCAAGAAGGCTCAGGTCGCTGCCAACGAAGAACGTCTTCAGGAACTGGACCGCATCAAGACTGAAGCCGATGAGATCATCCTTAAGGATATGATGCTGATCCCCAACATCATCGACGCTTCCGTTCCCATCGGCAGGGATGACAGCGAGAACGTGGAGATCGAAAGATTCGGCGAGCCTGTGGTTCCGGATTTTGAAATTCCGTATCATGCAGAGATCCTCAATTCCCTGAACGGTCTGGATAAGGAATCCGCCGGCCGCGTAGCAGGCAAGGGCTTCTATTACCTGATGGGCGATGTGGCAAGGCTGCATTCCTCCGTTCTGGCCTACGCAAGGGATTTCATGATTGGCAAGGGCTTCAACTATCATATTCCTCCCTTCATGATCAGAAGCGCTGTTGTGACCGGCGTTATGAGCTTTGCGGAAATGGAAGCCATGATGTACAAGATCGAAGGCGAAGATCTGTATCTGATCGGCACCTCCGAGCATTCCATGATCGGAAAGTACATCGACCAGATCATCGACGAGAAGCAGCTGCCTCTGACCCTGACCAGCTATTCTCCCTGCTTCCGCAAGGAGATCGGTTCCCACGGCATCGAAGAGAGCGGCGTATACCGTGTCCATCAGTTTGAAAAGCAGGAGATGGTCGTTATCTGCAGACCGGAAGAGTCCATGGACTGGTACAACAAGATGTGGGCTTATACCGTAGAGATGTTCAGGACACTGGATATTCCTGTCAGGACTCTGGAATGCTGCTCCGGCGATCTGGCAGATCTCAAGGTCAAGTCCTGCGACGTGGAAGCATGGTCTCCCAGACAGAAGAAATATTTCGAAGTCGGTTCCTGCTCCAACCTGAGCGACGCCCAGGCCAGAAGACTGAAGATGAGAGTCAAGGGCGAAGACGGAAAAATCTACCTTCCTCATACTCTGAACAACACCGTTGTTGCATCTCCCAGAATGCTGATCGCTTTCTTCGAGAACAACCTGCGTGCTGACGGAAGCGTAGCCATTCCCAAGGTTCTGCAGCCTTACATGGGCGGCCAGACAGAGATCCGTCCCGAACAGTAAAAGCTTTGTGCCTGCTTCCGGAGGACCGGCGGCAGGCACTTTCTTACAGACCTGAATAAACATTCTGATATACAGGAAAATTTTATGCACACCTATTTCAGAGCGATCGGCTTTTCCGAGCCTATGAAAAATCTGGACAGGCTGAACCTTCTGGATGATATATTGAATAAGCCTACATACCGTGCTTATACCTCCATGAGCCCGGACTCAGAGGAAATGCTGACAGAACTGCGCATGGATCTGGGGGACGGCTACGGCATTGCCATTCTGGGCATATATGACGAAGACGATGAGTTCGACTGCATGGACATGTATCCTTACATGGCCAACGGAAAGATCAGCACCACGGAAGAAATCACCATAGAGCCCAGGATCGACGGGTGTTCCTTTGCCGGCGTGGTGGATGACTTAAAGCTTGGCATGACACTGATCTTCAGACTGCGGAATGTTGTGGACTATATAAAGGCCACGGAAATATACCGGAATGAAAAGCCTGTGACCAGCGCCGCCCTGTCCGCTCTGTCCGTGGAAGGGACTATCCTCATGCCCATCATGAAGACAGAGCAGGATCTTCAGATCGAGGAATCCAACTACAGGGCCAGGAATGCCCTCATGGACAAGGCCAGGAGCGGGAACGAGGACGCCATCCGGGATCTGACCCTCAAGGATATGGACGCCTACTCTGTTCTGATCGGCAAGGTGCAGACGGAAGACATGTATACACTGGTGGATAATTATTTTATGCCCACCGGCGTGGAATGTGATCTGTATTCCATCCTTGGAGAGATCGTATCCTGCCGACTGACAAAGAATCCATATACCCTGGAAAAGGTATATGTCATGACCATAGACTGCAACCGCATGCATTTTTCACTGTGCATCAATGAGAGAGACCTTTACGGGGAACCAGAAGTGGGCAGAAGGTTCAGGGGAATCGTCTGGATGCAGGGAGAAATCCATTTTAATTAAAAAAAGGGTTTCCATTGTAGGGAAAAGTGTGTATAATAGTAACGTTCCTCTAAGGAACATCATAAATTGTCTGCGTAGCTCAGTTGGATAGAGCGACCGCCTCCTAAGCGGTAGGTCGGGTGTTCGAGTCACCTCGCGGACGCGCATTGACCGGGACTGAAAAGTCCCGGTTTTCTTTTGTTTTTTTGATTTTTAAGTAAGACAGCGAAATGAACATCAGACACTGTCGCGAACTGCCAGCTTTGCTAGAGGACTTATGGTTCGGGTTGCTGATGAATTTTCTGGTACTTAATATCTCCAGTGGACCACAAGATGCACCTACCGGCTGTTTATAACCTGCTTTTGCTCTGTTATTGCGGTTGTAAAACAGCCGATAAGGGAATACAATAAATCTATACAAAGATT
>CAMOGQ010000169.1 GCA_946614165.1 uncultured Lachnospiraceae bacterium
CCCAATACGACGGAAAATATATATACACAGATCACCGCATTCGAAAATCTTGATGAAAATATAGAGCAGGTCATCTTTTTAGGGACCAGCCATATGATGAGAGGCGTTTCTCCCCTGGAGATCTATCAGGAAAACAAGATCGTTTC
The DNA here is from genome assembly GCA_946614165.1 of uncultured Lachnospiraceae bacterium. Taxonomy (GTDB): domain Bacteria; phylum Bacillota; class Clostridia; order Lachnospirales; family Lachnospiraceae; genus CAG-791. Next base: position 147 of record CAMOGQ010000169.1, read on the forward strand.
CTATAACCTGGGAACTTCGATCCAGACTCTGGAGGGGTCCTATTTTCTTGCAAAGGAAGCCTTCCGCACCCAGGATCCGAAAGTCATCGTCCTGGACGTCAGCTCTCTTTTCTTCTCCGGCGTCACCAGCAGGAACTTCGACGTCTCCATGCGCTATATCCTGGACTCTCTGCCCATGAATGAGACCAAGGTGGAGATGGCAAGGGCCTACGCGGAAATGACGGACCTGGGCAACGACACGGGCACCATCCTCAGGAGCGAGGATACCACGGAGCGTTTTATCAGCTGCTTTATTCCCTTCCTCCAGTATCATTCCCGCTGGAACGAGATCGGCGAGTCGGATTTCAGGGATTACTTTGCCTATAAGGATGACTATACCGCGGGCTACCATCTGGGCTCTGTCCTGGTGGGCGGCTCCACCCCTCTGTTCGGCGTCAATGCCCTGGCCGCAGAGCTGATGGCGGTCAACGGCGTCAGGGATGTGTATGTTTATGAGAACGGCATCCGCACCGCCTATGAAACGGATGAGGACATCTATTCCACCGAGATCGTGGAAAACAACGTGGAGTATCTTGTGAAGCTCAGAGACCTGTGCGAACAGAACGGAGCCACTCTCCTTCTGACCAAGATCCCCACCATTATCTCCCCCATTTCCTATACCTCCGCATGGACCAAGTTCAGGTACAACGCGGTAAAGGAAGTGGCGGACCGCTGCGGCATCGATTTCCTGGATCTCCAGTACGACGCGGATCTGGGCATAGACGTCACCAGGGATTTCTATGACGGCGGCATGCACCTCAACGCCAACGGCACCAGCAAGGTGTCCCGCTATCTGGGCGCCTACCTCAAGGACCGCTATTCCCTGGAGGAGAACGCCAACCTGACCTATGAGAACTATGTTCCCTATTACAATGAGATGTTTGACCTGGTGCAGCTCCAGATCGAATCGGATCCCATTGAATACCTGAACATACTGGCGGAAAGAAGCAGCCGCTATACCATCCTGATGACGGTCAAATATGACATGCGCACGGGACTTATGCCCGAGGAGGCCCAGGCCCTGTCCAATCTGGGGCTTCAGATCGACTGGGACAACGAGCTTAAGATGAGGCGGTCCCTGATCGCTGTCATCGACGGCGGAGACGTAAAATACGAAGCGGTGACCAACCGGCTTCTGAATTATACCTATACCCTGGATAACGGATCCGTGGTGGACATGACCAGCGCCGGCTATTATTCCGGCTCCACCACTTCTATCCAGGTGGACGGCAACAGCATGTGCCGGAACAGCAACGGCCTGAATATTTCCGTCTATGACAAGGAGATGGGGATCTTCGTGGACGTGGCGGCCATCAATTTCTGTGACGTGTTCGACGCCACCACAGGCTGGGGCAGCCATACTGTTTCCCACAGCACATCCCGCGTCAGCAGCGCGCTCAGAGACGCGGAATTCATCAAGGTGCTGCAGTACGAGAATTAACGGAGGCATTCATGAAATATTTCTTTGATGATTTTTCTGCATTCGGCACAAGGACTGCCCTGATCGACGACAGAGGGCAGCAGGTGTCCTATGACTGTCTGGACAGATGGGCGGATGCATTTAAAACAAAAGTGGAAGCAAGGCAGATGGCCATCTGCCTGTGCGAGAATACCGCAGGCTCCCCCATGGGCTATATGGGATTTTTGCGCGGCCGCACCGTGCCCCTTCTTCTGGACCGCAAGATCGAAGACGGCCTGCTGACCAACCTTCTTTCCGTATACAGGCCCATGTATCTCTACTATCCTGCGGATATGGCAGGGAGATTTGAGGACTACGAGCCCTTCTTCGAGGATTACGGATATGTGCTGGCCAGGGCTTTAAATCCGGACCCCATCGAGCTGTATCCCGACCTGGGCCTTCTTCTGACCACCTCCGGTTCCACCGGCAGCCCCAAGCTGGTCCGTCAGAGCTATAAGAACATCCAGGCCAATACGGAGTCCATCATCCGGTACCTGAAGATCGATGAAACCGAAAGGGCCATCACCACCCTGCCCATGAACTATACCTACGGCCTGTCCATCGTACAGACCCACCTGGCAGCGGGAGCCACCCTTCTTATGACTTCCCAGTCCATGCAGATGAAGCCCTTCTGGGATTTCTTCAAAAACAACGAAGCCACTTCCTTCGGCGGCGTTCCCTTTACCTATGAGCTGCTCAAGAAGGTCCGCTTCTTCCGCATGAAGCTTCCGTCCCTGCGCTACATGACCCAGGCCGGCGGCAAGCTCTCTCCCGAGCTTCACCGGGAATTTGCCGAGTGGGCAAAGGCCCAGGGCAAGCAGTTCATCGTTATGTACGGCCAGACAGAGGCCACGGCCCGCATGGGCTACCTGCCCGCTGAGTACAGCATCGAGAAGTACGGCAGCATGGGCTTTGCCATTCCCGGCGGCCGCTTTGAACTGATCGGCGCGGACGACAGCGTCATCACCCAGCCCGATACGCCCGGCGAGCTGGTCTACTACGGAGACAACGTGACACTGGGCTATGCCCAGAAGAGAGAGGACCTGGCCCTGGGAGACGAGAGAGGCGGCTGCCTCCATACCGGCGACGTGGCCCGGTTCGACAAAGACGGCTTCTACTACATCGTGGGAAGACTTAAGAGATTCCTCAAGATCTTCGGAAACCGCGTCAACCTGGACGAGGCGGACAGACTGATCCGGTCCCATTTTGAAAATGTGGATTGTGCATCTACCGGTGTAGATGATAAGATGATAACGTATATCACGGATGAGAGCAGGATCGACGAGGTCAGGAGATTCCTGGCTTCCACGACACATCTGAGCGAAACGGCTTTCGAGGTCCGCTATATCGACGAGATCCCCAAGAACGAAGCCGGCAAGATCCTGTATACGAAGCTTGACAAGTGAGAGCAGCTTGCCTGAATGAAAGGAGAAACAAATGGATAAGATCATTGCAATTTTAAGCGGTTTGAAGTCCGGCGTGGATTTTGCGACGGCAGAAGGCATTGTTACCAACAAGATCATCGATTCCATCGACATCGCCACCATGATTTCCGCCATCGAAGAGGAATTCGATATTGAGATCGGCATGGAATATATGGAAAACAAGAACTTCGACACAGTCGCCGCCATCTGGAACATGGTCCAGGAAATCGAGGAAGAGTGATCCTCCGGCAGTAATTGAAAAGACAGGGAAGGCAGTCGGATGACGGCTGCCTTCTATTTATGAGGTTTATATGGCAATTACATCGTTTGCCTTTCTGGCATTCCTATTTGTAATATTTGTTCTTTATTATATATGTCCGCCCAGGGGCAGGTGGCTGGTCCTTCTGGCTGCCAGTCTTTACTTCTATGTGATTTCGGGCGCCCTTTACTTCATTCCTTTCATAGCCGGAACATCTTTCATCGTATGGATCTGCTCGGTCAGGATCGGACGTCTCTATGCCAGGAGCAAGGAGCTGGCCTCCGCACCGGGACTGGACAAAAAGCAGAAAAAGGCCATCAAGGCCAGGTATCAGGGACGGGCGGCCGTCTGGCTCTTTCTGGCCGTCTTTCTCTGCATCGGCTATCTGTGCATAGTCAAGTTCACCAAATATGTGACGGCCTATCTGAACAGCGGAGCGGGCTTAGAGAAATACAGCGCCGCCTGGGTCATTGTCCCTCTGGGCATTTCCTACTATACCTTCTCCACGGTGGGCTACATCCTGGACGTCTACTGGAGAAGATACGAGTATGAAAAGAACCCGGTCCGGTTCTTCCTCTACGCCATCTATTTCCCCCACATCATGCAGGGTCCCATTTCCAGATACAGTCTCCTTGGACAGGAGCTGAAGAAGGAAGTGAAATTCGACTCCCGGCAGGTGGTCTTCGGCTTTGAGCTCATGCTCTACGGCTTCTTCAAGAAGCTGGTCATTGCGGACAGGCTCAACATTTTTCTTAAAACGATCTACAACGGATCCATGGATCATCCGGGCTCCCTTCTGTTTCTGGCCATGATCTGTGACTCCTTCATGATCTATATGGACTTTTCCGGCTATACGGATATCGTCCGGGGCGCTTCCCAGATCTTCGGCATAGAGCTGGAGCAGAACTTCAATCATCCCTTCTTCTCAAAGACCGTATCCGAGTTCTGGCGCCGCTGGCACATGACCCTGGGCGGATGGTTCAGGGATTACGTTTACTATCCCATCACCATCGCTCCCTGGATGAAGAGCCTCAACAAGTTCAACGGAAAGCACCTGCCCAAGAGGATCACCAGATTCGTGACAGTGGTGATCCCCGTCATGATCACCTGGATCTGCACGGGCCTCTGGCACGGTACGGGAGAGACCTATCTGGCCTGGGGCATCTACTACGGTGTTCTGATCACCCTGAGCACGGCCTTCGAACCGGAACTGACCGGCCTGAAGAAATTCCTGGCCATCAACGACGAGGCTGCCTCATGGAAGTGGTTCCAGACCATCCGGACCTTCCTGATCTTTACCGGCGGCCGCGTTCTGACCAGCCCCGGAAGCCTGGCCAACACCAGGGAACTGTTCCACCGCATCGCCACGGACTTCCGGCCCTGGATCCTCTTTGACCAGAGCCTTTTCACCTACGGCCTGACCGCCTCCCAGTGGCTGGTGATCATCTTCGGCCTCCTGCTTGTCTGGAGGATCAGCATCATGCAGGAGCAGGGGTCTGTGAGAGAGCTGCTCTCGAAGCAGAACATTGTTTTCCGCTGGGCAGTCATTTATATCGCCATCTTCTCGATCCTGATCTTCGGCATCTACGGACCGGGATTTGACGCGTCATCATTTGTATACATGCAGTTCTAGAGAAAGCGTAAGACAGAACTTATGAATCTTTACACTGAAATGACAGGGGCGGGAACGCCCCTGTTGATGATTCACGGGATCATCAGCGACGGAAGTTTTTTTGACGGCTGCCTTCCCTTCCTGGCGGGAGACTATCAGGTCATCACCTACGACAGGAGAGGATACGGCAGAAGCACCGGAGAGGATTTTAAGGACTTTTCCGTGGGAGCCCAGGCGGAGGACGCCGCCCGGGTCCTTCTAAAGTACACGGACCGGAAGGCCCTGATCTTCGGCAACAGCGCAGGGGGCCTCATCGCTCTGGAGCTGGCCTTCCGTCATCCGGACCTGGTCAGGGGCATGGTCCTTCTGGAGCCTTCCCTGGCCTGGGACGAAGAGGAGAGGGCAAAGCTCCGGGAATGGAACCGGGAGCTGAACGAATACGTATCCGCGGGCAGGATCAAGCGGGCCATGCCGGCCTTTACCCGGGTCACGGGAGCGCCGGCCTCCGGGGACGGAGCGGGCCTTGCCGAGATGAAAAAGACCTTTGCCAACCTGAAGAATTTCATGTACGGAGAGCTGAACGAGATCCAGGCTCAGGGCTACGATCCGGGCCTTGAGAGATGCAGGGCCCTGCAGATCCCCGTAAAGGTGGCGGTCACGGAAAAGGGGAGCGGCAGCATCTTTGCCACCTCCTCCGTCAGCGGAGCGGAGCTTGCGGGCTGGGAGATCCTTTCCTTCCCGGGCTATCACAACACTGCCAAGGACATGCCGGAGGAATTCGCGGGAGCCCTGAAACAGGCCCTGAAGGGCCTCTGAGGACCGGTCCGAGGAACCTTAAAGGAAGGAAAAGAAAGGGCTTTATGAAGACACTGGAAGAGGTCAGAGAGAATTTTAAGAACGACGTATACGCCACCTTTACCACCGGGATCGCCATCGACTACGCAAAGCCCGGCCATGCGGTGGTAAGCCTCAGGCCCGATCCCCGCCACGTAAACGCGGTGGGCCAGGTCATGGGGGCCGTCTACAATACCATGGCGGACTTTGCCT
>CAMOGQ010000170.1 GCA_946614165.1 uncultured Lachnospiraceae bacterium
ACTCTGTTCTTTCGGGAAGGTGTCCGTATTTGACCTTGATATAACCCTTGATGATCTCCACGCATTTGGCAAAGCCCAGCTTGGAGGAATTGAGGCAGAGGTCGTAGTAATGGGCGTCCGACCATTCCTGTCCTGTATAGCGGTTATGGTATTCCATACGGTTGCGGTTGATCTGATCCACGTATTTCTCCAGGGCCGCCCCGGTCAGATTCTTCTTCTTGGCCGCCTGCTCCAGCAGGAAGGGCTTGGGCGCGTGTACAAATACGCTGACCACGTTCTCATAGTCCTTAAGAACGAAATCGGCGCAGCGTCCTACGACGATGCAGGACTCCGTCTCGGCCAGTGTCTTGATGACCTTGGCCTGGTAATTGAAAAGGTTCTGTTCGGAAGTAAAATCCCGGCTGCCCGGGGAGATCAGTTCTCCCGTGTAGACCTTGCTGGCGGCTCTGAAAAGAGAAGCCCGCGCCGTTGTGTCTTCGTCCTTTACTACGAAGAGGGCTTCATTGATGCCGGATACATCGGCTGCCAGATGCAGGATCTCCTTGTCATAATAGTGAATGCCCAGCTCCTTTGAAAGCATCTCGCCGATGGTCTTGCCGCCGCTTCCGTATTCACGATTGATTGCAATTACAATATTGTCAGCCATAATGGACCCCCAGTCTTATCTTTGAAAAAGATCATCTCTGCAAATCTTATCTTGGTGAAGATTGCTGCCACTTACAGTATATCACAGGTGTCTTCCAAGCGGCACCGCCTGCATAAGGCCTTCTGATTTATTCTCCCAGATAGGCCTTGCGGATGGCGTCGTCGTGGAGCAGATCAGACGCTCTGCCGGAGGTGGATATGGTCCCTGTCTCCAGCACATAGGCTCTGTCCGCTATGGTCAGGGCTTTCTTGGCGTTCTGCTCCACCAGGAGGACCGTTACGCCTTCGGAGGAAACCTTTTCGATAATATCAAAGATCTCGTTGACATAGATGGGGGAAAGGCCCATGGAGGGCTCGTCCATCAGGATGATCTTGGGATTGGACATCAGTGCCCGGCCCATGGCCAGCATCTGCTGTTCGCCGCCCGAAAGGGTACCGGCCACCTGCTTTGCCCTCTCCTTCAGTCTGGGGAAGCGGCCGTAGACCATTTCCAGGTTGGCGCTGATCTCGGCCTTGTCCCTGCGGGTAAAGGCGCCCAGCATCAGGTTCTGGTAGACAGTCATATCCGGAAAGACATGGCGGCCTTCCGGGACATGGGCCATGCCCATGGTAACGATCTTGTGGGCAGGGGTCCTGGTGATATCTTTTCCTTCAAATTCGATCTTTCCGGACGCGGCCTGGATCAGGCCGGTCAGTGTATGCAGTGTGGTGGTCTTGCCGGCACCGTTGGCGCCGATCAGGGCAATGACCTCTCCCTGGTTTACCTCAAAGGAGATGCCTTTCAGGGCCGGGATGACACCGTAATTGACCTTCAGGTCCGTAACTTGCAACATAGCCATCTGCTTATTCCTCTGTTTTCTGTGATTAATCGTCGCCCAGATAGGCCTTGATGACCTCGGGGTCTGCCAGCACGTCCTTTGTGATCCCCTGGGTCAGGATCCGGCCGAAGTTCAGTACGGTCAGCTTCTCGCAGATGCCGGAGACCAGCTTCATATCGTGCTCGATCAGAAGGATGGTCATGCCGAAGTCCTTGCGGATCAGGCTGATGGTGTCCATCAGTTCCTGGGTCTCGTTGGGGTTCATGCCTGCGGCGGGCTCATCCAGCAGAAGAAGCTTGGGCCCCGTAGCCATGGCTCTTGCGATCTCCAGTTTTCTCTGGGCGCCGTAGGGCAGGTTGGAGGCCAGGGTGGTGTCAGCGTCCAGGTCCAGGTGAAAGACCTTAAGGAGCTCATAGGCCTTCTCGTTCATCTCCTTTTCCACCCTGTAATAGGAGGGAAGGCGGAGAATGGAGGCGGCTGTGGAATACCGATAGTGGTTGTGCAGGCCGACCTTGACGTTGTCAAGAACGGTCAGCTGCTTGAACAGACGGATATTCTGGAAGGTACGGGCGATGCCGGCCTTGTTGATCTCGATGGGAGACTTGCCGGTGATGTTTTCCCCGTCCAGCTTTATGATGCCTTCGTTGGGCTTGTATTCTCCGGTCAGAAGGTTGAATACGGTGGTCTTGCCGGCGCCGTTGGGGCCGATCAGACCGTAGAGCTCGCCCTTTTCAATGGTCAGATCGAAATCGTCGACCGCTCTGAGCCCGCCGAACTGGATGGCCAGATGATTGACTTCAAGGAGTGCCATGCTTACTCACCCTCCTTTCCCGCAGTGTTTTTCTTTTTAAAGAGGTGTCCGCCCAGTCTGTGCTTCTCCATAAAGGCTCTGGAGGCGGGATTCCAGCTGATGATCATCATGACGATCAGGATGATGGCGTAGATGAGCATACGGTAGTTGGAAAGGAAGCGGAGCAGCTCGGGGATCAGGGTCAGCAGGACCGCGGCGATGATGCCGCCCCGGAAGTTGCCGATGCCGCCCAGGACCACGAAGACCAGGAACATGATGGACATGTTGTAGCCGAAACGGGCGCTGGTGGCCGTCAGGGTAGCCAGGTTGTGAGCGTAGAGGGCGCCTGCAAAGCCTGCGATCACCGCAGACAGGGTAAAGGCCGTCAGCTTGTACTTGGTGATATTGATGCCCACAGATTCTGCGGCGATGTGGTTGTCACGGATGGACATGATGGCTCTTCCGTCTCTGGAATGGGTCAGGTTCAGAGCGATGACCAGGGATACCAGAAGGAGAAGAATGCCGATCAGGAAGGAGGAATCCCTGGGGGTTCCCGTAATGCCCTGGGGGCCGTTGATCAGAATGACGCCGGTCTCGGCATCCACCAGCTTGTTGGCGCTGGTCAGGGAAGCGTGCAGACCGCTGCCGTCAATACCGATATAGACGGCGTTGATGATGTTCTTGATGATCTCGCCGAAGGCCAGGGTCACGATGGCCAGATAGTCGCCGTTGAGTCTGAGGACCGGGACGCCGATCAGAAATCCGAAGATGCCGGCGAAAATGCCGCCCAGAAGAATGGCGATGATAAAGCGCAGCAGGGAGGGCATGCCGCCGCCCACCTGGTTGGAGAAGAGGGCGCTGACAAAGGCGCCGACGCACATGAAGCCGGCGTGGCCGATGGACAGTTCGCCCAGGATACCCACCACCAGATTCAGTGAGACTGCCATAATGGCGTAGACGCACAGAGGCACCAGAAGGCCCTGGAGCTGGTTGGTCAGAACGCCCATACTGCTCAGGATCTGGACAATGACAAAGGCGGCGATGACCATACCGTAGGTCACAAAGTCGTTTCTGGAGGTACGGTCAATGAGTGCAGCTCTTTCTTTCATTCCCTTCCTCCTTTCTTATACCTTCTCCTGGATGACCTTGCCGAAAAGACCGGTAGGCTTGACCAGAAGGATGACGATCAGAACGCCGAACACGATGGCGTCCGAGACCTGCTGCGAAATGTAATACTTGCTCAGCTGCTCAATAATGCCCAGGACCAGTCCGCCGACCATGGCGCCGGGAATGGATCCGATGCCGCCGAAAACAGCGGCCGTAAAGGCCTTGATGCCGGGCATGGCGCCGGTGGTGGGCGTCAGGGCGGGAGAATAGGAGCACATGAGAACGCCCGCGATGGCGGCCATGGCGGAGCCGATGGCAAAGGTAAGGGTAATGGTATTATTGACGGAAATTCCCATCAGAGAAGCTGCCGCCCTGTCCTGTGAACAGGCCAGCATGGCCTGGCCCGGCCTGGTCTTTCCGATGAATGTCTGCAGGATGCCTACCAGGATCAGGCTGGTCAGAATAGAGACCACCGCGATGCCTTTGACCTGGAAGGGACCGATCTGCATTGTCTGGATAGAGGCAGGAATGACCGATGTAAAGCTCTTGGTATTGGAGCCGAACACCAGCATGGCTCCGTTCTGCAGGAAATAGGACACGCCGATGGCCGTGATCAGAACCGCCAGGGGAGAACCTGCGTTGCGAAGAGGCTTATAGGCGATCTTTTCGATCATAATGCCCAGACACAGACATATGATGACAGAGCCCAGAATCCCCAGCGGAACCGGCACTCCCAGGGTGGAGATCATAATGAAGGCGGCATAGGAGCCTACCATAATGATATCGCCGTGGGCAAAGTTCAGCATCTTGGCAATACCGTAGACCATGGTATAGCCGATGGCGATGATGGCATAAATACTGCCCATGCTGAGGCCATTGATGAGATTTTCAATGAATGTGACCATTATCGTTTCTTCCTTTAATGTTAAGGCAGGCGTCCCTTTCGGGGGCGCCTGCCGTCTGCTGCGTTTATAAACTGCGCTGTCGGACGTAAATCCGATCAGTCCTCGATGGAGACGTAGTTGCCGCCTTCGATCTTGACAGCCTTGGGCTCCTTGTCGGGTTCGCCGCTGGCAGCCCATGTGATGGTTCCTGTCAGGCCTTCTACGGAGATGGTCTGGATGGATGCCTTCAGAGCTTCGCAGATGTCTGCTGTGGAAGCATCGGGAGTGATGCCTGCAGCTTCGATGGCAGCCTTCAGAGCATACATGCCGTCATAGGCGTCTGCGCCGAACTGGTTGGGAGTATTTCCGTAAGCTTCCTTGAAGTTGGTGACGAAGTTGACTGTCAGATCATCAGTAGCATCGGCTGCGAAAGGTGTCAGCAGCATCAGGCCCTCTGCCAGAGAGGTGTCGAAATTCTCGACGCCCAGGATACCGTCCATACCGTCGCATCCGAAATAGGTAACTGCAAGACCTGCGTCGGCAGCCTGCTGAAGGATGATGGAAGCCTCTGTGTAATAGATGGGCAGGAATACGAAATCAGCGCCTGCATCCTTGATCTGCTGGATCTGAGCGGAGAAATCGGTTGCGGAGTCTACTGTGAAGGAAGTCTTAGCAACAACGTTCAGGCCCTGGGTCTCTGCTTCTGCCTCGAAGGTAGCTTCGATGCCGGCGGAGTAAGGGGTGGAAGAATCATAAATGGTTGCGATCTTGGCATCCGCAAAGTGGGAAGCGATGTACTGTGCGGACTTTGCGCCCTGCTGAGGATCGTTGAAGCAGACAGCGAAGCAGTTGTCGTTGGCGATGCAGTCCAGGGAAGATCCGGAAGGAGTCAGCTGGAACATCTGGTCATTGGCTGTCTCTGCAGCAACTGCGGTGCAGGGAGTGGAAGTAACTGTGCCCAGCAGGATCTGCATGCCCCAGTCCTTCAGAGTATTGTAAGCATTGACTGACTTCTCGGCGTCATGCTCGTCATCTTCATACTTGTACTCGATCTGGTAGCCGCCGATACCGCCGGCCTCGTTGATCTCCTTGACGGCCAGTTCTGCGCCGTGGGCAACGTCCAGACCATAGATGGCAGCGCCGCCGGTAATGGGGCCGATCTCGCCGATCATCCACTTTGCGTCGGTGGAGCCGGTTTCTTCTGCTTCTGCTCCTGCCTCTGCTTCAGCGCCTGCTCCGTCAGCAGGAGCTGCAGATTCGCCGGAAGAAGATGAAGAAGAACCGCCGCAGCCAGCCAGCGCGCCGACTGCCAGCATGCCTGTCAGCATGAGAGCCATGAGCTTTTTCATTTTCATAATAGTTTCCTCCTTTAAAGTGCAGAATCATTTCTGCCAAAATACTTTTCCATCTTACTCCCGCCTTTCTTCCTTGTCAATAAAATCTGACAATTTAAAAATTTTCAGAAATTTAGCACTTAATTTTTGATTCTTATGAACGAATCACTTTTGCTTATGACATATGCTGCATAATAAGAATCTCAAATGAACAGACTTTAATCATATTCTGCTGCAGCAGCCAGACAGAAAAAGCCGCGGCCCTTTTCCCTTCCTTCCGAAAAAAATCCCCCGGGACGGGCCTGGGGGATCAAAAACGCTTTCAGG
>CAMOGQ010000171.1 GCA_946614165.1 uncultured Lachnospiraceae bacterium
TTTATGTTTTGACCTCCGCAGAATTTTCTCAAATTCAGTTCTGACTTCTTCGTTTGGAATTCCGGCAAGTCCCGTAAGAGTCTCATCATCAGAAGAATAGGAATCAGCCACTTCCACATATGTCAGGTAACCAAGATGAATCAGCAGAGTCAGAACATCATCCTTACAGGTGAATGTCTCTACATCATTGCGAAAAGAGTCTGTATCTACAACGATTTTATCTCCGGCAATCAGTCTGGCTATATCATCCTGCAGCCCATCCTGATTCATATCAATATACGTCATCAGAGTTTCGGCAGCTGTGGTTTTTTTCCAGTAGGATTTATATTTACCCGTCTCAAGAGCCTGCATAACGGAATAGGGATTATATATACTGCTGCAGTCCCCAACAGTGTATCCATCATACCATTTTTTCATGCTTGAAAAATTTCTGCCGAGTCTGAAGCATTCATTTTTTACTTCTTCTTCTGTAAAACCCACATATTCTGCAAAGGCCCGAGGCTCCAGCATGGAATATTCCTCAAAGTCAGAAATAGCAGACTGTGAACCATCTTTCTTTATGGGGAGGATACCTGTCATGTAAGCTGCCGCAACTGCTTCCGGAGTAAAATTATTATTTTTGAACCAGCCTCTGAGCAGATTCAGATAACTTTCCTGTGCAAGTATGTCTTCTTTAGCTTCTCTTATTACAGCATCCCATTCATCTATGACAAAGATGATCCGTGTTCCTGTTCTTCTGACCAATTCCAAAAGGCATTCATTCAGATTCGAAATATGCTTCAGTTCCGTATACAGTGACTGTATTTCAGATAATAGTGCACCGTCTATAGCAGTCGGAATCTCCCTGGGAGGCAATCCCCTTTTCCTTGCGTCTGATACAAAACCGGAGATATCAAGGCTTATCACATGATATTTATTCAAATACTTCTCAAAGCTGTCATCCACAGAAACTGCGTATCCTGAAAAAAGGTTCCGCGAGTCGCATGATCTGTCATAATAGGCACATAGCATTTGCGCCGCATAAGTTTTTCCGAATCTGCGCGGTCTGCTGATGCAGGTAAGTTTTCTTTTTGTACCGATAGACTGATTGATCAGACGGATCATGCCTGTTTTATCTACATATTCAGATTTCAGGATCTCAGCAAATCCGGTATTTCCTGGATTAATATAAGTCCCCATCAGATCAACTTCTTTCGTGTTCTTTCAATAACTGACAGAAAATAGCCTGACTCTTATTCCCGATCAGGAAATGGATGTCACTGGTCCAGTACTTCTTCCAGGGACGGAACCTCCTTTTCTTCTTCGAAGGTCTCCTTTCCCAGGGCGTCGATTCTGGTGCCGCAGGCTTCTCCGTACTGGAAGAGCTGATCCAGAAATTCTATGGCAGCACGGATTTTGGTACGAAGGAGATAGCCTCCGCCAGCCTGGGCCGACTGCAGAAGGGTATCCGCGCTGACCTGAGGATCCTAGTCATAGGCCTGGGCATGAAATTCCTGTACACGGAGCAGGGTCTGCCGTATCTCCTCTTCTGTCAAAGGCAGGAGCTCCGGCGCTTTCATCATGGCATTAAGCACATATCTGGCCTTGTCCTGATTCTCCGACATGGACTCCTCCAGGTTGTCGAACTCGTGCTTTCCGTCGATCACGTCTTCTGCGTAGGAGGAACTTAAAGCAAAAAGGGTGAAGGTATTTGTCAGCATGGGATCGCCGTGCAGGAAGGGATACATATTCTGGTAGGCCTTGAGACGGGCCTTTTTACCCAGTTTTCCTATCAGTTCCGCTTCATCCACAAGGATGACCCAGCCCGCATAGCCAAGCTCTTTAAAAAGCCTGCTCATAAAATAGAAATAGTCCATGCTGTGTTTCGTCTTGGAAAAACTGGTATTAAATTTGGCCGGAATGTTGAAGATTCTGCGGTAGATCCGCCTCAGCTGGGCGTTGGCTATAAAATCTCCTTCCAGATCGGAAAGAAGGGCAAAACGCTCTTCCTCCTCCTGAGTGTTCAGATAGCTTTTCAGGACATAGAAAAGCTTGTCCGTTTCCAGATCTCCCACCGCGAAAAGCTGCAGGTTTGAGGCTGCGGGGGAGTTGGGCGTCATTCCTTCCAGGATCTGGGAGAAACCCGGCTGGGCGTGCCTGGGAAGGTAGGTGTTGGCGATCATCTTCTGGTAAAGAAGATAGGGCTTGTCCATGGGCGTCTCCTTGCTCAGAGACACCAGAGAAACGGCACAGTTCCCGTCGTGGGCAAGATTGAAGACGGTATTCAGAAGATGGGTCTTGCCTTCTCCGTAGCGTCCTGTCACGATCATGCCCTGGGAGTAGCCTTCGTCCGTTACCCTGTTCATGGCATCGGTGATCTTCCGCATGATACCGGGCCTTGCTTCGCTGAAGTAGTGGCCCACGGCCCGGGAGGGGACGCCCTGACGAAGAGCTTCAATGATATGTCTGGCTTCAAAATTACTCATCACTGCACCTCCAGTCCTGTATCCGTCTTTTCCCCTTCCAGAAGAGCCTGCAGGGTCATCAGAGGAAGTCCATTCCCGCCGAAGGCCGACTGTTCAATCAGGGCGCGGGCCCTGTCTTTGTCAATGGGATGCCAGACCTCTTCTCCTGCCAGCTCATTCCCGTAGGAAGCGGCTCTTTCCGACATGGTCACAAGGGCTTCTTCCGTATAGATCTCCTTCCCCAGCCTGTCCAGGTTCACAATATCGTTGAACTTATTGAAGCGTTCCCCCGTGATCTCGTTCTGGATCCGCATCCACAGGGCCTGGTAGGATTTGAAGCCCCAGCTCTCATGATCCATGAGGATCCTGTCAAAGCCGAAAACGATCATGATGTTCTTCAGGGAATCGATCTCATCGATCATCTGGCGGATGCTTTCATAGGTATCGTCCCTCCGCATCCTGGTATAGCGTACATGCTCCGATCCGGTCCGGCTCAGAAGGATATCCAGATCATCGATCGAAACATAAATTCCCTTATATCCGCCGATCCGCACTGCCTCGCACAGTGATCTGAGCATATGTCTGGCATTATATTTGGTTATTCTCGAAGGAGACAGGCCCAGGGCCCGCAGCATGGAGAGCTTCACCGATTTATCACCCGACAGGTAGGCAAGGAGAATCTCTTCGCTCTGCTTCTCCAGGACCGGATAACCCAGGATGCCCCCTGTGATAAGAGAACAGCACAGGGCAAAGTTATTGTCCATAAGGGCATTGTCCAGAAAAACTTCCTTCAGTTCGTCCCGGATGCCTCTTTTTGTCAGGGCGTTGTTCTGCCCGATGGAGGAAAGATAGTCTACAAAGCGCATGCCGTCTCCCACGTCCTCCGGATCATATCCCATACGGACGATTACTTCCCGGGCACACCCCTGAAGGCAGGTCTCCAGGTCACACTGACGGTAGATCTCTCTGTAGATCTCCCTGAAATCATGGAGCCATATATCCCTGGCCGAGAAGGAGACCGTTATGAAGCCGTCCTTACGGGCCTTTTCTTTCATTGTATTCAGGAAGAAGGACACGCCCGCGCCCCTCCTGCCTGTTACGAATTTCAGCTTGCTGCCTCCTCGGGCAATGAAATCCTCCAGGTACATCTTTTCCCAGAAATCCGAAAGGACATGAATGCCTGTTCCAAGACTCTCCAGAGCCTCCGCGGATACGGGCGCTTCTCCCTCTTTAAATGCCCGAAGGGCATCTGATCTTTCAAGTTCGGTCATAAATAACTACTCCTGTCTGTGATAGGCTGCCGCCCCTGGTTTCACTCTTCTTCGGGGTCGAAGAACTTCAGTGTCGATACGAACTGCTCATGTCCGTTTGCGTCCAGGATCCGGATCCCGGTCTTGCCGTCCCGGCTGGTCCCCAGAACAAAGGCACGTCCGGATTTACTGGTACGGGTCCCTGAGTTATACAGCCTTGCAATATCAAAGGCAAAAGCCATGATATCATATTCCTTTTTGGATCTGGCCATGGGAACCATCATCTTGTAGATATTGTTCAGAAGGATCACCGGATTCCTTCGGCTCCCGCCCTTTTTAAGGACTGCCAGATCATAGCCGCTCTCCAGTTCCGCGGCAAAGGCCTGAGCATTGAAGGAAGCTTTGTTCAGCCTCTGCTGCTCCGTCGCAACCTGGCTGATCACGGAGGAAGGTCTTACGGAAGAGATCTTCTTTCGGTTCAGATAGACCTCCTGGCCTGCAGCGTCCACTCTGACCTTATAGGGGAACATTTCAAATACCGGATTCTCCCCGGCTACGTCCACACCCTTTTCCCGTGCGTACTCCAGCATCTGGCTGGTAAAATCACCGCTCTCAAAATAAGCCGCCGTATCAAAACCGTCCAGGGCTGCCTGCAGACTTTCGATGGCCGCGATCTGACTCTTTGCACTGTCCAGGGCTGCCTGCAGCTGTCTGCTCAGATCCTTAAGGTCTCCTTTTTCTGTATCTTTCACAGCGGCCTTGCAGGCCTTCTGCACCTGGCCCGCACTGTCTGCCAGCTGCTTTTCGGATGCCATAAGTTCCCGGTAAAGTACTTCGTAATTCATGTATATTCCTTTCTGTAATGTTCTTTCTTTTATTATCATAATGCGGAAAAATCCGGTCAAAGGTCCTTTTTCCACCATAACTTTTTTTATTGTACTAATCCCTTTTCCAAAAAGCAATCCTCAATGAACTGCCCTCAGGATATGCTATACTGGTTCTGTAAGACTCGGAGAATCCTGTCTTTTGTGATTAAGCAGCATAAGTACGCAGGGGGATGGCCGCTTTGGAAGGACGCAGTCTGTATAAATGGCAGGAAGACTGCCTGAATGCATGGAAAGGAAATAACTGTCAGGGAACGGTCAACGTAGTGACAGGGGCCGGAAAGACTTTTCTGGCCTGCGCCGCCATAGAATATCTCCAGCGCAGGCATAAGGGCCTCAGGGTCAGGATCGTGGTTCCCACTATTCCTCTGGCTGAGCAGTGGCAGAAGGCTCTTTTATCCTGGTTCGGAGAGAGCCTCCGGGAGGAGCCCGGTTTTTACTACGGGGCCGTCAAGGACGACGTGGATCTTTCCTGCCTGATCTATGTGGTCAATACAGCCAGACATGCTCTGTCCTGGCACATCAGAAAAGATCTGAACGCTTCTCACCCTGTCTTTCTGATCTGCGACGAATGCCACCGCTATACCAGCCGGGAGAACCGCCGCATCTTTGATTTTGTGACTCCGAAAATCTTAGCCGGGGGAAGTTATTTTTCCCTGGGACTTTCTGCAACTCCTTTTGCGGCGGAAGATCCCGGTATCATTCTGGACAGTCTGGGACCGGAAATCTTTTGTTACCATGTCATGGATGCAGTTCGTGAAAAGACCCTCTCTCCTTTTACGATCTGTACCGTCGCAGCATCCTTTCTTCCGGAAGAGGCCATGCAGTATGCCGAGATCACCGACGCCATCGCGGCCTCCTATGCCAGGATGATATCGGAGTATCCCTTCCTGAAAGATCTTGGAGATAAGGCCAGAAGAAAGGCTGTACAGAAACTGGCAAAAGAAGCGGACATGGACCCTTCCGATCCTGCTGCAGCCTATGTGCTCCTTCTGTACAGAAGAAAGGAAATATCTCTGCTTGCACGGGCCCGCATACAGTGTGCCGAAGACCTGATCCTGAGCTTCAGAGACCGCAGGCGGATCCTTATCTTCAGCGAAAGGATAGAGCAGGCAAGGGATCTTTATATCCGCCTCAGCGAACGGTTCCCCCACCGCTGCGGAATCTATCATTCCCAGATGTCCCCCCAGGCAAGAAAGAACACTCTGAAGGAATTCCGCCAGGACCATATCCATATCCTGGTGACCTGCAAATGTCTGGACGAGGGACTGGACGTACCGGATGCCGATGTAGGAATCGTTATGTCTTCCTCCGCGGTAGAACGGCA
>CAMOGQ010000172.1 GCA_946614165.1 uncultured Lachnospiraceae bacterium
AATGCATAATTAAGCTGTGATCCATAAAATATACATCATGCCAGGAGCCGGGGCTCTGCGGATCTGATCCGCAGGGCCCTGTTCTGAGTATTTCAAAATTTTTTTCTTCTGCAACCTTTTTCCCTCCGGAATCGTTCTATTATTGAGAGGACCTTTCAAATAAGAAAACGGAGATGCACCATGAGGCTGACCACTGAAGAGGCGTACAGACGGTATGCCGACCGTGTCTTTGCCGCCGCATTCAGTGTCTGCAGAAATCAGGATGAATCGGACGACGTAGTACAGGACACGTTTATCAGATACCATACCGGAAAGTATGACTATACGGATGAAAATCATGTCAGGGCATGGCTTATGAGGGTGGCCATCAACCGGGCCAGAGACCTGCGCATGTCCTTCTGGAGGCGCAGCCGGGTCTCCTGGGAGGAATATATGGCAGAGCTTCCCTTCGAAGAGCCGGGTGACAGCAGACTCTTCGCGGCGGTTATGAACCTGCCTGACAGATACCGCACGGTCATTCATCTGTTTTACTACGAAGACCTGAGCATTAAGGAAATCGCAGATATCCTGGAAAAACGGGAAGGAACCGTGAAAAGCCTGCTCAGCAGAGGGCGGGATCTCCTTAAGAAAACACTGACGGAGGACTGGAACGATGACGAATAAAGAACGATATAAAAGAACCTTTTCCACGCTTCACGCCTCCGAAAAAAGACTGGTGATGGAGGAAACAGCGATGAAAAGAGATAAGAGAAATACATTTGCAAGGCTTGCGCCCGCTTTTGCGGCCCTGGTCCTGGTGGCGGCAGTATCCACAGGGGCCTATGCTTCGGACGTTGGACATATTCAGAGAAAGCTCCAGGTCTGGATCCGCGGAGATCAGACAGAAGCGGTCCTGGAGACTGAAAATGGACACTACAGCCTTACCTACGAGGATGAAAAAGGCCAGGTGCACGAGACTCAGGGAGGCGGCGTAGCCATCGAAGCGGACGGGACGGAGCGCCCTCTTACACAGGAAGAGCTGATGGAGCACCTGGATGCTCCGGATGTGGAGTACAGGAAAGACGGATCCGTATGGATCTATTACCACGGGCAGTCCCTGGATATCACCGACCGGTTCGAGGACGATGTCTGCTACGTGAAGCTGGTGGATCCGGAAAAGACCCTCTACGTGACGGTCAAATACCAGAACGGCTTCGCCTACAGTCCGAGTTCCTACTGCCAGCCCTGGTCATTCAACTGAAGGAAGGAAAGAAACAGCTGCCGGAAAAGGCCTGTCGGGAAAAAGTGTTTCCCGGCAGGCCTTTTCAAGTCTGTATGCCCGTTTCTTTCATCCGGACGGCAGAGCCTGCCCGGACTTTTCAGGCCTGGCTTAAACAAAAAGAAAAAGAACAAAGGACGGGAAAAGTGCTATAGTATATGGCGTGCAGAAACAGGGCAGGCAGGCCGGAAGGAGATTCAGATGGAAAACAGAGAAAATATGGAGAACATGGAAGACCAGGAAAGCAGGGACGTGATCGGCAGAAAGAAAGGACCGGTTCTGGCCAGTGTCATTCTGGCAGTGGTCCTGATCATTTTTACCAGGGGGAAAGGGTTTAACTTTGGTAAAGGAGAGGAAAACCAGGGACCGGAGAATGCTCCGGCCCAGGTCCTGGAAAAGGGAGAAGAGAAGGCAGTGACCCTGGCAGATGTGCTGGCAGATCCGGATGCCTTCAGGGAGACCCTGCCCGAAAGGGTGGAGGTCCTGGCGGACGGAGAACATGTCAGTGTAAACGGCTGGACCTGCCGGGACGGGGAAGAACTGAAGGATTTCCTGACGGCCTTCGGAGGCCTGGGAACCCGGTTTGAACTCAGGACCGGCGGGGAGGAAACGGATGCCGCCCGGTGGGTCAGGGAAGCCTTTGACTTGCTGGATATTCCCTATACAGAGGAACCGGAATCATAAAAGCAGTTTTTCGGCCGTCCGGAATATTTCGGACATAACAGGGCCCCTTCCGTCTACAGCATTTGCTGCACGGAAGGGGCCCTTGTCTGTTTTTTAATATGAAGATGATCAGCGGTTGTATCTGATCAGGAACATACAGGAACTGGACAGATCTTCTTCAGTGACCCAGGAGCCGTCTTCAGAGACCAGAAGCCTTGCGCCGCTCCCGCTTTCGGGGGGGTCGCCGCCTGCCCAGGCGTTGAAATCCACGGCACTTGTTTCGTCCCAGCGCCATTTGCCGTCCTGATAATACCCGGCGGTCCAGAAGCGCCCATTTGCTTCGGAGGACCCGATCAGGTCCTCTACGATCTCCTGCGTCCCGTTATCGGTGATCTTGATCAGGCTGCCGCCCAGACAGGTGGCATAGCGCCTGGCCTGCTCGTAGCTGCCGGTAAGGGGGATCAGCTCCACCTGATCCCTGTAGAGGGAGGCGCTTTCTCTTTCCGCCTTTTCCATGCGGGTCAGTAAACTGACGTTGTCCTTTTCCTGCTCGCTCAGGTCATTGTCCCCGACCCCGTCCCGGACGGAGTTCCTGTACCAGGCGTAGCTGCTGTAGAAAGACCAGAAGGGACCGGACTCACTGAAGTGAAGTCCTTTTCTGGCATAGATCTCGTTGATGGCCAGACGGATCAGGATCCGGTACTGGAAGGACGAGGAGACGCAGTCTTTCAGGGCTGAAACATCTTCTTCTGTCAATGCTCTTTCGCCGCTGTCCGGAAAGAGCTGGCCCGTCTCTTCAAAGCTTTCAACGGCGGGACTGGATCTGTCCGTAAAGGACAGGTTTTCTGTCAGATCGTCGGAAATCGTATCGGCAGACGCCGCAGTCCCCGCCTGGTCAGAGGACCGGGAGGCGGATATACGGATGTAGAGGAGAGGAAATCCGGCTGCTATGCAAAGGATCAGGAGCAGGCAGAAGATTATGAAGAACCTTTCGCCCGTAGAAATTTTATGTTGCATTCAGGACCTCGCAAATCAGTTTTCTGTTTCAAAGAGGCTTGCAAGAGGAGAGTCGCTGTCCAGGAATAGGGTGGTGTTGCCGTTTTCCAGGCTCTTCTTTGCCGCATCCAGCTGACGGACAAAGAGGTAATACTCTGCCTTGTCGGGATCGTTGTAGGCGTCGGAGAGGATCTTCATGTACTCTGCTTCACCTTCGGCCTCAAGGCGGTCGGCGTTTGCCTGGGCTTCGGAGAGCATGACCGCGGTCTCCCTGTCGGTGGTGTTGCGGATCTTCTGGGCTTCGGATTCACCCTGGGCCCTGTAGGCCGCCGCAATGTTCCTGCGCTCTGTGATCATGCGGTTGTAGACCGCATCTTTGTTTTCGTTGGGCAGATCCAGCTTTTTGATCTTGACCATCTGGATCTCGATGCCGTACTGTTCGGGATCGTAGTCCCTGCTGAGCTGGTCCAGGATCTTGTTGGAAAGGGAGATGACCCTGGTATTCTGGTCAATGACCTTCATGCCGTCCTCGGTCTCGGCGGTCTCCTCCTGCAGGTCCTCGGAGGTGATGTCCTGGATCTCCAGATCGGAAAGGCCGTCCTCTTCCACATTCTTGTCCAGGGCAGCGTCCCTGGAGGCGATCAGCTCTTCCTGGGAGGTGGAGGACACGGTGGCCTTGAGGGCGCCGTAGACCATGGCGCTGATCTTGCTTTCCGCGCTGGTGGTGGAGGAGTTCAGGGTCTGGGTAAATTTAACGGGATCCGTGACTCTCCAGATGATGTAGGCATCTACTTCCATCTTTTTCTTGTCGGAGGTATAGATCTCGGTAGGAGCTATGTCATAAAGCTGTCTGGACCTGGGAATGGTGGTCTCGCTCTGGATCAGAGGGACCCGCAGGGAAAAGCCGGGCTCTGTGGTGACCCGGGAGATCTTTCCCATGGTCTTGATGACCTTGTATTCATTGGGATAGGTAATGACCGAGGCCAGATTTATAACGGCAAACAGAGCCAGCAGGATGACGATGATCGTTCCGGAATGTTTCTTCATTACTGACCACCTCCGTTCTGTGCGGCATCCTGGGCCCGGGAGAAGCTCCCGTCCAGATCGCCCAGATAGGTCCTCTGGGTGCTGCCGCCTTCGTCGTTGTTGATAATGATCTTTACGCCCGGCAGGATATCTTCCATGGCTTCATAGAACATACGCTGCCTTGTGATCAGAGGGTACTTGGTATATTCGGCGTACTCGCTGTTGAAGCGGGCCACCTGGCCGTTGGCCTCGTTGATGCGGGCAGTCTTTCTGGCTTCCGCTTCCTGAACGATCTTATCGGCCTTTGCTTCCGCCGCGGGGATCTGCTCGTTGCGGTACTGGTTGGCTTCGTTCAGAGCGGACTCCTTGCTCTGTCTGGCGTTCTCCACCTCTGAGAAGGCTTCCTTGATCTGGTCGGTGGGGGGCTCCACGTCCTGAATGGAGATATCGATCAGGGACAGACCGATATTCTGGTCCTCCAGCTCATCCATGACGATGGTCTTGATATTCTGCTGGATCTCGGACTTGCCCGTGGTCAGGGCTGAGTCTACCGTATAGGCGCTGACCGTACCGCGGATGGTGGACTGGATCAGATTCTTCAGGATCAGCTCGGGATCTTCCGAGGCATACATGTACTGAAGGGGATCCGTCACCTGATAGGTCACGTAGAAGTCGATGTCCACGAAGTTCATGTCAGAGGTGATCATGATGGACTCGCTTTCCACGTTGTGGTAATAGCCTTCACCGGATTCTATATATCCGATCTCCATGCTGCGGATCGTGGTATTGACCTTTTCCACATGCTGGATGAAGGGAATCTTGAACTGCAGGCCCTTATTGTTGTTGACAGTGGCCTGGCCCAGGGTGGTCACTACGGCGCTTTCCGTTTCGGAAAGGGTGTAGAAGGAGCTGGACACAGCGGCCAGGATCAGAAGGACGACAAAGACAGGCAGCAGCAGGGAAGATACCCTGTTCATAAAGCCGCCGCCTTTGCCCGAAGAGGCTTTCCTGGGAGCGGCGGGGCCGGGATCCTCCGGTCCGGGTTGCTTGTTAAAAAGATTGGGGTCAGGCATTTGGCACCTCCTTTTTGCGATTACTGCAGTCATTATATCATCATCGGCCTGAGGGAACAGAGGAAAGTTGTTAACTGTTTTGCCATTGTCCGCAAAAACGGATAATCTGTGTGAGAATCTTGGACCATAGAAAAGAAACAGGAGGCGGATGCGCCGCCAAAGGAGGTCGGGATGAAAAAGATAATGATGACAGGACTGCTGTTTATGGTCATGATCTGGCTGGTGGGATGTACTTTCGGAGGACGCAAATGCAGCATGGTGGGCTGCCGCAGAGCGGCCGCCCTGGGAAGCAGCCACTGCAGGGAGCACCAGGGCATCTGCTGCGTACTGAAAGCGGAGGGAAAAGAGGAGCCGGCAGAGGACACAGAGGAGCCTTCTGCCGCATCCGCCGACCTTGCCTTTGCCGGGGAGAGATGATCCTGCGGAGGGAAGCGGCCCATATAGGAGATATCCATTTTAACAGAATGCATACTGGCCTTTCCGCCCTGCCTGTGGTATGAAAAAGAAAGATGCTATTTCAGTCAGAACAGGAGGTCAGCATATGAGCAGACTGTATATGCAGCAGAAGGTCTTTTCCCTGAAGGACCGTTTTACCATCAGAGATGAATACGACACAGATGTCTACTACGTGGAGGGAGAGTTCCTCTCTCTGGGCAAGAAGCTTCATGTTTATAATACCAGAGAGGAAGAGGTGGCCTATATCCAACAGAAGCTTCTGACTTTTCTGCCCAGGTTCCATGTTTTTTACGGCGGCATCCTGGCGGCGGAGATCCGAAAGGAATTCACCTTTTTCCGTCCCAGTTATGTCATAGAGGGACCGGACTGGCAGGTCTCCGGGTCCTTCCTGGAGCATGATTATGAGATCACCCA
>CAMOGQ010000173.1 GCA_946614165.1 uncultured Lachnospiraceae bacterium
GTGTCCTTTATCACTTTGCCGGCGAACTGAGTGAAGAAGGCGAGGAAATCTGGGCAAACGTTGCTGCAGACTATACGCCTATCGCAGCCTTTTCCTTCATGTGCTTCAACCTCCTGTGCGCTCCCTGCTTCGCAGCCATGGGTGCCATCAAGAGAGAGATGAACAACGCCAAATGGACTCTGGGCGCCATCGGCTATATGTGCCTGTGGGCCTATGTAGTGGCCATGATCGTTTACAATGTCATCGGCCTTGCCTTCGGCGTAGGCTTCAGCATCTGGACTGTGGTCGGTCTTGCCCTTATGGCAGGCATCCTCTATCTTCTCTTCCGCAAAGGCTATCAGCCTGAAATGGGTGTCAGAGGACTGTCCAGCGTTGAAGCGAACAGATAAAAAAGGGTTATAAGAGATGCCTGCTGCCGCCACAGGGCGCAGCGGGCATTTCTTCAGCTTCGGAAAAACAAGGCAGAACACAAAGAATAATAAAAAGACAAGAGGTAATAAAGTAAAAGAAAAGAGGTCGTCCATGCCCCCTGTACTGGGAAATATCATTGCATTTCTTCTGATCGGACTTCTGATCTTTGTCTGTATCAGAAATATCACGAGCACGTCCTGTTCCGGCTCCTGCTCGGACTGCGGCGGCAGCTGCAGCGGAAAATGCGGTAAGACCCTTCCGCCGGAAGAGGTCCACAGAAGAATTCAGAAAGAAATGAAAAGAAAGAGGCGGCAGCAGAAAAAGGCCGCAAATTAAAGAGAAAGCTGATGCGTCAGCTTTCTTTTTTTAGTTTCTTTTCTTTTTCGCCTCCTTCGACGGCATTTATGATCTTATCTGTCCTCTTCCTGTCCTGCTTCTTCTTTACCCTGGGCAACATCACCGGCACCGGCGCGGGCATGAACCTGATCTTCGGATTCAACAGGAGGATCGGTTCCCTGATCATGCTGGGCGTCCTGGCCTTCTGCTATCTGACCAAAGGCGTCTATTCCAAGGTGGAAAAGGGCATCATGATCTGCATCTGCGGCATGATCATCGCTTTCTTTGCCACTCTCGTGGCCACAGGCGGCCCCGATGCCGGCGGCATGGCCCAAGGCCTGACCCACCCCGTATTTCCGGAAGGCTCCCTGACCACGGCCCTGGCCTATATCAGCACCAATGCTGCCGTTACGGCGGGCATTTACGGGACCTATCTGGGACTTGAGAAGAAATGGAAGAAGAAAGACCTTTTCAACGGCGCCATGACGGCTGACGCCATCACCCACATCGTGACCGTGGTCCTGATCTCCGGTTCCATCGTCCTGGTGGGCGCCATCGTCCTTCATCCCGAAGGGATCGCCATCAAGGCACCTGCCCAGCTGGGCGACCTGCTCCGTCCCTTCCTGGGGAATGCTGCCCCCATCGTCATGGGCGTGGCCATCATCGGGGCCGGCTTCTCCTCCCTTCTGGGCAATACCCAGAGAGGCGTGGTCCTTCTGAACGCAGGCCTGGACAAGGAAACAGGGCTGGAATCAAAGCCTGTAAAGATCCTCTGCATTGCCTGCCTGGCAGTGGCCACCATTATCTGCTTCGCCTACGGCGGCTCTCCCACCCAGCTGATCTTCATCGCCAACGTGGCTACATCGGTGGCGACCCCTGTGGCGGGCCTCTTCATGGTCCTGATCCTCTGGAAGAAGGAGCTGTTCACAGGCTATAAGGCTCCCCGCGTGCTGCAGGTAAGTATGACCGTCTGCTATATCTTCGCAGTATACATGACCTTTATCGCCCTGCGCACCCAGATCCCCAACCTGATCAATTCCTTCAAAGGATAAGGAAAGGGCCCTGTCAGATAATATCGATCCATACAGATTTCTTCATAAAAATACCCCGCCTGCCGGATTCTGTCCTGCAGACGGGGTATTTTTATGATCATGTTAAATTATCGGAAAGGAAAGGGAGCAACGCTTCCGTCCTCCGTATGATAGACGTAGAAAAGCTCGTACTTTCCGTCCGGATACAGGTCCGATTCTTCCGTATATATAAACAGCTTGACATAGAAATCGGAGACTTTTCCGTTTTCATCGATGGCAAAGCCCTGGACTTCCGTGGAATGGAGTTCGTCTTCTCCTCTCTGAAAGGAAGGATAGGCCTTTCCCACGGCGGAGGAGACCTGGACCCCGCTGATCCCGGCCATGGTCAGGGCGTCCTGATTTCTGAGGATGACTCCCTGGTCCTGGTCATAGACCAGAGACTGGAGACTGGCTTCCGACTCGGTGCCGTAGCTTTCCTCGTAGTAGAGAGTGACCTGGAGGTAATCAGGATTGGAGGAGTCGGGATAGGACTCCAGAAGGAAGGAATGATCCTCATCCGCCTGTGCGCTCAGGTAGAGATTTTCAAGGCTTTCCACCTGCCGGTTGAGTTCCGTTACCGGATCCCATTCGCTGCCGTCGGAGGTCATAAATTTGGGGACCATGACATCTCCGTCTTCCTCTCTGGCCAGGGCGATCATTTCAACGCTGACCCTGGGGACATGTTTTTCGGTGCAGCCCGAAAGCAGAAGGATCAGACATAAGAGATAAGGCCATATATGTATTTTTGGAATAGACAGGATACGTGACATAAAAATCAGATCAGGTTATATTTTCTTTGTTTTAAGCATCTGTCTGTCCTCTCTGCCCTCTCTTCGCTGTGTTCTGAATGATTTATGCGGAAAGGTCTATAAACGCTCCCGTGAACGTTTCTTTGTCCTGGTCAAAGCAACAAAGTTTACCTGACAGACAAAAATATGATAAGATAAAGACCACATCTTTTCCAGTGCCGTCTTGTTAAAATGTGGGTAAATTAAGAAATGAGAAAAAAAGCAGGGCATGTACCTGCTTCTGAAAGGAAATCATCTGTATTATGAGACTTCGCAATATACCGGGGGCCCGGGAAGTCATGACAGAGAGCCCCTGGACCGTCAATGAACCGCAGGAACTTAAGGGAAAGTGGAGAGAACACTTCGGAAATTCCAATCCTCTCCATCTGGAGATCGGGACCGGCAAGGGACAGTTCATCCTGCAGCTGGCCGCCCTGCACCCGGACATCAACTACGTGGGCATCGAGAAATATTCCAGCGTCCTGTTAAGGGCTCTGGAAAAGCAGGACGAGGCACAGCTTCCCAACCTGATCTTCATCCGGGGCGATGCGGAACTGATCACCGAATATTTCGAAGAAGGGGAAGCGGATAAGATCTATCTGAATTTTTCCGATCCCTGGCCCAAAAAGCGCTATGCAAAGCGGAGACTGACCTCCAGGGAATACCTGGCCCGCTACAATGTGATCCTTTCCCGGGAAGGGGATATCGAATTCAAGACCGACAACAGAGACCTCTTTGACTGGTCCGTGGAGGAGGTTCCGGAAAGCGCCTTTGAGATCATCCGGATCACCTACGACCTTCACCATGATCCTTCCATGAACGAAGGCAATATCATGACCGAATACGAGGAGAAATTCTCGGCAAAGGGAAATCTGATCAACAAGATGATCCTGAAACGGAAACAGAAGGAATAAGTAAAGGAAAGTTATATGAAAAATCATCCTTTGTTTTCCAGAAAGTTCATAGGAATGCGGACCCTGGCCCTGCTTCTCTGTCTATTCCTGATTCTGCCGGGAAGCCGTCAGGGAGTCAGCGCTGCGCAGGCAGATCCTGCCTCTGCCGGGGAGACAGCTGCAGCTCCTGCCGCGGAAACAGGAACAGATCCGGCTCCTGCCGGAGAGACCGGCACGGCTTCTCCTGCCGGGGAGACAGGGACGGCCCCTGCTCCTGCTGCGGGGACAGAAACACAGGAAGCAGACACTGCGGGATGGCCCGCCGCTCCCTTTGTCCATGCTCCGGCGGCCATTCTGGTGGAGATGGAATCCGGCGCCGTTCTTTACGGCAAAAACATCCATGAGAGACATTTCCCGGCCAGTATTACAAAGCTTCTGACGGCCCTGATCGCCTATGAAAATCTGGGCCTGGAGGATACGATCTCGGCGACGGACGAGACCACGGACGGTCTTCCATGGGATTCCTCCATGGCAGGCTTTGAGAAAGGGCAGACCTTTACGGTCAAGGACGTCCTCTACGGCCTGATGGTCAGCTCCGGAAACGACGCCGCAAATATGCTGGCGGAAAAGACAGCCGGTTCCAAAAAGAAGTTTCCGAAGCTCATGAATGAAAGAGCGGAGGAACTGGGCTGCCATGATTCGCATTTTCCCAACGCCCACGGCATTCATGATCCGGACCACTATACCAGCGTCTATGACATGGCCCAGATCGCAAGGGCCTACTTCAGCTACGAAGATCTGAGCAGGATCGCCGGCACGGATTCCTATACCGCCAGGTCTGAAGAGGACAAAAAGACAGAGGTCTACAGCAAGAATAAACTGATCCAGGGGAAAATACATCTGGAGGGTCTGGTGGGATCCAAGACCGGTTATACGGATATGGCCAGAGAGACCCTGGCCACCTGCGCGGAGCAGAACGGCATGAAGCTGATCTGCATCGTTATGCGGGACGAACCGGATAACCATTATACGGATACCTTAAATCTGCTGAAATACGGCTTTGAAAATTTCAGAAAGGTGGATATCGGCAGCATAAAGACGGATGTGATCAGTACCGAAGAAAGGTTCATGACAGAGGGCGACGATCTGATCGGCAGTTCCATGTCCCCCATGACCCTTCGCTCCGGTTCCTTTCTGGTCATTCCCGCTGACGGGTCGGAATCCTTTATCACGGCCAAAGTGGCGGACAAAAGCGAGTATGTAAACATCCGCAATGTCCTGAAGAAGCCGACGGAGGGGCAGATCAAAGAAGAAAAGGAAGAAGAGACGGGAAAGAAAAAGAAGAAGAAAGAGGAGAAGAAAAAAGAGGAAGAGAAGGAAGAAAACACGCAGGAAACCCAGGAAGAGACGGAGGACCAGAAAGAAGAGGAAACGGAGAAGGTCCTGGGAGCGGTCCGGTATCTCTACGGCGTGAACGTGGTGGGATATGCGGATGTGGTCTATCTTCCGGGCACTGTATCCCAGACCGGCAGCGCGGAAACCGAGAAAAACGGCATCATCCACGCAGGCAGGAGCGGATCCTTCTATATCTTTCTTCCCGGCTTTTTGATCGGCATTTCCGTGCTCACCCTGATCGCTGTTGTCATTCTGATGGTCAGGGCCCATAAAAAATATCTGGTCAGAAAAAGCAGCCGTAAAGGACAGGGCCCCGGAGGCAGCCAGGGAAAGCCTCCTGTCAGAAAAGTGCAGAGGACGCAGCCCTCCTCCAGGAACAGGAAGAGACCGGAATGACAGCGGCTTTTGCCGGTATATGCAGTATACAATAAAGGAGAGGATCCCGCCGGGATCCTCTCCTTTATGCATTGCCCGAAGGCAGTTTTTCAGTTTACATGGTTCAGTTCGTTTTCCGCAGCCACCAGTCTTGTGGCGCCGTAGCGCTCGCGAAGCTTGGGCTTTTCGATCTTGCCGGTGGCATTTCTGGGGACCTCGGCAAAGATGATCTTTTTGGGTCTCTTATATCTGGGCAGCTTCATGCAGAACTGGTTGATCTCTTCTTCTGTGCAGGAGAAGCCTTCCTTGAGCTGAATGATGGCAGCCGCGATCTCGCCCAGACGCTTGTCGGGCAGTCCGATGACAGCCACGTCGTTGATGGCGTTGTGGGTGCGCAGGAAGTCTTCGATCTGAACAGGATAAAGGTTCTCGCCGCCGGAAATGATGACGTCCTTCTTGCGGTCTACCAGGAAGACGAAGCCGTCTTCGTCCTGCATGGCCATGTCACCGGTATAGAGCCAGCCGCTCTCGTCCTTGGTCTCGGCGGTGGCTTCGG
>CAMOGQ010000174.1 GCA_946614165.1 uncultured Lachnospiraceae bacterium
TTTTTCCATTATTCTAGAATCAGGAATTAACAATGGCACAATCCAATTGCAAGTAATTTTTTGGAGGTCATATATGAGCAGAAAAATCGCAGTTCCCGGCAGAGACGGAAATCTTTATGTCCCTTATGAAAACAGAAAAGGGGATAAATCCGTCGTATATTTCACCAGAGACCTTTCTCCCGAAGGTCTTCTGAAGATCTATGACAGAGTCAGCGCAGGCCTTGAAGGAAAGATCGCCATCAAGCTTCATACCGGCGAGCCGGAAGGTCCCAATATCATCCCCCGTCCCTGGGTCAGAGAGCTTTATGAGAAGAGACTTCCCGACGCCACCATCATCGAGACCAATACCTATTATGAAAGCCCCCGCGACAACACCGAGGGTCACAGAAAGACCCTGGAGATCAACGGCTGGACCTTCTGCCCCGTGGATATCACCGACGCGGACGGCGTGACCACCCTTCCCGTGGAAGGCGGCAAGTGGTTCACCGAGATGCATGTGGGTAGCCATCTTCCTTCTTATGACTCCATGCTCACCCTTACCCACTTCAAGGGCCATGTCATGGGAGGCTTCGGCGGCTCCAACAAGAACATCGGCATCGGCTGCGCGGACGGCAAAGTCGGCAAGGCAGAGATCCACACAAACGACGTAGCATGGGATATCGACAAGGAAGAGCTGATGGAGCGCATCAGTGAATCCACCAAAGCCACCATTACCTATTTCAAGGACCATGTATCCTATATCAATGTCATGCGGAACATGTCCGTCTCCTGTGACTGCGAAGGCAAGGAAGCCGAGCCCGTCGTTACTCCCGACATCGGCATCCTGGCTTCCTATGACATTCTCTCCGTGGACCAGGCCTGCATAGACCTGATCTACAGCCTGCCGGGCGGCGGCGGAAAGACCCTGATCGAACGTATCGAGACCAGGCACGGCCTGCGTCAGCTTTCTTATATGAAGGAACTGGGCATGGGCAACGACCTCTATACTCTGATCGACATTGACAATAACGACGCCGAGATCACAGCGGCAGAAGCAGTGAAGGATGTAGCTCCCGGCTGGCGTCCCGACGCATACAACACCTTCCCCGGAAGAAACAAACTGAACTGATCCGGCAGGGGACCTGTACGTAAAAAGGCCCATGGCCCAGGAGTGAATCTCTCCGGCCATGGGCCTTACCTTTCGTATTTATTCAGAGTCTCCTTCATCGGCTCCGGGCCCCGGGAGAACTTCCCTCTCCTTTCCGGCTTTCTTCCTGGCTCCGGCCGCTTTCAGGAAGATGGTGATGCCGATGGCCGCTGCCAGCAGGTCGTCCACATAGCCCAGAATTCCCA
Organism: uncultured Lachnospiraceae bacterium; assembly: GCA_946614165.1. Lineage (GTDB taxonomy): Bacteria > Bacillota > Clostridia > Lachnospirales > Lachnospiraceae > CAG-791. Next base: position 1,333 of record CAMOGQ010000174.1, read on the forward strand.
GAAGATCCGGGATCAGATCCGCGGGAAAGATCACATAGCCTGCTGCCGCCAGCAGATCCAGGATCTGCACCATAAGGAGCACTTTCTCCCGGACAGACGCCAGTTTCCGGCGTTCGTTCTTTAATCTCTCATCCATAGCAGGACCTCCCTTTCTGAAATTCTCCATATCCGGTATATACTGATTATACCCCGGAAAGGGAAAAGGCACAGGACCTTAATTGTTTACAGGACCGTCACAGGGAGGCCCTGTAAGAAACCTGAAAAAATATATTTTCAGAGGACAGACAGCCATGACAAAGAGACTGATCATGACCCTGACATGGCTTCTGCTTCTTTTTGCCCTGCTCTTTTGTCTGAGGCGGGGTATTCTTTCTCCGGACCCGGCAGAAAGAGAAGAAACAGGCGCAGAAGAAGCCCTGGAAGCACGCAGGGCACAGATACGCGAAAACGCAAAGGAGGAAAATATGAAGACAATTTATCTTGCAGGAGGATGCTTCTGGGGGACCCAGAAGTTCCTGGACCAGTTCCCGGGAGTCCTGGAGACAGAGACCGGCTATGCCAACGGCTCTACAGAAAGTCCCACTTACCGAGATGTCTGCGGGGGCAGCGGCCACGCAGAGACCGTCCGGGTGGTCTACGACGAATCCGTCCTTTCCCTGGACGAACTTCTGGACTACTATTTTATGTCCATCGATCCTCTGTCCGTCAACCGCCAGGGGGGCGATGTCGGCGTTCAGTACCGGACAGGGATCTACTATGAGGACGAAACTCTTCTTCCGGGCATTAAGAAAGCCTGGGACAGAAAAGCCGCCCAGGCAGGTCAGGATCTGGCCGTGGAAGTTCTTCCTCTGGACCAGTTCTGGCCGGCGGAAGAATACCACCAGAAATATCTGGACAAAAACCCCGGCGGCTACTGCCATATTCCTTTAAAGCTTCTGCATCTGGCAAAGCCCTGATCAGGGCATGTGGTCCTCTTTTTCCAGCTTGTCCATCGCAGCCGCAAAAACATGCCGGAAGACCCGGAGGATCAGAGCCATAAAGAGGGCGGCCACAGAGATAGCCAGGAAGGAAAGAAGACATGTAAAGCCCATCAGACCGGTGACCAGGCCTGCCATAAGACAGCACCTTGTGATCCCGTCCAGGGCATGGAGGCATCCGTGGGTCAAAACTCTCCCCCTTTCTGCCCTGTTCAGCAGACCGTACAGAAGATAGAGCAGACGGTAAAGCAGAACAGCGCAGACAAAGCCCCCCATCAGCATGCCCCAGTATCTGGGGGCTCCGGTCAGAAGGGGCGACCTTCTGTTCATCAGGCGCTCCACCAGTCTGGGCCCCGCCAGGTACAGGACCACCCCTGCAAGCGCCACGACGATCACCAGTATTTTTGTTCTTCCGATCAGCCTGGTCCCTGTATGCAGACTGACAGTATTTTTATTGTCTTCCACTTCGGCTCCCCCCTCAGTGCAGCAGATATCTACTTATATCATGTCAAAATCTTCAGTTTATTTCAACCGGATTATGACAGTTGTCATGCTTTTTCTCTCGTTCCTTCATGCAAAGCCTTCCGCAGATCAAAAAGAGGAGTCCGCTGCATCGGCCTTAAAAGCTGATGCGAAGCGGACTCCTCTTTTTAAGTGCTGCTTATAGCCGGGAGCAGCTTTCCTCCAGGGCCTTCTCTCCCCGTCTTTACATAGTGATGATGCCCAGCACGCTGGCAATGGAACTGACAAGGATCACGGCCAGGATGACCGGGCTCAGATACCGGATCATAAATCTGAAGATGCCCTTTCTCTTAAAGGGATGGCCGTCCTTTTCCACTTCCTCTTCCACAGCCTTCAGACCCATATGGCCGATGACCAGAAGGCAGATGCAGAAGGCCGCTACGGGCATCATGATGGAGTTGGTCAGAAAATCCGAGAAATCCAAAAACTGCATGCCTGCGATCTTTATAAAGTCCAGGGGACCGTAGCCCAGAGAGGACAGGGTGCCCAGAAGGATGGTGAAAACGCCCATGCCGAAGGTGGCCAGATGGCGGTTTATGCCCAGCTCGTCCTCGATGGTGGCCACAGCCGTTTCCGTCAGGGCAATGGCACTGGTCAGAGCGGCAAAGAGGACCAGAAGGAAGAAAAGAGTTCCTCCCAGTCTGGCAAGACCTGTGGATTCCAGGACCTTGGGAATGGTAATGAACATCAGGGAAGGACCGGCGTTGAGGGCGGCCGGGTCTCCTCCCGAGAAGGCGAACACGGCGGGGATGATCATCAGACCTGCCAGCATGGCGATGCCGGTATCGAAGATCTCCACGTGGACCGTGGCGCTTTCAATGGATACATCGTCCTTCATATAGGAGCCGAAGGTGATCAGGATGCCCATGGCAATGGACAGGGAATAAAACATCTGCCCCATGGCGGAGACTACCGTCATCCAGGAGAAATTTTTCACGTTGGGGACCAGGAAATATTTCACGCCCTTCAGAGCGCCGGGCAGGGAGACGGAATAGCCCGCAATGACAATGGCCAGGACAAGAAGGACGGGCATCATGATCCTGGAGACTCTCTCGATGCCGTTTTCCACGCCCAGATAGATAATGACCAGGTCTGTCAGGATAAAGGCGATGAACCAGATCTCCGCCTCATAGCCGCCTGTAATAAAAGATGTAAAATAACCGTCCCGGGCCAGGGCCGCGGTATTGCCCTTAAGGTATTCCACGAAATATTTGATAACCCAGCCTCCTATGGTGGAATAATAGGGGCAGATCAGGATGGGGATAATGGCGTTGATCCATCCCCCTCCCTTTTCCAGAAGGCCGCTGCCGAACTGGGCGAAGGCACTGACGGGACTCTTTTTGGTAGAGCGGCCGATGGCGGTCTCCGCAATGATCATGGTATAGCCGAAGGTCATGGCCAGGGCGATGTAGACCAGGAGGAAAATGCCTCCTCCGTACTTGGCCGCCAGATAGGGGAATCTCCATATATTGCCCAGTCCCACCGAGGCGCCTGCCGCGGAAAGGACATAGCCCAGTTTGCCTGAAAAGCTGCTTCTTTTCTCTTCCATTCGCTTGACTTCCAATCTTTCTGTATTTGCCGGCCCCGAAAAAATGACCGGCCGTACTAGAATACCACAAAAACAAAAGTTACAGAACCTGTTTTCCAGTAAATTTTGTGCTATACTAGCCTTTGCTGAAAAACAAAGCGGAGGTTACTCATGAATTCCGAAAAACCCAGCGGCAGAGCTCTTCTGCCCATCATCATCTTTCTGCTGCTCTACCTGGGCAACGGCATCTACTTCGAGTACATTCATCCCATCGAGGGACAGATGGGCTTCTATATCATGTCCGTGGTCCTGGCCTTCTGCATCTCCCTGGCCGTGGCCCTGGTCCAGAATACGTCCCGCTCCTTTGAGGACAAGATCCATATCTGCGCCCGGGGCATAGGGGATGACAACATCACCATCATGCTCTTCATCTTCCTCATTGCCGGTGCCTTCGGCGGCATAGCAAAAGAGGCCGGCGGCGCTGCTTCTACGGCGGGACTCCTGCTCAGCATTCTCCCCGGCGGCCTTGCCATTCCGGGCCTTTTCCTCATCGCCTGCCTGATCTCCATGTCCATGGGCACCAGCGTGGGCACCATAACCGTCCTGGTCCCCATCGCCGCGGCCGTGGCAAAGGACGGCGGCTTCAACCTGGCCCTGTGCACGGGCACCGTGGTCGGCGGCGCCATGTTCGGAGACAACCTCTCCTTCATTTCCGATACCACCATCGCGGCCACCAACACCCAGGGCGTCCAGATGAAGGACAAGTTCCGGGCCAACATAAAGATCGCTCTTCCTGCTGCCCTCATCACCCTGGCCATCCTGGTGGTCTATGCCATGCGGGGCCGGGCCGTTTCCATGGGCAGCTATGACTACAACATCATCCAGGCCCTGCCCTACTTCGTGGTCCTGGTCCTGGCCGTGATCGGCATCAACGTCTTCCTGGTCATCGGCGTCGGCATTCTCCTTTTCCTGCTCGCCGGCGCATTTACGGGGTCTCTGACCTATGTGTCCGCCCTGACTTCCATGGGCAACGGGTGCTCTGGCATGTTCGAGACCATGATCGTCACCATCCTGGTAGCCTCCATCGGAGCTCTGATCCGGGAAAACGGCGGCTTCGCCGCCATCCTGGGCTTCATCAGAGGACATTTTTCCGGCCTCAGGGGCGGCCTTATGGGCATCTCCCTTCTGACCTGCCTGATGGACGTGGCCACCGCCAACAACACCGTGGCCATCGTCATGGCGGCCCCCATCGCCAGACAGATCACAGAGGAATACGGTATCGATCCAAAAGAGACCGCCTCCCTTCTGGATACCTGCTCCTGCATCGCCCAGGGCATTATCCCCTACGGGGCCCAGCTCCTGATCGCGGCAGGCCTTGCCCAGATCTCCAGCGTAAAGATCATCCCCTTCCTCTTCTATCCCTTCCTCCTGATGGTATGCGTGATCCTGTCCATCGCA
>CAMOGQ010000175.1 GCA_946614165.1 uncultured Lachnospiraceae bacterium
TCGGCCATGACTGCATCGGTGGAGGCATCCGCCGCGCAGGTCACCTCCAGCCTGGAAGCGTTCATGCGGGCTCCCTGCACAAGAACAAAGTACAGGCTCAGAACCATAGGCAGGACCAAGGCCATAAAGACCGTCAGATACCCTTCCTTCCTATCCCAGGATCGAGCTGCTGTCCGCATTGATCTGACTGAAGATCCGGGTCACAAGGTCATTGAGCTGTTTGCGGAAGATGACCACGAGGCCCACCAGTACTACGATGATCAGGATGATCTCCACCGTTCCCATCCCCTCTTCGCGGGAGAAAAATGTTTTCAGTTCTTTCATAAATAAACTCCTTTCTTACATAAAACCGAAGCAGGCCGGGACAATGATGATCAGCATGGTCACAGCCAGCATCATGGCCATGGGAAGAAGCAGCTTTGTGCCTGCCTCCTCTCCCAGCCTCTTTGCCGTGGTCCTGCGGTCCTGAGCTGCCGACACCGCTTCCTCCTGCAGGGAAGAGAGCAGGGCCTTGTTTCCCTTTTTGAGGTTCTGTCCCAGCAGGGAAGAGAGTCTGACGTACTGCTGCAGACGGCATCGTTTCCCCCAGTGCTCATAGGCATCCTTTTCGGAAACGCCGCTCTCCAGCTCATGGCAGATGAGAAGGATCTCCTCTCCTGCGTAGCGCATTTCCGCCCCTTCTGCCTTTTCCGCCTTATACTCCTGTCCCAGACGGAAAAAGACATTTCTGACGCTCATGCCGGCCCCCAGATAGAGGGCAAAACGGCTGGCAAGACCGGGATAGTCCAGAAGCATCTGGCGGTTCCTTTCCTCCAGTTTCTTTTTCAGGTCCCGGTCACCCAGGAAAAAGCCCGCGATCCCGGCAAGAGACACTGCCAGAAAGGCCGCGCCGGACCTGTCCCCGGTCTTTTCTCTCCAGACCAGGCGCTTTCCCTCAAAAGTATCCGCAAGCACCAGCTCCGTTCCGGAAACGGAGAGGGCCTCTTCTTCCTCCAGCAGCGTTTCCAGGGCGTCTCTGCGGGAGAGGGGCTCCGTTTCCGGCGGCTTTACGACCCGGACCGGGATGTCCTTCTCGAAGGTCCATGGCGCATAGGTCAGCACCGCCGTAAGGGTGACCTCCTCTCCCAGGGGATCCGCAAGATTTTCCCACAGGACCCGGCCGTCTGTATCCAGGAGTCTGTAGGAACTGCTCTTCCAGCTGATCCGGAAGGGATACCCCTCCAGGTTCCCGGGCAGATACAGATCTTTCCAGACCCGGTCCGGCCCTTCATTGTCTCCCAGGACCAGGCCGGGCAGTTTCTCCAGGATCTCCTTTGCCATGGCTTCCGTTTCCTCCCCGGTATAGCGTCTTGCCTGTACCCTCAGATGGTAATCCCCGAGGGGCTCTGCCTCCTTTTCTCCGGGTGTGACCAGCCCGGCTTCCAGATCCACTTCCTTATCGGCGCCCCCGTAGGTATTTCTTTCGATCGTGCCGTCCTCCAGGAGTTCCCTGCCTGTGACCGCGTTCAGGTGGACCGCAGCCCCGATCAGGTCTGCCGCCAGGAAAAAAAGGAGCAGGATCCGGATCTTGCCAATGTACCACTGTCTCGTCCTTTCCTCCGCTCCCATGGGAGCGTCCAGAAGGATCTGGGCCCTGCAGACCTCCCTTTCTCCCGGAAAGGGCCCTCTTTTCCGGAAAAGCCAGTAAAGAAGCGCCGCCGCCAGGTCCAGGCCCCTGCCCTGTGCCCCTGTCTCTCCTGCGTATTTCTTTCCTGCCAGGATCAGGGCCCCCAACAGGATGGGGCAGATCAGATACAGGCCCCACTGAAGATTTTCCATAAGCACTTTCCTTTTCTTCTAAAGGCGGATGTCGGCGATCTTTTCTCCCAGCGCGCAGGCGGCCAGGTAAAGAGCCAGGCATAAGGACATAAAACAAGCCCCCGCTGCGTTGTGGTAAAGGGGATCGAAAAATCCCCTGTTGGTCAGACTGATGTAGAGAATAATGGCAAAAGGCACCGCCTCCATGATCCTCAGCTCCATCTGCCTGCTGCTTATAAGCAGGCGGATCTCTCTTTCCACCTCCAGGCGCTCCTGCAGCAAAGTTCCTGTCTGCTCCATGACCTGGATCATATTTCCGCCGCTTCTCGAAGCGATCTGGAATACCTGGGCAAAGTCCCGGATCTCCTGGATTCCTGACCTCTGGGCAAATTCCTCCAGCAGCCGGGCCAGGGGAACACGGTTGTCCAGGCCTGCCGTAATAAGGCCAAGTTCTCTTGTCATTTCCGCCCCGCTGCCGAACCGGAATGCCATATCCTCAGCCGTTGCCCGGAAGGCGTTCTCCGGGGAGTACCCTGCCCGCAGGCCTGTAACGATCCCGGCAAGGGCTTCCCCGAACTCCTCCGACAGCCTGTCCTTTCTTTTCTTTTCCGCCCTGTCCTCCATTATTCTCATGACGGGAATGCAGAGGGGCAGAAGGGCTGCCATTGCAAGCCAGGACCTGTAGAAGAGAAAGGCTGTCATGCCCGTCAGGCCAAGGGCCGTCATGAGATGAGCGGGCCGGATCCTAGGGAAGGCGGATCCCCGCTGCTTCCAGCTTGTGCCGGTCCAGAAGGGGCGCCTTCCGGTGCCAGGCTCCGATGATCTTTCCTTCTTTTTCTCCTTCTTCCACAAATTCATAGAGACTCCTTAAGCGGATCTGGCCGTCCCGGATCCCTTCCACCTCCCGGATCTCCAGAAGCTTCCGGGACCTGTCCCTTAATCTTCCGAGATGGACGATGATATCGATGGCCGAGGCGATCTGGGACCGGACCGCCGCTGCCGGCAAATCCAGGCTGGACATGAGGACCATGGTCTCCAGGCGGGACAGGGCATCTCCGGCGCTGTTGGCATGGCCCGTGCTCAGAGACCCGTCATGTCTCGGATTCTCATCTTGCCAACATTAGCCCTCTCCTGGAAATCGTTTGTGATCGTCTTGTTTGTAATAATGTGGCCGGAAGTCAACGTAATCTCTATGTTTCCACTGGGCGGGATCTCTATCCTGTCTATGTAATTAAGGATCCTGTCTCTGTCGATCGTAGAAAAATTCCGGAGCTCTGTTATCGCCACTTTGATCTCGGACATCTTATCTGCCACAAAGGATTCATCCAGCCGACTTTCTTCCTTATTCCTGATTGCTTCTGCCAGCCTTGCCTGATCCTCGGTGATCTGGTTGATCCTGCTTTTGATACGTTCTCTGGCAGCGCCTGTCAGGCCTCCTTCTGAAAGAGCGTCGATCAGACTCTCTATCTTTTTTTCTTTGGCTGCCTTCTGCTGTTTTAGCTTTGGAAGGTCTGCATCGGCCTCTTGGGATGCCTCCACACATTCATAGAGAACCTGCTCCAATGAGCTGTAAATATTGTCCTGCTGGGCCATGATCCTCTGCAGGGCCTGTCTTGTTGCTTCCTCCAGGTCCCCCTCGCCTATCTTAAAGTTATGGTTCTTGCATGCCGAATGGCTCTTGATCCTGTAAATAGGAATCTTTTTATACCGGTCAGCATAGCCAAACTGGTAGGATTTCCCGCATACAGGGCAAAAGACCTTCCCGGAAAAGATGTGGACTCCTGCAAAACGTGACTGTGTTGATAGTTTATTGGGTTTATCGTATACGGCGATCTTTGTTTCATGGACCCTCTGCGCCATCTGGAAAAGATCCGGATCCAGGATCTGCAGATCTGGTCTATTGACAAGTATCCACTGCTCTTTTGGGAGCTTTATGCGTTTGGATTTCTTCTGCCCTGTACCGAGCTTGGTCGTTCTTTTATTTATGTAAAAACGGCCGATATATCTTTCGTCCTGTAATATGTTGGTAACAGATCGTCCGCATATTGATATGCCCTTCTGATTAAGCGCCCTCTGGATGGATGCCGGTGTCCCGTTCCTGTACACATATTCTTCAAAAATCCAGCGGACCACTTCCGCCTGCTCATCATTTATTGAGATGCTTTTACTGTCTTTATCCCAGGTGTAGCCGTATGACACGTCTTTGGCTCCGAGCTGTTTGTTCAGACATCGGAGTTCGTGGGTCTTCCGGCCGTTAAGACTCTGCTGCTTAACGTACTGAGCGTCCAGTACATATTTGATACCATGGATTAAATCCGCATTCGGAGCCTCAAAGTCATGTATCTGACAATCTTCTATCGTCAGGATCGTGGCTTCGTGCTCCACCAGCAGGCTGTTAAGGGTCAGTGAATTAATCTGGTCTCTATTAAGGCGTGACAGAGCTTTGGTGATGACAAGATCGACTTGCCCTTCGGCGATCATCTGGAGCATTGCGTTGTATTGAGGCCTATTAAAGTCGTTCTTCCCGGAAATGCCGTCATCAACATATATCCCCACCAGGCTGACATTCTGATGTCTCGAAATATATTCTTCAGCAAGAGCGATCTGATTCGCACAGGACTCTTTCTGGTTATCATTATCTGTTGAAACCCTGGCATAAATGACCGCCCTTACTTCCTCCATACAGTCTGGATTCAGTTTTTCCCGGATCTTCTCGGCATAGCTCATTTCTGTATCTCCTCGGAGTATTTCCAAAGCCCCTCCCGCAGCGCATATATGTCCATTCGAAGCTGGTCTCGGATCTTGCAGAACTTTGCTGTCCGTCTGTGTATGTCACCAAAGCTGTGCACCAGCAGAAGGTCATACTTCTCTCTATTACTGATCAAAGACCTTAGCTGGCTCTGCTCTACGTCTTTCTGAAACTGACTCTCGTCAAAATACTGATCAACGAGAGTCCACCTAGTCTTTTGGGCAACAAACAGAGGAAGGATATCGTTCTTAACCTGCAGGATCTGCCTCTTTTCCTTGTGCGGCCCCAGGTAACAGGTATATGCTGCTACTCTTAACGGCTCCTCCAGCAGTGGATCACTGGTACAAAAGGCTCCGTTTTCTATGGTATAGGTCCGTATACCTCTGTTCTGGAGATCTAATAAGGTACGGAAACATTCCTGCGTGGTTTTGGAAATATGGTAAAAATCCTTGGTGAACAAGGCATCATACTTCCCTGCGCAGGACAAGAACCTGTCAAATTCGGAACGGTCCCTTCGCAGGAGCCTTTTGTCCAGGAGGTCCAGAAACACATCTGTCCTGTCAAAACCTAAAGCAACTGCGTAATCTTCCAGCTTACGCAGCTGCCCGATATGGATGACCTGTCTTATTTCAGAATTGGACGCGAAGTGATATATCGCAGCAGTTTTCATAATTTGTTGATGCTTCCTTAGTGGTTCTTATGCAGTAATCTTCGTCATGGCCTCAGCAGTCTGTGATACCATCCAGCCGCGTATCTTCTGCGCTGCCTTCTCGTATATGTCTTTGGTTATGACGTTTGCGCGGAGCAGATCGTTGAGGAGCAATAATTCTAAAGTGATTGCTGTTGCTGTCGTATCTTTCATAATCCATACCTCCTTTAGTGGTTGTCAGATTCCAGATAATTGACAAGCCTGTCTTTAGGTATCCTGATCAGGCGCCCTACTTTGATACATGATATCGCGCCTTGCTTAATCAATTCGCGGACCGTCCTGGGGGTGACTCCCAAAATCTCTGCAACATCATCTACGCTCATAACAGGTGGGTAATCTATCAGGTAATCGTGCATGTTGTGCCTCCTAAATGTGTGTTAGGTACATTTATGTACCTATTTGAGAATACAACGGATTGTATCACTGTGTCAAGCTTTTATATATCTTTCTCATAAACCTATGTTCCTTTTAATGTGAACTTCCATTATATTTGACACACATATAGAATTGAACAACGTTTGACTT
>CAMOGQ010000176.1 GCA_946614165.1 uncultured Lachnospiraceae bacterium
TTTATCATGAAATACGTCAATGTAGTTCGAAATCATACCCGGGAATTCAAGATAAATACTTTGCCGGCGCTTCATTGGTAAAATATCCCTTCAGATCCTTCTGGTCTCTCATCTGGTAGCGGATTCGTCCGTCCTCATCACGAATCCGCTGCGGATGACAGTAGAACCCCTCCCGAAAATTTACTGGTCTAATCAGACTGAGTGTCGTTATCAGAAAATCCATGCTTTCTTTCTCCTCGTAATATCCGACTTTATACATCTCACGGCAGCCCGTACAGGCGGACCAATATCCAGATTTCTTTTTCAGTATATCATATCCTGTTCCTTTCCTGTGGAAGGGGGCATTGTTCCCACAGAGAGGAAGGTAACAGAGCATGGCCGGTAAAATATCCCTTTATATGCTCTTTCTTACCCGTTTCATAGCGGATCTTTCCGACTCCTTCACAGGCCCGTTTCGGACAGTTGTATTTCATCCGGAAAAGACACAGGTTTATATAGGCTCACTGCCGTAATCAGGCAGATCATGCCCCTGTTCCCCCTGTACAGCTCAGTTTGCTGTCGTTCTCTTCGCCGGCTTTCCTTCCCGGCATCTGTATCCGTATATTTTCATCAATACAGCGCAGCCCCGGTTTCTGCCAGAGTAAAAGCGAGGACTGCAGAAAGAACTGACGGGCCATTTTTGTCTTTCCCGCTTCCTGATCTCAGGCCAGAGCCGGAAAGCAGGATGGGATGCTCTGCAGTATCCCCCCTGATTTACAGTATTTTCACTCTGTTAATATTAAATTGTCAAAGCAAACAGCCCGCTGAAAGCAGCCTGCTGAAGGAAAGGAGAGTGATGCCTTTGGACTGACCGGATTCATCCTGCCGCACATATTTGAACAAAGCACTTCCGAAACGATGACCAGGCCCGGATCGTATTCGGAAGGATCCGTCTCATACAACTGCCATTTTTGGCTTAACATTATAACGATCGAAAGGAAAATTCTTTATGAGTAAGAAGAGACTCTCAAGCATTTTTGTAACATGCCTCCTGACAATGATCCTCTGCATCACATCAACCATGCCTGTTTTTGCCGCATCGACCCGTAAGTGCTATACCATCAATACGGGCAATACCAGGGTATACAGCAATACCGGCCTGACAAACGGTTACGGCTGGATCTACGATTCCGATGAGATCACGGTTCTGAATGTGACCAGCCGCTACACAAAGGTCACCTATCCCGTCAGCAGGGGAACCAAGACCGGCTTCATTTACACCTCAGCGATCCTGACCGCGACAGGCGGCTCCAGCATCACTTCAAAGGCGAGAGTAAATGCCTACAGAAGACCCGGCGGGGCAAAATACGGTTCCGTTTATGTCGGAGACAAGGTGGTGGTTTTTGGCAGCAGAAACGGCTATACACAGGTGAAGTATCCTGTAAGCGGAGGCTACAAGTACGCCTGGGTCACCAATTCTGACCTGAATGCCATGAAGGGCACAAACAATGCACCTTCCCAGCCCGGTACCGGCAGCGGTGTAACCGGCCGTCTGGACCAGATCCTGAAGGGTCAGCTCACCTACAACAGCAGTACCGTCATGAAGCAGGGTGCCAGGTTTACGGGCTACCGTTCGAGCGAACAGTGCAAGGGTTATGCCAAGAACGTGTTCTATCTCTGCTTTAAGATCACTCCCGGTTCCACACAGAGTAAGCCCAATAACTACAAGCTGAATTCCACCTCCGGCATGAAGCTTGTGGCTTCCAGTGGCAGCCTTACGGCAGCCGCCGCAAAGAACCTCTTTTCCAATGCCCGTCCCGGTGACTTCGTCCAGATCAGACGCAGACATACCGGTTCCCACTCCGCCATCGTCTACTCCGTAACATCCACCGGCGTTACTTTCGTCGAAGCAAATCTGGACGGCAGAAATACGGTTTCCAAGAATACCTATACCTGGGCTGACCTGAACAGTAAGAATGCGGGTATGTCTGTCTATACCGCCACCAGCTATGCCCTGAAATAACCCGCTTCCTCCGATCCGGTAAACCTCCTGAAATGTGCATGGCACCGGGCCGCCCCCGAAAGGGGGCAGGTTCCGGTGCCGGCTTTTTTCTGCGGCAGATCTTACTGGAATAATCTGTCCAGGAAGACTTTCTCTTCCATAAATTTTCTGATTATTAAGATCCTCCGGCGTAATCATCACCAGCGGCAGCTGCATGTTCATGGCAGAGACTGTTCATTCCCATGGAACAAAGCAGCCTCCGAATGGACTGCCGTCAGCGCTTATGCCTATGCTCATATAACTGCCTTCTTCCGAAGCCTTGATAAGTTTTTCAAACTGGTCCTGTCTCATTTTTTCTCCTTTTCTGCCGCCCTGACCGCGGCTGCTCCCGACGGTCGACGGGCAGATTCGACTGCCCAGTGGGGAATTGTACCATGAATAAAAACGGCCGGCAGTCATCCCATCCGGGAAACTGCCGGCTCAGAGTGTGCTGCGTGCAAGGCTGTCATAAATGCTTTCGGCTTTGATGCGTTCTGACCGTTCCTCTTCGGCTTAATCTCCATTTTCTTTTTTATCATCTTTCGTTTTTCTTCTGACTCGCAGCAGAGCCTTTCTTTTGAGGATTTCTTCCTCTTCTTTCTTCTGTTCCTGCCGGGAGATGGGACGCCAGATCAGCTTGTCCGTGATTGCCGTATAACGGTCGCTTTTCAGCGCCGTATATCCTATGACGCTGAAGATCAGAGCTCCCACGAAATTGACCAGAAGGTCCTTCATGGTATCCAGGATACCGATATCCAGATATCCTCCCGCAATGGTATAGGTCTCTCCGGAGGCAGTCCTGATGACGGTCTCCGCTATGTTCCTGATCACAAAGGGACGGCCCAGGCCTGCCGGGTCCAGAGAAGCGGAGCTCAGGCGCCCGATCACAAAGTCCTTCTGCATATCCACCATCAGAAAATAGTCGGCGCCAAACTCTATGAATTCCCATATAACACCCACCGTCATGGAAAAACAGAAGGCCACCAGGGTCAGATAAAAAGGAGACAGGTTGATATTTTTGGAGTTGCGGTTCATGAGATAGACCATGGAAAAGCCCAGGGCCGCGCAGAGAAATCCGTTCAGGGTATGCAGGATGGTATCCCAGCCGGGGATCAGCACGTAATAGTGGTTGATCTCCCCCATGATCTCCGCGGCATATATGAAGACATAAATGGTTCCTTCAAAGAGGGGCGGGATCTTTATCCTGAAATACTCTTCAAATGCCGCCGGCACCAGAAACAGGACCAGCGACAGAATACAGATGGCAGCGCCTTCATAGCTGCGGGTCATGATCATTCGGACAAGGGTCAGCAGGACCAGACCGCGCAGGATGCTGTATATAACAAAGGTCCTTCTGTTCAGACTGATCCTGAGCCTGAGGTCCTCTATTCTGCGTCTCATATTAACGATTTTATTGAATAAGCCCCTTTTCTTTCCGGGATCTTTCATGTAAGCTCTGTTCCTCCCAAAACGCATGATAATGTATCATGCTGCATCTTATCATGTTTTTCTGAATAGGAAAACATATATTGGCAGGGCTGATTATCTGACTGACCGTGCTTTATGCCTTTCCGGCAGCTTCTCGGCGCTGAAGTCCGGCGAAAGAAAGTCAGCATTGCGGCCGCGCCAAAGGAAAAAGGACAGGCCGGGCCGGGGCCCGTCTGTCCTCTTTCAGTGTTTATGGCAGTCAGCAGCTATGGGCAGCTCAGACGCTTGTGTATCCTCCGTCTACAGGGATAGCCGCGCCTGTGATGAAGCGGGAGTTCTCACAGCAGAGGAAGGTGATGATGGAGGCGATTTCGAAATCCTCGCCGATCCTGTGCATGGGATGCAGATTTCTGTAGGCCTGCTTCTGGTCTTCGGGAACCAGGGGAGTATTGATAACGCCGGGGCAGACACAGTTGACACGGATCCGCTCGGAAGCATACATGGTGCCTGCGGACTTGGTCAGGTTGACGACGCCGCCCTTGGCGGCGCTGTAGGCTACGTTGGTGGGGACAGCCACCAGGCCGAACATGGAAGCCAGGTTGCAGACCACGCCGCCGTGTCCCTGTTTGCGGAACTGCATGATGGCGTACTTGTTGGCCAGCATAACGCCTGTATAGTCGACGGCATTGACCTTTTCCCAGTTGGCAAGCGTCTCGTCTGCGATGGCATTGTTGGCTCCGCCGATACCTGCGCTGCAGACCAGGATGTTAAGTTCTCCGAATTCCTTCACGGCATATTCCACGGCTGCCTTGACATCTTCTTCCTTACTTACATCTGTTTTGATGAAACGGCATTCCATATCGAATCTTTCATTCAGTTCTCTGGCCACTTCCGCGCCGGCGTCGCTGTAATCCGCGATGACGACGTTGGCGTTGGACCGGAGCATTCTCTTAGCTGTGGCCTTGCCCAGGCCACTGGCTCCGCCGGTGATGAGGGCTGTCGCTCCCATAAGATCGAACATTGCAGCATTTTTGATCTTTTCAACTTCTCTTTCCATGATGACCCTCCTTGTCATTCCTTACTCCGGCATCTTTTTCCGATGCGTTCTTTGTTCTGACTTTACTATAAAGGAGGATGATAACAACGTAAAACATGTATATAATGATATAATAACAAGCAAATACTTGTGATAGAATGATGAATCCCTGTACAGGAAGAAGGAGAAAAAGGCCATGACCACCAGTGAAGAGATGTTCCTTTATGTAGTGGAGGAAATGAATTTTACCAGAGCGGCGGAAAAGCACTTTGTTTCCCAGCAGGCCGTGAGCGGCCATATACGAAAGCTGGAGGAAGATCTTGGCGCTTTCCTCTTTATACGCAGTCCCCGGCTTCGGCTCACCGCGGCCGGCCGCATCCTTTACGCATCCCTTCGGAGGATTCAGAAGATCGAACAGCGGACCCGGCAGTCCATCGCCGACAACTCTAATCTGGTCCACGGAAAGCTTACCCTGGGCGTTCATGCGGACAGGGCCCGCATCCTTTTCCCGGCGGTCTTTCCCCGCTTCCATGCCATGTATCCCAATGTCACCGTTTCCCTGGTCAACGGCCACACCAACGACTTTGTGGAAATGCTCTCCCACGGCCAGATCGATCTCATGATCGGCCACGATACTCTTCCCAGTGAAGACATGGAAAGAGAGACCATCTTTGAAGAGACCATCTACCTCCTGGCAACGCACAGATATCTGGAGGAACATCTGCCGGGATGGACAGATGACCAGGACTGGATCGAGCCTTCCCAGGTCCCTCTTCTTCCCATGACCTGCACCTCCTTCGGCTGCGCCGTCATGGACCATCTGAATACCTTTTTCATCAGAGAACACGTGCAGCCCCATTACCTGTGCGAAGTGGTGGACTACATGACCCAGCTCTCCCTGTGCAGAGAGAGTCATACCGCCTTTTTCTGTCCTGAAAGCTACATGATACAGAAGGACTTTACCGAAGCCATGCATCAGGAAGGCGAAAGCCGGGTCATGGCCGTTCCTGTGCGGGGCATGGACAGTAAGATCCATGTGGAACTGATCAGCGCCAGAGAGGACTTCAGCCCCAGATATCTGAAGGACTTCCGGGAGATCCTCCTGGAAGAATACCGCAGCAAAGTCATCCCGGCCCAGAACCTGTGCCCCGTCCG
>CAMOGQ010000177.1 GCA_946614165.1 uncultured Lachnospiraceae bacterium
GAGACTTTCTTCTGGTGGGCACGGCCATTCTTTACCAGCTGGTGCAGAAAAAGCCCACACTCAGATCTCTTGCAATTTCCTCACTGATCCTGACCTTCGTGATCTGCTCGGCCGAATCCCAGGCCTGCGTCTATGTCACTTCGGTCCTTCTGATCCTTTTCTACCGCTACTGCGTATGGAAGGGAGAAGAGAAGAGCAGGACAGCCTGGCTGGCAGAGGGACTGTCCTTTGCTTCTCCCCTGGCTGTTTCCGTCGTTCTGCGTTTTATCAGCGGCAAGATCATAATGACCGCCATGTCCCTGGAACGGACCTACCGCGGCGCCACCGCCATCAAGTGGCCCCTGAGCAGAAAGGAACTGATCAGAATGCTCCGGGAAATGTTCGAAAAATACATAGTCAGGGGCCTGGTCTACTTCCCCATCGGGACTTTTGTGGTCTGCTGCCTCATTTTTGCGGTCATAGCCCTGGTTCTGGCCATCCGCAGGAAAAAGATCCTGCCTCTGATCCTTGGCCTGTTTTCCGGCATCTCCCTCTTTTCCCTCATGCTTCTGCAGGGAATGACCATGTATTACAGGACGGCCGTAAACTTTGTTCCCTTCGTGGGATTTGTCATTTATCTCCTGCTGGAGTGGATCCTGAACATGAAGAAGCAGACCCTGGCCAGGGTCGCCGTGATCTTTATGGTCTGGTTCTGCTGGAGGCAGAGCGCCTGCATGCACAAGATCCTGGCCCTCAACAACCAGAGATCCGAAAACGAAGCGGATCTCCTGCAGCAGATCGGCTACCGTCTGGTGACCGAATATCCCGGCCGCAAAGTCCTGATCTTCGGCGACAGCTGGGTCGGCAATCAGATCCGGGACCAGATCATAGCGGACGATTCCAGCTGGAACGGCCGGCTTTACTATAAGCTGCGGGCAAAAGTCCTGCCCGGATCCGAAACTTCCAACGTCAAGTTCCTGGAGACCAATGTCTGCGACACCATCGACTGGTATCATTCCCAGTTCGAGGCCCAGCTGATGGACGAGTATTTTTCCTATTTCGGCTACGATGTGGATTACTGGTCCGATATCGACGAAGAACACAAGCATGAAATCTGGCTGCAGGTCAAGGAAAGGACCATGCACCCCTATGAGATCTGGGACCAGGGAGAGTGCATCGTGGTCGCCATTTCCAATCTGGAATAACCGAGGCGACATCCTGCCGCAGAAAAGGTCCTTACTCCCGAGGTATTTAAATGAATTCACAGAATCATCCCGGCCTTTCCGCCGTAAGAAAATTCTTTTTTTCCACGCTGATGTTCTTTACTGCCCTTGCCGGCACCATTGCCATGTTCAGGCTCTTTCACTATGCCCCCTTCGGTACGTCCAGCCTGGCTTCCATGGATGCGGCCATCCAGTACCTGGATTTCTTCGCCTATCTGAAGGACTGCGCCGCGGGAAAGAACAGTATCTTCTACAGCATGTCCACCCATCTGGGCCAGAGCAACTTCACTCTCTTTGCCTACTATCTGGCATCGCCGGTGAACCTTCTCCTTTTCTTTTTCGACAAGGATCATCTGCAGGAATATTTTGACATTGCGGTAGCCGTCAAGCTGGCGATCTCCGCCTTTACCATGTCCTGGTATCTGCAGACCAGGTTCGGGGAAAGGCTGAAGAAGATCCTGACCGCCATCCTGACCCTGTCCTATGCCTGGATGAACTACAGTTTCATGCAGAGCAGCAACATCATGTGGCTGGACGGCCTCTACATGATGCCCCTCATCATGCTGGGGATCTGGAAGATCCTGAAGGGAGGAAAGACCGCTTCCCTGACAGTTCCCGCCGGCCTTACCATTCTGTTCAACTGGTACTGTGCAGGCATGATCTGCATTTTTTCCATCTTCTGGTTCGCCTTTGAGGCGCTGCTCCTTCTGACGGAGGGAGAGATCAGCCTGGGAAAGATGATCCTCAAGACATTTAAGTATATCTGGGCCATGGCCCTGGGCGTCCTTGTCAGCGGCGTCTTTTTCCTGCCCACCATCTATCTCTTTGTGAGCCAGGGCACGGGCCAGGGGGATACCAGGCTCTTCCAGGATCTTTACTACAATAACTTCATCAGCATCATTCAGGGCTTTGCGATAGGAAGCAGCAGCAATCTGGGCAGAATCGTTCTTTTCTGCGGGACCCTGGCCCTGCTGGGAGCCATATCCTTCTTCTTCACGGAACGGATCCCCGCAGCCCATAAGATCCTGGCAGCAGGTCTTTTCCTTTTCCTGATGCTGTCCTTCTTCTGGAATCCTCTTACCTCAGTCTTTTCCCTCTTCAAGAGAGTGGACAGCTACTGGTACCGCTATGCCTTCCTGGGCAGCTTTACCGTCATCTTCCTGGCGGCCCTTTTCTTTGTCCGGGCCGGAGACGATGAAAAGGCCCCCGGCCTTCTGACCAGGGCCGGTGCCGGCTTTACCCTGCTTCTGGGTTTTGCCCAGTATGCCAACGGCAAGCCGGAGCTTAAGATGCTGTACATGACAATGATCTTTACTTTCCTGATCGCCGCAGGGGCTTTTGTCATGCTCCGGATGGAAAAGAGAAAATGGGCGGCCCTTCTGGCGGGGCTTTTCTGCTTTGTCCTTACATCGGGCGAACTGGTCTACAATGCCAAGGTCCAGATGTACAACTACAGGAATAAAAATGCCGGCGAATACCGCGAATTCATGAATTTACTGGAGCGGCAGACCGAAGCGGTAAAGGAAGCCGACGAAGGGATCTACAGGATCTCCCAGACCGGCGGCAGAGACGAGAACTATGATCATATCCAGAACACCTTCAATGACATGATGGCGGCAGGGGTCTGGTCCATCGTGGGCTATACCTCCAACTCCCATCTGGAGACCCTCCGCTTCCTGGACCGCATGGGCTACAGGAACATGGAAGACCGCATGTCCATCGTCAGCACCTCGATCCTTCCCGTGGACGCCCTGCTGGGAGTGAAATACGTCATTTCCGCCTATCCCATCGCCGGCCTGGAAGAAGCGCCGGAGTTCGGGACGGAAGTCTACACCGATGAGGAATCCGGGGAAGAAGCTCTCAGAAAGGTCTACCGGAATCCCTATGCCCTGCCCCTGGCCATGGTCTGGCAGGGAGAAGAAGAGGAAGCGGAGGAGACAGAGGGCAATTCCTTCGAATATGTCAACCGGGTCTACAGTGCCCTTCTGGGCGAGGAGACCGTCCTCTTCAAACCCATTGAATATGAAACGGACAGGGAGGATCCGCTTCTGGTCTCCTATGACCTGTCGGGGATCCCTGTGGGAGCTCCCGTCTACGGCAATCTGGCTGCCCCCGTCCACCTTCACGCCAGGCTTACGGTAGGAGAGGCCTACTATGCCAACTACTCCATGTGGCTTTCTCCCACTGTCTTCTACATCCCCTCGGAGGAAGACCATATCCGGATCTCCTTTCAGGCCGAGATCTATTCGGAGGATACGGAACTGGATGTCTTTCCCGAAGAGGCAGAGACCTTCCTGACAGAGAAGGAGATCGAAAAGGCACAGACCACCGCCACAGGCATTATGGCCCCCGTGGACAGAGCCGTGGATGCCATAAAGCCCCAGTTCTATTACCTGGACATGAAGGCTCTGGAAAAGGCGTGCTCCGCCCTTTCGGAGAGAGAACCCGGGGCCTGGAACATTGAGAACGGAAAAGTGACGGCGGACGCCGTGGCCCAGGACGGCGACAGCCTTCTTGTGACCGTGCCGGCAGACCAGGGCTGGAAGATCACGGTCAACGGTTCTCCCAGGGACGGGGAAACCTTTGCGGGAGCCCTTGTCAGCATTCCTCTGGACGACGGAGACAACCACGTGGAAATGACCTATGAGGTGCCCTGCCTGAAGCTGGGAGGGGCCGCCAGCCTTTCCGGAATCCTTCTTCTTATCCTGACCGGCATTGCCGAGGCTCTGACCGGCAGAAAAAAGAAGGAATCCTTTCCCGCTCTTATTGAAATTGAGGGGGAATCGGCCGGGAATTAAGTAAAATTTATGCAAGATAGCAAAACTGAAATTTATCATGGATTTTTTGAGGGGATGATATTATAATCAGACAGATTGAAATCCGGCATAATTATGCGTTCTGAGTAAATAAGGAGGAATATAAATGCCCAAGAGGACAGACATCCACAAAGTCATGATCATCGGTTCAGGTCCTATCATTATCGGTCAGGCATGCGAGTTCGACTATTCCGGCACCCAGGCCTGCAAGGCCCTGCGCAGTCTGGGATACGAGATCGTTCTGGTCAATTCCAACCCTGCCACCATTATGACAGACCCTGAGATGGCCGATGTCACCTATATCGAACCCCTGAATGTGGAAAGACTGGAGAAGATCATTGCCAGGGAAAGACCCGACGCACTGCTTCCCAATCTGGGCGGACAGTCCGGACTGAACCTGAGCGCGGAGCTCAGCAAGGCCGGCATCCTCGACAAATACAACGTAAAGGTCATCGGCGTACAGGTCGATGCCATCGAGCGCGGTGAGGACAGGATCGAGTTCAAGGAGACCATGGATTCCATCGGTGTCGAAATGGCCCGCAGCCAGGTATCCTACAGCGTGGACGAGGCCCTTGCCATCGCCGACAAACTGGGATATCCCGTGGTCCTGCGTCCCGCCTATACCATGGGCGGCGAAGGCGGCGGCCTTGTCTATAACAGAGACGAACTGAAGACAGTCTGCGCCAGAGGCCTGCAGGCTTCCCTGGTGGGCCAGGTCCTGGTGGAAGAATCCGTCATGGGCTGGGAAGAACTGGAGCTGGAGGTCGTCCGCGACAAGGAAGGCAACATGATCACCGTATGCTTTATCGAGAACGTGGACCCCATGGGCGTCCATACCGGTGACTCCTTCTGTACCGCTCCCATGCTGACCATCTCCCAGGATGTCATGAACAGACTGCAGGAGCAGGCCTACAGGATCGTGGACAAGGTCCAGGTCATCGGCGGCACCAACGTTCAGTTCGCTCACGACCCGGTCAGCGACCGTATCATCGTCATCGAGATCAACCCCCGTACCTCCCGTTCCTCCGCTCTGGCCTCCAAGGCCACCGGCTTCCCCATCGCTCTGGTATCCGCCATGCTGGCTTCCGGCCTGACCCTGAAGGAGATCCCCTGCGGCAAGTACGGCACCCTGGACAAGTATGTTCCGGACGGAGACTACGTGGTGGTCAAGTTCGCCCGCTGGGCATTCGAAAAGTTCAAGGGCGTACAGGATAAGCTGGGCACCCAGATGAGAGCCGTGGGCGAAGTCATGTCCATCGGCAAGACTTATAAGGAAGCCTTCCAGAAGGCCATCCGGTCCCTGGAAAAGGACCGCTACGGTCTGGGCCACGTCAAGGGCTATGACCAGATGAACAAAAAGGAACTGATCCGCCTGCTCATGTATCCCACCAGCGAGCGCCAGTTCATTATGTATGAAGCCCTCAGAAAGGGCGCTACCGTAGACGAGCTCCACTCCCTGACAAAGATCAAGAAGTACTTCATCGAGCAGATGAAGGAACTGGTGGATGAGGAAGAAGCCATCATTGCCAAGAAGGGCAGCTCTCTTCCCGACGATATGCTGATCCGGGCCAAGAAGGACGGCTTCTCCGACAAGTA
>CAMOGQ010000178.1 GCA_946614165.1 uncultured Lachnospiraceae bacterium
ATAAAGGGAGTGATCCTGGATATAGACGGCGTTCTTCTGGATTCCCTGGAGATCTGGAAG
This sequence comes from uncultured Lachnospiraceae bacterium, assembly GCA_946614165.1. GTDB lineage: Bacteria > Bacillota > Clostridia > Lachnospirales > Lachnospiraceae > CAG-791. Next base: position 61 of record CAMOGQ010000178.1, read on the forward strand.
GATCTGGGCCGGAGATATCTGAAAGGCAGGGGCATAGAAGCAGGAGAGGAACTGGAAGAGGTCCTGGAGACCATGAGCATGGAGGAAGGGGCCAGGTGGCTGAAGAGAAGATATCTGCCGGAAAGCTCTCTGTCCGATATTCTTTCCGGCCTGGAGGAGCTGCTGCGGGAGTATTATTTCTTTGAGGTTCCGGCCATGCCGGGAGCGGAAGACCTTCTGCGCTCTCTTAAGGATAAAGGGATCCGGATCACGGCCGCTACCTTGAGTCCGAAAGACCTGGTGGAAAGAGCGCTGGAAAGGAACGGACTTACAGGATCTATAGAGAGGATCTTTACCGCCGGGGAGCTGGGAGAAGGCAAGAACTCTTCCCTCATTTACGATGCGGCGGCAGAGTATATGGGCCTTGAAAGAGGAGAGATCCTTGTGGCTGAGGATTCCCTCTATGCCCTTGAGACGGCAGCGGAGGCAGGCTATCAAACAGCCTGGATCCGCTCGGGGGAAGGCCGTGAAGGCGGAGAAAAAATAAAACAGATCAGTCTGGAAGACCTGCGGGAGGCCCTTGCCCCTGCGGGATCGTAAAGGAGAAGCATACTGAGATGAAGCTTAAGAGCATAGTGATCACCGTAAGGGACCTTGAAAGGTCCTGCCGTTTCTACCATGACCTGTTCGGCCTTCAGATTCTGCAGGACATGGGAGGAAACGTGATCCTGACGGAAGGCCTGGTCCTGCAGGATGAGAAGATCTGGAGGAAGGCGCTGGGCAGAGAGATCCTGGCGGAAAACAATGCCGGCGAGCTTTATTTTGAAGAGCCCCGCCTGGAAGAGTTCAGGAAAAAGCTGGAAAAGGTATATCCGGAGGTAAGGTATGTCACTCCTCTGACGGAAGACGTCCCCGGACGGAAGGTCCTTCGCTTCTACGATCCGGACGGACACCTGATCGAAGTGGGGACGCCGCCCGGCAGGTAAAAGCCGGAGGGCAGAAAGCACAGTCTGAGATTAAAAAAGGTAAGGGAGCAGCTATGAAAATCCTGATTGTCAACGGAAGCCCCAAGGGGGACCACAGTATTACGCTTCATACCTGTCTGTATATACAGAAGCATTTCCCGCGGCATGACTTTGAAGTCCTGCACGCGGGTCAGAAATCGGCAGCCCTCTTAAAGGATCTTTCTCCTCTGACGGAAAAGATGAAAGAGGCGGACCTGATCCTCTTTTCCTATCCCGTCTATACTTTTCTGGTGCCTTCCCAGCTTCATGCCCTCATCGAAAAGATGAAGGAGGATAAGCTTTCCTTCGAAGGAAAATACATGACCCAGATCACCACCTCCAAGCATTTCTATGATGTGACGGCACATAGGTTCATGGAGGAAAACTGCAGAGACCTCGGCATGATCTGTCTGCCGGGCCTGTCTGCTGACATGGAGGATCTATTATGCGAAAAGGGCAGGCGGCAGGCTCTGGAGTTTTTCCGGAACGTGTGCTGGCGCATGAAAGGAAAGCCGGATCTGCCTGTGAAAAAGGGCCCTTTTGACATCGTGATCGTGACGGACCTGAAAGAGGAGGACAGGGAACTTAATGAGAAAATCTCTCTGTTTATGGACTGCCTTTCCGGCATGCGGGTCCGGGTGGAAAATCTGCGGGACTTTTCCTTTGCCGGCGGCTGCATCGGCTGCATGAACTGCGCCCCTGACGGGAAGTGCATTTATAGGGACGGCTTTGACACTTACCTCCGGGAGAGGATCCAGAAGGCGGACGCCATCGTTTATGCCTTTACCGTAAGGGACCACTCCATGGGATCCCTTTTTAAAAAGTACGATGACCGCCAGTTCTGCAACGGACACCGGACCGTGACGGCAGGGTCTCCTATGGCCTATATCGTAAACGGAGATCTTTCCGGAGAAGAAAACCTCCGCATGCTGCTGACAGCCAGGGCCGATATGGGAGGAAATTATCTGGCAGGGATCGGGCAGGACGAATCGTCCATCCGGGATACGGCAGGTTGCCTTCTTTACGCCCTGGAGAGAGACTATCAGGTCCCCAGGACCTTCTACGGGGTAGGCGGATCAAAGATCTTCAGAGACCTGATCTACCAGATGCAGGGCTTTATGAAGGCAGACCATAAGTTCTTTAAGCAGCAGGGCCTCTATGACTTCCCTCAGAAAAGGAAGGGGACCATCCTGGGCATGTATCTGGTGGGGAGCCTCTTTTCAAACGACAGGCTGCGGAAAAAGGCGGCACCCCAGATCCGGGAGGGCATGATCAGCAGCTACCGGAAAATCCTGGAAGATAAAAAAGCGTGACTGCCATTTGGTGATACAAAACTTTCATTTACTGAATGACCGAGGAAAACTGTATGGAATTTTATTTTGCGGGCGGCGCCATGGAAGTGGGCGGCAGCTGCATTTATGTCAGAACGGGCGATAAGGGAATCCTTATGGACGCCGGGATCCGTCAGGGAGGGGCGGCCGAAAAGCTGCCGGACCTGAGAGGGATCCAGGAAAGAGGGGGCGTGGACCTGATCCTGGTCAGCCATGCCCACATGGACCATACCGGGTCCCTTCCTGTCATCAGCAAGGCCTATCCCGGGGCCAGGATCTACATGACCTCCATGGCCATGGACCAGACCCGGGTCCTTCTTTACGATTCCCTGAAGCTGATGGACAGGAAGGAAGAGGAGATCCCCCAGTACTCCCGGGAAGACGTGGAGAGTATGCTCAAAAGGATCGTTCCCATCCATTATCAGCAGGAGACGGCCCTTCCCGAGCTTGACATGAAGCTGACCGCCTATCCCGCGGGCCACATCGCGGGAGCGGCTTGTCTTTATCTGCAGACGCCGGAAGGCAGTATCTTTTATTCGGGAGACGTATCCGGCTTTGCCCAGCAGACCATAGAAGGCATAGGCATTCCCAGGCTCAGGCCCGATGTAGTCCTTCTGGAGTCCACCTACGGGGACAGACTGCACGCCTCCAGGGCCCTGGAGGAGAACCGCCTGGTCCAGGCCGTGGCGGAATGCGCGGAAAAGGGAATGAAGGTCCTGATCCCTGCCTTTGCCCTGGGAAGGTCCCAGGAGGTTCTGCTGATCCTGAAAAAAGCCATGCAGGACAAGGCCATTCCCCCCATACCCGTCTACGTGGACGGCATGGTCCGGGATATGAACCGGGTCTACAGGGCCAATCCCACCTTCCTCAGAAGGAACCTGGCCAGAAGGATCATGAAGGGAGACGAGCCCTTCTATACCGAATGGATCCGGGAAGTGGGGACCGGCGAAGACCGGAATGCTCTGACTGAGCTGCCGGGTCCTGCCGTATTTGTGGCCAGCTCCGGCATGCTTTCGGGCGGCCCCAGCATTATGTATGCCAAAAAGCTGCTTCCCAGAGAAGACGCCTGTGTCATCCTCACAGGTTATCAGGACGAGGAGTCTCCGGGCAGGCTTCTCCTGAATCTGCTGGACAGTGAAAAGGAAAGGGAAGCCGGTTCGGAAAGGCGGGTTACCCTGGACGGGACATCCGTGCCCGTGAATGCCAGGATCGTCATGGTAGGGCTTTCCGCCCATGCGGATCAGTCGGACCTGTGCGGGATCGTGGAGAGAGTATCCGGCAGGAAAGTCATCCTTGTCCACGGAAATGCGGAGGCCATCGGCGCCCTGGGCCGGCAGCTTTCCACCGATTTCCGCCGGCAGATCTGGCAGCCCTCGGACGGGGAAACTGTGAGCATTGTTCTTCGAGGAAAAAGGCAGCAGATCTCGGATCTTCAGGATCACATGAACTGCCGGATCTTCGATGGAGAAGGAGAGGACCCACTCCGCCTCTGGGATTTTGTAAGGACCAGGTATAAGGGAAGGGGACTGACGATCCGCCAGCTTATGTATCTCTGGTTCGGCAGGGAGGATGCCCTTACGGAGGAAGAACTTCAGAAGTTTCAGGAAGACCTTCTTTCCAGCGGTTTTTTCGACCGCCATCCCAGAAGACTTTATCTTTTCCTGCCAAGGGAGGAAGAGGAACTGCGGGCCCTGAAGGAAAAGGGAGAGCCCACGATCCAGGATGTGGAAGGAAAGGTACGGGCCCTTCTGGAGGGCAGGATCATCTGCCCTGTCAGAAAGATCGGTTATCATACGGGAGAAAAGAAGGCCGTTCTGACGGTGGACTTTCCGGACGCCCTGGATCCGGGGCTGATTTCCGCGCTCTCGGACACACTTTCCTCTGATCTCGGCTGGACACTGGAACTGAAGGGGACCATGAACAATGCCAGAGCAGAGATGCTCTTAAGTGAACTCTTCCGCGGCAGATGCGGCAGGATCTCCTACTATCCCGAAAAAAAGACCTGTCAGATCAGTCTTCTGAAAAAGGAAGAAGGCGACAGGGAGGCCGCCGGGGCCTTTGAAGCGGCCACGGGCTGGAAGCTGGAAATTCCCGGGATGGAGCAGGAAACGGCGTCTCTTCCCCAGGCTGCAGCAATTCCTTTGCAGGGAGATAATCCCAGGTGGTTCCTCCCGGAGCAGGGAATCGAGAGAGCAGAGCAGAACCTTGCTTTCTCCCTGGTGGACCAGTTCTTTGAGGAGAGCCCCGTAAAGCCCGGCAAAAAAGGCAGAAAGAACGATCAGAACGGGGTCTATCTGGAACTTTCCTTCACTTCTCCCGAACTGGGAGAAAGGTGTGCCTCCCTCCTGCAGGAGATCGCCCTGCGGACCGGCTGGAGGGTCCATATCGGCGACAGCGTCAACCAGGCAAAACTTACGGTGACAGCGGCAGGCCTCTGCGCCGCATACGGCGTGGTCCAGGATAAGATCGCCTATCTGCCGGCCATGAGGGCCGTCCGAATAAAGAACGCTCCGGATACCCCTGTGCCGGAAAAAATGAAGGAGGAATTCCTGGAACAGACAGGTCTTCCCCTGATCGATTAAAACTGCGGAGTGCCGTAAGGTGCCCGGAGAGGAAAGGAAGGCAGGGAGATGCTTTTTATTCCTTTCCGGGCCTTTGTTTTTAAAGCTTAAGAAGAGGTAAGGCTCTGACCGACCGGGCAGAAGGGAATAGTTTTCCGCAGGCTTCAATGGACTCAGGGGTTTCCGGATCTGTATTTAAATCGGATGAGGGGTCAGTGTCGTTTATGAAAACAAACTGCCTGTGAATGTGTTCGCCGCGAACGGGAAAAAGGAAGTGAAGAAGAGGACACATAAACACTGGCAGTTGATAGAAAATGAAGGCAGGTGTATTATGCTTCCTAACAAGGGATGATTGTGATCATCTGTCTGCACGGAAACCCGCGGAGGGCATGTGAGCAGTTTCGACAGCCGGCAGGCGGGAGCTGTTTATATGAGCGTTTCGGAGCTGAAGTACAGACAACAGAGGGAAAAAGACCGGGATTCAGAGAGAATGCCGGATTGTTAGAGTCAGGCAATTTGAGAAAAATATTGATATACTGTGAACAGCACAAAAAAGAAGTGGAAAACGACTGTTTTCAGAATATTCTGAAAAATACCTGCAAAAACAGCCCTGAAAAATGGCGGAAATAA
>CAMOGQ010000179.1 GCA_946614165.1 uncultured Lachnospiraceae bacterium
GGTAAATATTATGAAGAAAAAAGTGTTGGCCATGATTCTGGCACTGGCCATGGGCACCGCAGCACTGAGCGGCTGCCAGACCGTAACCACAGAAGAAGCCGGCGAAACATCCGCAGAACCGGCCGCTGAGACTGCTGCAGCCGAGACAGGCGCTTTTTCTACTCTTTTATCTCTTTATCTTTCTTTTCTTTACTGTCATACGGGGACATGGAAAACACCCAGGAAAAAGATGATTACGAACGTGGCGCAGGGCGGGCTTTAAACATCATCGGCCAGCCGGATCCGGAGATCCGGATAGATGCCCGAAGGAATCTCGTCCTCGAAGGAATACATTTCTGCCCACTCGTGTCCATCACTCCAGCTGTAGACCTGCACGATCCTCTTTTCGGGATTGATGATCCAGTATTCCCGGACGCCGGCCGTACGATATTTGAAAAGCTTGATCAGATAGTCCATCCTCTTTGAGGAAGGGGATACCACCTCTACGACCCAGTCCGGCGCTCCTACGCAGCCTTTTTCCTCCGACTTCGACGGATCACAGATCACTGTCAGATCCGGTTCTAAATAAACCGAGTCATCCCTGTTCAGATATACTCCATACGGAGGAATATAAACTTCACACTCTCCCCCGTGGGACCGGATATACCCGGCAACCGCCAGGTGCATAGCGCCTGCGATCTTCTGATGCGTTCTCGTAGGCGACGCCATGTAGTAGATCTCTCCGTCGATCAGCTCTGCCCTGACGCCTTCCGGCAAAGCATAAATATCTTCTATGGTATATATCTTTTTTTCCGGGCCGTATACGGCCGCGGGCTCTTTCAGTATTCTTGCGAAGCCATCGGTCATGGGGCCCGGATACAGACAAGGGGTCTTTTCCCAGCTGCTCAGCGCCCTGGCCAGGGCTTCCATCGTTCCCTGCCTGGGGCTTTTGGTACTGCCGCTCATAACCTTCTGGACGGTGCCCAGGGGAATGCCTGACAGTTCTGCCAGTTTTTCGTTGCTGTATCCCAGTTCTCTTTTTCTTCTCCGCATTTCTTCCAGTGTCATACTCTCGTCCTCCATTTTAAATCCATATTTGGATATTTAACTTTAATATGGGTATATTATAACAAAAAGGTTTTAAAATGGCAATATTATGGATTTATTAAGCACTTATATGTCAGGGGGATTTGTGCAGTGTGTGAATACGGCAGCGGGGAGTAAAATACTGACCGGGTCTGCGGCAGACCAGGTGACAATCGTACGGAAGAATCACAGAAAGGGCGCCTTCGGACTTTTTGGCCATGCAGAGGCTGGTTTTGTGAGCTTGACTGTTATCGCCTTAAAAGTGCTGCAACAAGTGCAGTAAGCGCCTTGAAAATGTCCACAGGATTCCGCTTTATGCTCTGGCAGAGCATCGTGAAGCGCTTTAGGAGAGCGTCTGCCATAAGGAGAAGGCAGTATGATGGCGCCTGCTCTGCTGTTACAGAAAAAGAAAGATGAAGAAGGAACGGGGCTGTCCACACTTTACGTGTGACCAGCCCCGTTTTCTATGGATCGGATCATTTTAAAATGACAGTAAAGCAGCTTCCCCTGCCTGGCACCGAGTCCACCAGGATCTCCCCGCCGTGAAGCGCGGCCACTTTCCAGGCCATGGCAAGACCCAGTCCGTTGCCCTGGGATCTGTGGGAGGTATCCCCCTGATAGAACTGTTCAAAGATGTGGCTCTTCGTTTTTTCATCCATGCCGGGGCCGTGATCCGTGAAGGCGGCCGTGATCACATCGCCCTTCTTGCGGAGGGTCACGCCGATCACTTCACCCTCGGGACTGAATTTGGCTCCGTTGTCCAGGATGTTCAGCCACACTTCTTTAAGAAGAGAAGGATTGCCGGTATAAGTGACTTCCTCCAGGTCTACCTGATAATCCAGATCCTTTTCCTTCCATTTCTGTTCTGTCACCAGAAGGCACTGGCGGATCTGTTCGTCCAGGCGGAAAGATTCCCGGTCCTGAAGGATGGTCTGGGACTCGACACGTCTGAGAGCAAGGATGTTGACGGAGAGGTCCGCCAGCCGCCTGCTCTCATCCCGGATCACGGTCAGGAATTCTTTCCGTTCCTCTTCCGAGAGACCCTCTTCCAGCAGCAGGTCGGCAAAGCCGTTGATGCTGACGATGGGGGTCTTGAATTCGTGGGAGAAGTTGCTTATGAAATCCTTCCTGAGGAGCTCTGTGCCGGACAGTTCCCCGGCCGCTTTATTGAAGCTTTCTCCGAAATCCCGGATCTCTCTGGGGATATACTTCTCCGAGCTGAAATCGATCCTTGTCTCGAATTCTCCCATGGCCAGGCGGTCCATGGCGGCCATGATCGTTTTAATGGGCCTTATAAAGACCATGCGGATCATAAAGACCATGCTGACGGCCACCAGGATGCAGACGGAGTAGATGATGACCAGGCCTCCGCCAACGGTTACATGCCCGTCAGTGAAAAGAAAACCTCCGTCCACCCCGAAGAAGACCAGGAGAGTCACCAGGGCCAGCAGGAGGAAGACGATAAAAAAGAGGTTGAAGGTCAGAAGGACCGTCAGAGAGAGGGTGGCAAAAATATCCCGGATCCTTTCCAGTATCTTTTTCATGCTCACACCTTTCTGACAGCCCGGTAGCCCATGCCCCGGACAGTCTGGATCTCGAATTCCTCCGCATCCTGGAAGCGGGTGCGCAGTCTGTTGATGTGGACGTTGACGGTCTTTTCGTCGCTTTCACTGTCCATGCCCCAGATCTCGTCCAGAAGCTCCAGACGGGTAAAGGTCCGCTCGGGATAGGCCAGAAGCTTATAGAGAAGATTGAATTCCTTGGGCGGCAGGACCTGGGTATCATAGCCCCTGCGGACAGAGTGGGTATCGTAGTCCAGTACCAGATCTCCCAGGGTGATCCTGTGCTCGTCCACGATCCTGGCCCTTCGGAGGAGGGCCTTGATGCGAAGGAGAAGCTCCTGTCTGTCCGGGGGCTTGGTCATGTAGTCGTCCGTACCCACCAGAAACCCGGTGCGCTTGTCCTCGGGCATGGCTTTGGCGGTCAGCATAATAATAGGAAGCATGCTGCCGGACTCTCTGATCTGACTTGTAAGTTCAAATCCGTCCAGTCTGGGCATCATGACATCGCAGATCATAAGATCGATGTGCTGGTGGTCCATGATCTCCAGAGCCTCCATGCCGTCCCGGGCCGGGACAGGGTCGTATCCGTTGATCCTTAAGATTGTGCAGAGAAGTCTGCTGGTGCTGGGGTCGTCTTCAGCCACAAGTATTTTCAGCATAGATAGTCCTTCCTTTATGAAATTCGATGAATGGCATTCGTTTTCTTTCTTTATATTAACACTACTCTCAAAAGATAAACGAAAGATAAACAGGATAGTTAACCGTCCGTTTATCTTCCCTTTGTATTCTGTGCCTGTCGAAAACAAAAACAGGTCCTGCAAGGGACCGGCCGCAGGAGGGCCCGGCCACAGAAAAGAGGGCATCCGGGCGGCCCGGAAAAAAGAGATTTGAAACAGGAGGAAAGAATGATGAATACACAGAATACCATTTATTTACTGACAGGCGCTGCAGGATTTCTCGGAAGCAATATCTGCTCCCAGCTTGTAGAGAGGGGCGAAAAGGTTAGGGCCTTTGTCCTCAAGGGAGACCCGGCTGTCAAATATATTCCCGAAGGCGTGGAGATCTGCGAAGGCGACCTTACCAGCGAAGGGGACTGCGACAGATTCTTTACCGTTCCCGAAGGGTATGAGACCATCTGCATCCACTGCGCCAGTATGGTCACCGTAAATCCCGATTACAGCGAAAAGCTCATGGCCGTCAACGTGGGCGGTACGGAAAACATCCTGGCGGCGGCAAAGAAGCATCCTGAGTTCAGGAAGCTTGTCTATGTGTCCTCTACCGGGGCCATCCCCGAGCTTCCAAAGGGACAGAAGATCAGAGAGGTCAGCCGGTTCGTTCCCTATGATGACGATAAGGTGGTGGGCTGGTACAGCCGGTCCAAGGCCATTGCCACTCAGAAGGTCCTGGATGCAGCGGCAGAAGGGATGAACGCCTGTGTGATCCATCCCACTGGTATTATGGGCCCTGGCGACCATGCCATCAGCGAGACCACCGGAACAGTGATCAGGATCATGAACGGTGAAATGACTATCGGCATGGGCGGAAGCTTCAACCTTGCAGATGTCAGAGACCTGGCAGCCGGCACCATCGCTGCAGCCGACAAGGGCCGCAGGGGCGAATGCTACATCCTGGGCAACAAGGAAGTAACCCTGAAGGAAGTGGCAAAGATGCTGCACGACGCCAGCGGATGCAGACAGCCCCTTTTCTACGTACCCATTGCCATGGCCTACCGTCTGGCCGCTTCCATGGAGAAGAAGGCGGCAAAGACCGGCGAAAAGCCTCTGATGACCAACTTCGCCGTCTATAACCTGGACCGAAACAACAACTTCGACTATTCCAAGGCCGAAAGAGAGCTGGGCTATCATACCCGTCCCTATGCGGAGACCCTGACAGACGAAGCCCGCTGGCTGGTGGAAGCCGGATATGTGAAGGGAAAAGTAAAGGCAGCTGCCGCAGCAGAAGCGCCGTCTGTAGAGCTGTCCATTCCCGAAAAGATCAGAGACATTGCCGGGGACAGGAACCTTGTCAGCCAGGTGGCGCAGGCTGAAAGCGCAGACGCTCTTTTGGCCGTCCTACAGACTGCCGGCATCACCGGCTTTACCCGTGAGACTCTGGAACAGGCCTTCGCGAACCTGAAGATGAGCCGGAACAGCCTGGCCCTGACAGACCTTTTCAGAGACCACAATTATTACAGCTGTACCCGAAAGCTCTCTGCCATGGGCGTTGAGACTACCCCTGCCGAGTTCGATCTGATCAGGGATACCCTGAACGCGGCACACGATGACAGCATGGGACCCGAAATGGATACTGCCACGAATCCCGAAGCCGCAGCAGAGGTCCTCAAGGCCTACGGACACTACCACATCAGTACGGACTTCATTTATACCATGCTTCAGTATACAGACCTCCTGGACCAGGAAGGCATCTTCACTGACCAGGACTATGAAGAGATGAAGAGATTTACCTTTGAACAGCGCTGCACCAGATATATTAACAGGCTCCAGGCCATCGGCGTTCTGACAGGCCTGCGCTACGGCATTCACGATACCTTTGAAACACCTTACCTGATCGCTATCGCAGGCGCGGCAGCAATGATCCGTCAGAGACAGGAAGCAGCCTGAGGAAGGAGATAAAAAGTGGAAGAAGCAGTCAGAAAAAAAGTATGCGTCATTACGGGGGGCGGGTCCGGCATGGGCCTTGCCACCGCCCGCCGCATGGTAAAAAAGGGCTATTACACCATCCTGTGCGGCCGCACGGTCTCCAAGCTGGAAACGGCCGTAAAGGAGCTTCAGGAATTGGGCGGGGAGGCCGAGGCTTTTCCCTGTGACGTATCCGACAGGGACAGCTGCTTTAAGCTGGCCGCCCA
>CAMOGQ010000180.1 GCA_946614165.1 uncultured Lachnospiraceae bacterium
GAGATCCGAAAAGCCAGTGTCTTCTGTACCCCTTCCATTGCCCTGGAGTATGCCCATCTGGATGAGATCAGATCCTTCGGTACAGACCTGATCGAGATGGAAACCAGTTTCTTCTATCTGATGCGGGACCTGTTCGAAGTGCCGGGAATTGCCATCCTGGTGATATCCGACAACTCTGCTTCGGGAGTCGCTCTGGTAGGACGCAGTGAAAAAGAACAGTTAAGATATGATTATGGGAAAAAGGTCATACTTCCGGATCTGATCCTGGCCATTTCGGCAGGATGAGACCCTTGTCCCCAGCCAGGCATCAGGCCAGGAGAATTCGAATGAAAAAAAGATTCCGAAACAGGCTCCTGACCTTGTCATGGTCTCCGGACGCAAAAAAAGCCTGTCCTGAATCTGACATGGCAGAATCAGGACAGGATACCGTGCTTACATAATATGCAGATAGTCAGTTTTTAACGAAGAGGCTTTAATTCGATCAGGACGTCATTGGGCAGAGCAAACCAGTGGGCGCCCTTTCCGTCGACAGGGCGGCATCCATGGGCTATGGCGATCCCGGCTGCTTCCTCCGGGTCCATATCTACGCCGATGGAAATATGGTCACAGACGGCGGGCTGCGTCATATGCAGGTCTTCAGACATCTCATTGATCTGGATCCCCTGAGCAAACCATAGTATCCGGGAGGGCTTTTCCCCACGGGTCCTTTCCACTGTCATTTCAAAAACATTGGAAAAAAAGTCCACATACCAGTCGAAATCCCGGACCGCAATACAAACATGATGAATAGCTGAACGCATAATAATCTCCTTATTCTGTCGGAATATGAAAAAACAGGTTCTTTCTGTCATTAATCATATAGTACAATAACTGCAGATACAACAGGTCATTCGAAAGATGAGGAAAAGTGCCTGGTAATTATGACGGGGGATTCCGGCACGGGATACCGGCAGCTTTGAAATATATGACTTTGACCGTCTGCAGATACGATAAAACAAAAAAGATGTATTGGGAGGCAGTATATATGTCCAGGGAATTAAACTGGGCCGTGCTCGGCACAGGCGTGATCGCAAATGAAATGGCCGCAGGTCTTCAAAAGATGGGCAAGTCCCTTTACGCTGTTGCCAACAGGACCCATTCCAAAGGAGTGGCCTTTGCAGAAAAATACGGGATTGGCAAGGTATATGATACCATAGACGAGATGTTTCTGGATGAAGCGGTGGATATCATCTATATTACAAGCCCCCACAATACCCACTACGACTTTATGAAAAAGGCCCTGGAAAACGGAAAGCATCTGCTGGTGGAAAAATCCATTACCCTCAATTCCGATGAGCTGGATGAGATGATCGCTCTGGCAGAAAGCAGAAATCTGGTCCTGGCGGAAGCCATGACCATCTGGCATATGCCTCTTTACAAGGAACTGTGGCGGGTCGTAAAAAGCGGAGAACTGGGCAGGGTCCAGATGATCACTGTAAATTTCGGCAGTTTCAAGGACTACAACATGGAAAACCGCTTTTTTAACCGTGCTCTGGCGGGAGGTGCCATGCTGGATATCGGTGTCTATGCCCTGAGTATTGTCCGCAGCTTTATGGATGAGGCACCGGATCAGGTAATCAGCCAGTGGAAGCCGGCTCCTACCGGCGTGGACGAGCAGGCCTCGGTCCTTCTGCAGAACAGCCTCGGACAGATGGCTGCAGTGGCACTGACCATGCATTCCAAGCAGCCCAAGAGAGCCATGATCAGCTGTGAGAAGGGCTATATAGAGATCATGGAATTTCCACGTGCGGACAGAGCGGTGATCACCGATGCCGTGACAGGAGATAGGAGAGAGATCTGTGCGGGAGAGACAGGAAATGCTCTTTATTATGAGCTTACGGATATGGAAAATGCTGTCAGAAGCGGAAATGCCGGATTAATGCAGCTTGTCTATACCAGGGACGTGATGCATATCATGACGGAACTCAGGAAGCAGTGGGGACTGGTCTATCCGGAGGAAGAGTGATCCCGAAAAGGAAATACTGAAAAAACTGATACCTTCCGGAGCCGGGCGGCATGGGCACGAGGATATTCTGCCTGCCGGGAGCGGGCCTTGTAATATCGGCGTTTATGTTACTGTTCGGGGTAAAGGCTGCGAGGTAAAGACTTCTTTCGAAACAGATATGGATGCATCATAGTGCTTAAAGGAGGGCGGATACATGAGCGGAAAAGGAGAAAAGAAAACTCCGGTAAACACAGAACAGATTTTTGATGTTATATGTCTTATTGCATCTTATGGAATTCTGTTCATGATGCCACAGACGATTAATATTTTCTTTTATCTGATCCTAGGATTTTCCGCCTTCCTGTTTTGTATCGGTTTCTTTCGTCTGGGCCTTTCGTTTGATGGGCCGGCGAGTTCGAAGAAGACAGCTTTAAAGCTCAGGATGGCTGCTGCTCTCATAATTCTTTTCGGGTTTGTATTCATAATATTGAAGCATTTCAGCGAATCATCTGTTATCGCCGGGATAATGCTTTTGATAGAAAGCATATGCCTGTGGAGAATGGGCGGAAGCAGCAAAACCTTTAATGAAGTGACTCCTGAAATGCAGGCTGTGCCCGGAATGAACGTTCCGATCGAACATCTGCACAAGGCTTTTTCCGGCGTTGAAACACAACTGGGTTATCCGTGGATCGGGAAGGTAAAATCCATCGAGCAGGACTCTATAATATACGGTCCGGCAAAAGACGGGTTTGTTGTCTATGGATATTACCTATACGGGCAATTTTATGTAGTCGGCAGCACGAACATTCTTTTCCCCGAGCCTGAAGATGCACAAAGGCATCTGGTGGAAGAGATACCGGACAGCGACGGGACATTTTTGGCAAAGGATTTTTTGCCGAAAGCGTATGCCGAAATGTTTACAAGGTATGCGGAAAACGGAGAAGCGAACTGGAGAACAGATATATTTAATCTCTGACGCTAAAGAGGAGGCTGATTCGGAAAGATTCCTGAATGCCCGGACGATAAGAATGTCAGCGGCTTTAGTGATCCGCCGGCCTTAGCTGCAAAGCGGAAGTCTTCATTGCATTCATAACCGGAGTCAGGACTGGTACAGCAAAAGCAACGCTGTTTTTACCGCAGGACCAGTTCATATCCATCCTGCAGTATGGGATGGAAAATGCTGCGCTGTTTAATTTGACTTAACGCCTGCGGTTTCCGCATTGCAGATGTGAACGGATGGCTATGTTTCCAGGGTATGAGTTTTTCGAGTACCGTGGACTTGAGTATCGGATATATTCATATTGATTCTTCAAGGTCAGGGATTTGTGTGATACGATTCATATGTACTCCTCTCTATGATGGTTTTGGCAAACATATCTTACAGGAAGAAGTACGGGAAGGGCATCTGAGTGCCCTTCCTTTTTTAAAAAAGGGCCTGACCACAAAGTCAGACCCTGATAAAGAAGGCGGCCGGCTGCTTTTGCAGCCGGCCACTTCTTTTTATTCATCTTATTTTAATGCCTTATCCAGGGCCTGGTAGGCTGCTTCATAATCAATCTGGTTCTGGGGAATAGTGCAGGAATACACTTTATCCGACTGACCGTCCTTCCAAGTGGCAAATGTAACTTCTAGGCTCCAGTCATAGATGCGGCCCTGATTCAGGATCTGACAGAAAGCAGTCAGAGCGGCCGCTTCATCGATGACTTCCCGGGCTTTCTCTATGGGTACCTCCGGACCGAGCCGGATCCGGATGCCCTTATACACTATGGACATGTTGTCATAGGAAAAAGTATATCCGCCGTTATAGGCGCGGAGCGATTCCTGAAGTTCCTTCAACCTGTCTGTTATTTTTCTCTCTAGTCTGGCAAACTGTCTGCCCTTACCCCGGATATATACTTCGCCTTCTTCGACCCTTATATCCCTGAAGCAGCTGCCCTCAAGACTCTCAAGGGCTGATGCGAAGGAATCTGCGTCCTGGTCCAGCAGGGCCAGCAAGCGGCGGTCCACCAGGATTTCCTCCAATGCGGCCCCGTCATCCAGATTCAGGCCGGTGATCGTGTTGATGTCATCCACGGAGACCACATATTTTTTATCGCCGTATTCAAAAGTATGGTTCTGTCCGTCAGAACCTGTAAAGGAAAATGCTTTCCAGTCTCCAGTCAGTTCAAACCCTTCCTGTTCCAGTATCCGATACAGTGTTCCGTATGGAATGTCGTAGTAATAATTGTAGGCATATCCCGGGTAGGCAGGTTCGTCAGCGTCCATCCGTCTGATCTCGGTATTATTTGCATCTGCGTTTATAACAGCGCTGCGCTCCGCAGTACTGTATTCATCCATCCGGTCAAGAAGACCGCTTTCGATGCAGTCCATCAGATAGTCGCCGGACAAAGCGGATAATTTTTCGGATATCCGGGAGGGTGGTGAAAGGCTGCTGAAGTTCAAAGAGTATTGTCTTCCTTCGATACAGGCATCGGTCACAGGGTCGGATACCCCGATTTCCAGATTAAAAGTAAACTCCGTATCCTGAAAGGCGGGGGCTGAGGATATGGCGGCCTGGAGATCTGCAACGGCGGAAGCGGCTCTTTCAAAATCAGCCCTGCATGTAAGAGGATAGACAAAAGACACTGCCCAGGGCCTGCCGCTGCTGTCCTTTGGCTCTCTGGTGCTTACGCCTTCCGGCAGGTCAACTGTCTCCAGCAGAAACAGCATCTTCTGGTATAGCAGGTCATCGGTCAGATTGTTGGAGGTCCACTCCAGGCTGTAATAATAATCATTATAGACATGGAAGATCAGATCGTCCTTAAGGCCAAAGTCGTCTGTCGATACGGTCCACTCCTGGTCTGTATAGCCGTCGTTGCCTTTGACGTCCCTGGGACCAGACAGTATCTTAAACGAAGATATATGCATTTCGTCCCGAATGTATTTTTTAACGTCTTCCTCGTCGAATTTTTTAGTGCAGGAGGTCAGTCCGATGACTGACAGGACAAGCATTATAATTGAGATTAAGATTATCCGAATGCCTTTCAATTCGTATACCTCAGGCTTTCCCTCCTGGAAGCACCCGGCTTCCGGGTTAACAGAATCAGAAAACTGTTTTTTTCAGTATAGCACTGATTTAAAGATCTGAGGGGCTGAATGCGAATGAGATTATCCGGTATCAAAACTTATGGATCATGAACATCTGAAATCTGATCCTGTGTACTTGCCGCAGTGTCCCTCCCTTTTATTGCATGTCTGATTATTAAAAACCCGCTTTTATTTATTCGTCTTTTTGGCAGAAATTGCTTTTCCTTCAGACGGCAAAGACAGCCTGGTCAGCCGGGTGGATAGACATCGGAAAATCTGCTACAATTGCGATAAATAGTAATTGATCTCTTTCTCCCGGGTACGTTTCTAACTATATAAAATCCTAAAACCCTATA
>CAMOGQ010000181.1 GCA_946614165.1 uncultured Lachnospiraceae bacterium
CTTCAGTCTCCATGGTCACAGGGGGAGAACGACGGAACCCCAACCCTCAGTTCCATCCCCTCTGACAGTATGAATCCCCTTTGTCCGGGAGACAAAGGGGATCACTGTCATGCATTCTTATATGTAAATCCTTTCCGCAGGGTCTGGCATACACCTCCCGGATGATCCTCTCTTTGATCCTGATCTTATTAAGGCGGGAAAGCGTTCCCTTATTCCCGAATCTTTTGGGGTCCGGATCTTTTTTGTCACCGGCAGGTCACATTCCGGAGTTTTCCGGCCCTGAATCACAGACTGTGAAATACAGGCTCCATCCTGTCAAATGTGCAGATCCTGGTAAATCCGATCTCCTTCAGGATCTGCTGGGCTTCTCTTATATGATCGCCCAGATATCTTGTGGTATGGGCATCTGATCCTATGGTAAGAATCTGTCCCCCAAGGTCACGGTAGAGGCAAAGGATTTCCTTTGACGGCTGGGTATCCGCAAGGCTGTAGTGCCAGGAGGAGGTGTTGAGTTCGATCCCCTTGCCGTCGGCAATGGCGGTCTGCAGGATCTGGGCTACGATATCCTTTACCCTGCTGAAAGGATAAACGCCTTCTCTGTCATATCGGACGATCAGATCAAGGTGAGCCAGGACGCTGTAGTTTTTGAACTTCCGGATGACCCGGAGGATCTCCTCATAATAGGCCTCGTTGTACTCCTTCTGGCTCCTTCCCTGCTGGAAATCCTGGTTCCATAACTCTTTATTTTGGATCTGATGCATGGACAGGAGGGCAAAATCCAGCTTTCTCCCATATTTCTCCCACAGCTTCTCGTAGCGGGGGATCGTTATGGTCTGAACGCCGAATTCCAGTCCCTGCCTGATCCGGATCCGGTCTCCGTATGTCTCCTTCATCCGGCCAAGCTTTTCGAAATAGGCAGGATAGTCCACATTGGCCAAAGGGTCCTTCTGACTGTCGTCGTAATTGACCCCGTCACCGCCCCGCCACTCGATATTTCCTTCTTCCCAGTCCTTCTTGATCCCGTAATCTACATGGTCCGTAAAGCAGATCTCTTCAAGGCCCAGCTGGATGGCTCTTTCGATCTGCTTTTCCATAGGTTCCCGGGAGTCATCCGAAAACTCTGTGTGAACGTGATAATCCGCGTACATGATCTCCTCCTCTGCCCACTGCCGGTCTTTCGGCCGTGCAGATGGAAGCATGTTCCATCCGCATGCCGCAGTTTCAGATCTTTCCTCCTGTACTGAACACATCAGGAGAAGGGCAGTTCCTCATCCTCATCCAGGTCCGGAAACATTTTTTTCCACTCAGACTTTTCGGTACTCTGGGCTTTTTCCATTAAGAACTCCGGCACCTGTTTCATCTTCTCTCTTGTCAGATCCTCTCTGATCGTAAAGGCCGCTTCCGTCCCGGTCAGCATAAGAGGGACTGTAAAGCCGGCGTCCGTAAAGATCTCGCAGACGCTGTCATAGCCGTATCCCAGCACTGAGCCCATGCCGCCGATCATCATACGGATTCCTTCTATAAATGTATTCTGGAAAAAGATGGAAAAATCATCGTCCCAGAAGAAAAGATCATCTTCACCCATTCCCATGTTTTCAATAAGATAGAGGCTTTCTGCTATGGCCCGGGGATCATCTATATAATCACCATATTCCTGGTCGATCCTTGCTGCCATGTCGTCAATCTTTTTCTGCAGCTCGTCCGGAAGCTCAAAGGGTTCGTCATCGTCGATCATCTCTCCGGTAAAGTTCACGTCGATCATATTGGCGAACAGATACTCTTCAAAGAGATCAAATGTGTAGAACTGATCAGGATCGGCCATTTTCTCCTTCATCCTTGTGAATTTCCTGAGCATCATCTCCATGCCGATCATA
Organism: uncultured Lachnospiraceae bacterium; assembly: GCA_946614165.1. GTDB lineage: Bacteria > Bacillota > Clostridia > Lachnospirales > Lachnospiraceae > CAG-791. The sequence continues at coordinate 1,875 of CAMOGQ010000181.1, forward strand.
GCGTCCGCACTGTCCGGATCCGTGCCGTACCAGCCGCCCTGTTCTGCAAGGTTTATGATTTCTGTCCGTACGCAGCTGAATGGAATATACTGACTGATCCCGCTGAAAAAGTATTCTTCCCAATCTTCACCACCAAAGATGATATCGCTGAATGTTTCAAGACGCTCCAGAGGACTGATCATGTCCTCGATGGCGTCAATAATCGTCTGTGATGCGGCAGCAGACATATATCTGTAGGTTTCCTTTCCTTCGTCATGTGTTAATTCCGCAAATCTGAACATGGCTGTCTCCTTTCTTTTTTCAGGTTTAAAGTTTCTTTTTTTACACGATTCTGAGACCGAAGAGGATGGTTATTCCTCAAAAAACGATAGGACTCTCCTGGTGAAATCCCTGGCCTTTTCTTCATAGACGGCATGGCCGCATTCTTTGTACATATACAACGGGCAGCCCAGTTTTTCGGAAAGAATAAGGGATGCCTCTCCTGTCACCACCCTGTCCCTGCGGCTTCCTATAACAAAGACAGGACACTTGATCCGGTCAAGACGGTCCAGGACATCGCAGGACAGACAGGCTCTTGTCTGGATAATAAAGCGCTCCGGATCTGTCAGGGTATCCCGGATGCTTTCTGCCGAAATCAGCCATCCGAACCTTTCCCGGAATTTTTCCGTATACATGGAGGAAAGGACATCCTCCGAAAGTGCTTCATAGTTTTCTCCCCGTATAAAATCAGTCCAGCGGTCGCAGAGAGATGAAAGCGTCTCGTTGATTTTTCCCAGGGTCACGGCCAGGACCAGCTTTCTGACAAGCTCCGGATGACTGAGAGCAAGGTACTGGGCGATCATGCCTCCCTGGGAGATCCCCAGGATATCCGCTCCGGACAGGCCCAAAGCTTTCATGCAAAGGGCCAGGTCCCCAGCCATATCTTCCACCGTAAAGCCCGGCGGCAGCTTATCTCTGCTGTCAAAGACATAGACCCTGTATCTATCCGTAAAGACTCTGTTGGAAGCTGCCAGTGACCTGGCGGAGGTCTTCAGGGATTTCATGGAAAGGCCCGGGATCAGGACCATGGGTTTATTTCCCTTACCGAAAGCTATATAAGAGCATGAAAAGTTCTCTGTCCGGATGATATCTTCTGTAATGGCATAACTCATGATTTTCCGGCTTCCTCTCCGCTTACAAGGTATCTTACGCCCTTTCCGTGGGCAAGAGCATAGTCGATCTCCGACCTTGTACTGGATCCTATATAGCCGCCCACGTTGATCACATAGATCTCGTCCGCCATATCGATCTTCCGCTTATGCATGTCATCCAGCATCTCCTTGGTCCTGGTCAGGGTATCCTCCTCCATGCCTTCCCATACCTCTTTATCGCCTGCATGGCCGAACAGGCCCACACTGATGACAATATTCCCTTCCAGGGTAAGGCGTTTCTGGGTTTCCATAAATTCATCCTTAAACCTGGTGCTTCCGCAAAGCGTAATTACCTTGTATTTCCCGACCATAAATCCTGTCTCCTGTATTATATCGGCTTACTGATTCTTTTATGGTCCCTTCCCATGGGGATCGGGAAGGGAGTGGATATCGTAGGTATCGTAATAGATTTCGAAGGCAGTATCCACGTCTCCAGAAAGCTCGATCAGGGCGCCTGCCTGGAACATGGCCGATAAAGATCCGCCGGGCGCATGCCAGGCAGCATTCCCGACGACTCTTACGGGACTGTCTCTCAGGACAGCCTCTGCGTCGAAAAGGAGCTTTCCTGTAGCGATATGATAATCGCTGGAAATGATGGCGATCTGTTTTACCCGGGGGTACTTTTCTTCCAGAATATCAAAGCTGTAGACAGCATTCTGGGCAGTGGTAAGCGACTTATCCTCTGCTGTGATCCTGTCGGGATCCAGTCCCTGGTCGATCAGCCATTCCTTCATTTTTCCCGCTTCGGTCGCCTCCGGGTCATCTGCCGCCGTCCCGCCGCCCGTACAGATGACCACAGCTTCGGGATACCGGAGGGCTGCAGTATAAAGGACTTTAAGTCGTTCGATCAGTTCATCTTTCATGGTTCCGTCAGGATTCAGCTGAAAGCCAAGTGCCACGAGGCAGAGGGAATCGTCTTCCGGAAGCCCTTCCGGAATAGTTTCACTGACTGTTACCGGCTCTTCCCACAGATCCATGATATCGGACCATTTGCCGCCCAGTTCAGAATCCAGCGTCTTAAGCTCTGAAAGGACCTGTTCGTCTCTTTCTCCATATGAAGCATAGGATACGACCAGACGCTCGATATACTCCTGCGCTTTTTTCCGGCTGTTCTTTTCTGCCAGCCTCAGCAGAACGGATGCGCCGGCCAGAATAAGAATCAGTATTCCGAAAATAATGATATATACTCTCCGTTTCATTTGATAAAGCCCAGTTCCTTTGCCATGGCACTGTATTTAGGCAGATCTGTGATGGAAACATCAACGTCATGCTTTCTGGCAAAGGTTATGAATTCCTGGAAGGTGATCTTTCCGTCCGCAAGGATATCCGCGACCTCCTTCTGAAGGGCCGGATCTGTCTGATACTGTTCTACAAGCTGTTCCACTGTTGCCATCTTTTTCTTCTCCTTTCTTTGTCACGTTACTGACTTATACATTTTCCGCTCATTCTGTATTTTTCAGTTTCTTTGTTTTTCCCGGTCCGGACCGGCTTTTATTCACATACGCTTATTTCCATGCAGTCCCGTCTTTCAGCAGCCAAAGTAGTGAAACATTGTTCCTTCCGGCGTAAAGCGCGGCTTTGATCAGACCTGTGCAAGCCCTCTCTTCCACTTCCGACACCGATATTCTGAATGGCTCCTCCACCGCTTTGATCTGCTTCGGCTCCTTTCCCAGCACCAGAAGATAAAAGCCGTCTCCTTCCGGCTGGATCTCCCATACGGGAAGTTCCGAATCAAGGCCTGCGGCGCTCAGCAGAAAGGCTCCGTCGGACCGGATCCCTTCGGCGTGCAGGGAAGAGGGCACACTTTCATCCCTCAGCTGACGGTCCAGTTCTCTGAGACGTATCTCCAGCAGAGAAAAGTCCAGCCCCGCCTTTCTGTACACGGAGCCCATGAAATCCGTCAGGAATTCTTCCCCTGCGGCCATCCTGAGGATGCTTTCGAAGCGCCAGACCTCTTTGGCCGTAAATTCATCTTTATTCAGATTAAAGCGGAGGATGATCTGCCCGAAGAAAGGAAGAGCTATGAATTCTTCGAAAGCACAGACATGGTCTGTCACACGATCTGCTTCTTCAGTGACAGCTTTGATTCTTTCGCTCAGCTGCCTGCTCTTCAGGTACATGTTTCTTCCTCCTCCCGCGGGACTTCAGGAACCGGTTCCTGCAATCTGCAGACCATGATATACTCCTGATCGTTCTCATCCACTGTCTGAAATCCGGCCTTCTTATACATCTTCACCGCGTAGTTGGCCTTCTGCACGGCCAGGGAGACCTGCCGGTATCCCTTATCCCTGAGCAGGACCAGCATCCTGCGAAGCAGCTCCGTTCCAATGCCCTT
>CAMOGQ010000182.1 GCA_946614165.1 uncultured Lachnospiraceae bacterium
GACAGTCCATCCGGATCCGCGAAAAGGGCGAGCCCGGCGTGAACGGAGGCCCCAGAGGCGATCTGCTGGTGGAAGTCATGGTCCAGGACCATCCCTCCTTTGTCAGACAGGATACCAACATCTTTTCCACCGTCCGGATCTCCTTTGCCATTGCGGCTCTGGGCGGATCCGTTGCAGTGGATACGGTGGACGGCAAGGTGGTCTGCGAGGTAAGGCCCGGCACGCAGACCGATACAAGGCTGCGCCTCAAGGGCAAGGGCGTTCCGTCCCTGCGCAATAAGAATATCCGCGGCGACCACTATATTACCTGGGTGGTGGACGTGCCCACCAGACTGAGCAGGGAGGCAAAAGAGCTTCTGCGCCAGTTCGACGAAGCGTCCGGCGACAGCCTGCACAATGCGGGCAGAACGGACGGCGATGAGCCGGCCAAAGAAACCAAACGGAAGAAATTCTGGGAGAAGTAAAAGCCTTTCCCGGCCGGCAAAGCTGCCTGCCGGGATTATTGGCGTATGTATGAGGGAAATTTTTCATTATGAAGTGGATGAGATTCAGAGTCCGCACCACGGCGGAGGCAGAGGATATCCTGATCAGTGAGATGGAGGAGATCGGTCTGGACGGTGCGCAGATCGAAGACAATGTGCCGCTGACGGCAGCGGAAAAGGAGCAGATGTTCGTGGACATCCTGCCGGAAGGCCCGGCAGACGACGGAAAGGCCTTCCTGAGCTTTTTCCTGGAGGAAAAGGAGGACGGAAGAGTGGCGGCCGGAGAGGAAATAAAGACGGCGGACCAGGTCTGCAGCCAGATGAAGGAAGTCCTGGAAAGGGTCCGCAGCTGGGGCGTGGACATCGGGGACGGCACCGTTTCCGTGGACGAGACCGAGGACCTGGACTGGATCAACAACTGGAAGCAGTACTTCCACCAGTTCTGGATCGATGACATCCTGGTCATTCCCTCCTGGGAGACCCCGGAGGCCGAGGCCAGAAAGCCCCGTCTGACCCTGCACATCGATCCCGGCACCGCTTTCGGCACCGGCATGCACGAGACCACCCAGCTCTGCATCCGGCAGATCCGGGAATACCTGACTCCCGAGACCCGGATCCTGGATCTGGGCACCGGCAGCGGCATCCTGGCCATCCTGGCCCTGATGCTGGGCGCCGAATCGGCCGTGGGAACAGACCTGGATCCCTGCGCGCCTCCCGCCATCCTGGACAACATGAAGAACAACGGGGTGGACCCGGATAAATTCGAAGTGATCCTGGGCAATCTTATAGATGACAAAGACGTGCAGGACAGAGTGGGATACGGAAAGTATGACATCGTGGTGGCCAACATCCTGGCAGACATTCTGATCCCCATGACCCCGGCGGCAGTAAAGTGCCTGAAAAAGGGCGGCGTTTATATCACCTCCGGCATCATCGAGGGCCGGGAAAAGGACGTGGCCGCGGCCATGGAAAAGGCCGGACTGACCGTCACCGGCATTACCGCCCAGGGCGAGTGGAGGTGCGTGACCGCCTGCCGTCCCAAGGCATAAGGAAAGAGGTCTACATGCTTCATATTTTCGCGGACCCCTCCGACATGGACGGGGAATACCTTCGCGTCGAAGGCAGTGAATACAACCACATCGCAAATGTCCTCCGTATGAAAAAGGGGGAGGAGATCAGCGTCTCCGGCGGAGAGGACGGCGCCCGCTATCTCTACGGGATCGAAGAGTTCGGACCGGATACGGTGATCCTTAAAAAGAAGGGGCTCCTTTCGGAGGCTTCCGAGCTTCCGGTCCGGGTCATCCTCTTTCAGGGCCTTCCCAAGTCCGACAAGATGGAGTGGATCATCCAGAAGTCGGTGGAGCTGGGGGTCACGGACATCGTGCCCGTCTCCATGAAGCGATGCGTCATGAAGCTGGATCCCCAAAAAGAGGGAAAGAAGCTCCGGCGCTGGCAGACCATAGCGGAATCCGCCGCCATGCAGTCCAAAAGAGCCAGGATCCCCCTGGTGCATCCGCCCATGACCATGAAGGAGGCCGTAAGGATGGCGGAGGCAGAGTCGGACCTCCGGGTCCTTCCCTACGAGCTGGAGGAAGGCCGGGAGGGCACGAAGGATCTGTTTTCGTCCCTGGAAAGAGGACAGAGCGTTTCTGTCTTCATAGGCCCCGAAGGCGGCTTTGACCCTTCCGAAGTGGAAGAGGCTGCGGCGGCCGGGATCCGTCCCATTTCCCTGGGACACAGGATCCTCAGGACGGAAACCGCCGCCTTGGTGGTCCTGTCCTGGCTGATCTACCGCTTTGAGATTGCCTGAAAAAAAAACTGTGATATTCTGCTTACCGTGCCGCCCGGGGCGGCAGTTATGTGAAAGGCAGGCAGAAGCGAAAGAAAACATATGAGAGAAATATATCTGGATAATTCCGCCACCACCAGGTGCTTTCCCCAGGTGGCGGAGCTGATGAACAAGATCTACCTGGAAGAGTACGGCAATCCCTCCAGCATGCACCATAAGGGCGTCCAGGCGGAAAAGCAGGTCCGGGAGGCCGGGAGGATCCTTGCGGGGATCCTGAAGGTGAAGCCCGAAAATCTGGTCTATACTTCCTGCGGCACCGAGGGGGACAATCTGGCCATCATAGGCTGTGCCATGGCCAATCAAAGAAGAGGCATGCATCTTGTTACCACGCCCATAGAGCATCCCGCCGTTCTGGAGACCATGCGCTTTCTGGAGAGCAGGGGCTTTGAAGTCACCACCCTTCCCGTGGACAGCGAGGGCCTGGTGGACCCCGCGGACGTGGCGGCGGCCGTAAGAGAAGATACCATCCTGGTGTCCGTCATGCATACCAACAACGAGATCGGCACCGTTCAGCCGGTGGCCGAGATCGGGGAAGCCATTAAGAAAAAGAATCCAGGGACCCTTTTCCATGTGGACGCGGTCCAGGGCTTCGGCAAGGCCAGGATCTATCCCGCCAGGATGAAGATCGATCTTCTGACCGTTTCCGGCCACAAGATCCACGGACCCAAGGGCGTGGGCTTTCTCTACGTGGGCGACAGGGTCAGGATCCAGAACATCCTCTTTGGCGGCGGCCAGCAGAGGGGCCTTCGCTCCGGCACGGAAAACGTGGCGGGGACCGCGGGCATGGCCCTGGCGGCAAAGATCCTCTACGAGGGCTTCGACCGGGATACGGAGAGGCTCTACGGTCTCAGGGAGGACTTTATCGCCCGGATCACGAAGATCCCGGAGGTATGGATCAACGGCAGGAAAGGAAGAGAGGGAGCCCCCCACATCATCAGCGTGACCGTTCCCGGCGTCCGGGCCGAGGTCCTGCTCCATGCCCTGGAGGATAAGGGGATCTATGTATCCGCAGGCTCCGCCTGCGCATCCAACAGGCCCCATGTCTCCTCCACTCTTTCGGCCATAGGCCTTGGAAAGGACGGCCTTGACTCTACCATCCGCATCAGCATGTCCGTCATGACCACAAAGGAGGATATGGAGGATACGGCGGCGGCCATGGAAGAGCTGATCCCCTTCCTGCGCAGATATACCAGACACTGAGCCCAGAAAGAAAAGGATAAAAAGATGAAATACCAGGCATTTCTTATCAAGTACGCCGAGATCGGGACCAAGGGAAAGAACCGCCACGTCTTTGAGGAAGCGCTCTGCAGCCAGATCCGTCTGGCCCTGAAGAGCGTGGACGGAAAGTTCTCGGTGAACAGGATCTACGGCCGCATTTTCATTGACTGCAGGTCCGACTATGACTATGACGACGCTGTGGAAAAGCTCAGATGCGTCTTCGGCATCTGCGGCATCTGCCCCGTACAGATCCGGGAGATCATGCCCATAGAAGAGCTGAAGGAAGCGGTGGTCCGCTTCATGGAAGAGGAGTATCCCCAGGGCGAACACACCTTCAAGGTCCATACCAAGCGTCCCAACAAGACCTATCCCATGGATTCCCTGGAGGTCAACGCGGAGCTGGGCCACGCCATTCTGGAGGCCATGCCCCGTTTCAGTGTGGATGTCCATGACCCCGAGATCATGATGAACGTGGAGATCCGGGAGAAGATGTTCTTCTATTCCCACGAGATCCCCGGACCCGGCGGACTTCCCTGCGGCATAGGCGGAAAGACCATGCTGCTGCTTTCCGGCGGCATCGACTCCCCCGTGGCCGGCTACATGATCGGAAAGAGGGGCGTCAAACTGGACGCCGTCTATTACAACGCGCCGCCCTATACCAGCGAGCGCGCCCTGCAGAAGGTAAAGGACCTGGCTTCCCTGGTGGCCCGCTATACCGGCCCCATCTATCTGCACAACATCAACTTCACGGAGATCCAGCTCTATATCTACGAGCAGTGCCCGCATGACGAGCTGACCATCATCATGCGCCGCTACATGATGCGGATCGCGGAGATGCTGGCAAAGAGGAACGGGTGCCTGGGTCTTGTGACCGGCGAGAGCATCGGCCAGGTGGCTTCCCAGACCCTGGCGGCCCTGAACGTGACCAACGAGGTCTGCACCCTTCCCGTCTTCCGTCCCGTGATCGGCATGGACAAGGAAGAGATCGTGTCCATCTCCAAGAAGATCGGCACCTTCGAGACCTCCATTCTTCCCTACGAAGACTGCTGCACCATCTTTGTGGCAAAGCATCCCGTGACAAAGCCCAAGGCGGAAGTGATCCGGGACCATGAGAAGAATCTGTCCGAAAAGATCGACGAGATGGTAAGAAGAGCCCTGGAGACCGACGAGATCATCCTGGTGGACGCCCAGGGAGACAGGATCGTAAAGGGCAGGGAAGATCCTCTGGAGGACTGACAGGAAGAGAGAGGAATCCGAAGCCTGGACAGAGAAGGAAAAAAGAAGCAGAAATAAAAAAGGAGCCATGCCTTACGGCATGGCTCCTTGGATTATTCCGCTTATTCCACGATGTAGGGCTTCAGAACTTCCAGGATATCGGAAGTGCTGGCCGCATCCAGGCCTTCCGCATGGATGTTCAGGTCGATGGGCCTGGACAGATCCAGAGAGAAGATGCCCATGATGGACTTGGCGTCGATGACGTAACGGCCGGAAACCAGATCAAAGTCGTAGTCATATCTGGTGATGGTATTTACAAAAGATTTTACTTTATCGATGGAATTTAAGGAAATCTTCACTGTCTTCATATAAATGTGCCTCCGTAATGAACATACTGAACCGTTTCTAAAATTACACTCTCATAGTACGTTTCCCTCTGATTTTTGTCAACAAAACCGGCCAACATTGTTCTTACGGGATTGAAAACATTTCCGGCCGGAGGGAGGGAATTTTATCAGGAGAACTATTTTGAAAAAAGCAGCCTATCACAACCTTGGATGCAAGGTCAACAGCTATGAACTGGATGTCATGAAGCAGCTTCTGG
>CAMOGQ010000183.1 GCA_946614165.1 uncultured Lachnospiraceae bacterium
GAGAATTCCCGTCTGATCGGCGCCAGCTATATGACCATGAATAATGAGTTCTATGACATTCTGAACGAGCAGATCAGGGTCCGGGTGGAGGGCGAAGGAGATCTGATGGTCCTCCGGGATCCGGGACTGGACATAAGCCGCCAGGTCAGTCAGATCAATTCCATGCTGTCCATGGGAATCAGCGCTCTGATTGTCACCCCGGTCACTTCGGACGGGCTCTCCGATGTCCTGGACCGGGCCAGAAAGCTGGGCGTCAGGATCATTGTGGTGGATACGGAGCTGCAGGACCAGAGCCAGGCAGACTGTACCATCGTATCCAACAATTTCAAGGCCGGCTACATGATCGGCCAGTACATCATGGAGAAGCAGTCCTCCGGCAGGATCCTGGTCCTCAACCATGAATCGGCCATCTCCAGTACCCACAGAGTCAGCGGGCTGAAGGAGGCTATTTACTCCAATCCGGATTATCAGATCGTAAAGGAGATCAGCTGTCAGGGTCAGTATGAGATCGCCCTTCCCCTGGTGGAAGAATACATTCAGGAGGGCGGAGAATTCGATACCGTGTTCTGCCTCAACGATCTGGCAGGCGAAGCGGCCGTGACAGCCATCCGCAATCATCCCGAACTGAAAGATGTCCGTGTCTACGGTATAGACGGATCGCCGGACGCCAAGTCCATGATCCAGTCCGGAGAGATGGAGGCAACGGCAGCCCAGTTCCCCGCCCAGATCGGAGAAGCTGCCGCGGATACCCTCTACCGGATGCTGGACGGAAAAGAGTATGAATCCGTTATTACTCTGCCGGTGGACCTGATCAATAATGAAAATCTTGACCGGTTCGATATTCACAGATGGCAGTAAGACCGCCGTCATTTCCCGGAGAAATCTCTATGAACCTGTTTGATGTCAGCCGCAAAAGTCCGGAAAGAGTCTGGAAACTGATGCAGCACCTGAATCTTCTGATTCTTCTTTATATAACCGTCATATCCTACCATGCCATTATGGGCATGGCCCGCAGCAATTCGGCACTGCTGTTTCTGAAGACCATTCCGGTCCTGCCCATGGAGAGCATGCGCTTTGCCGCTTCCGTCTTTATGCTTTACGCGGGCCTTCTGATCCTGTTCCATCTCGACATGGAAGAGGAGGGCATGAATTTCATCAAGCTGCTGCTGGAGATCATTGTCTCTGTCATGCTGTCTGTCCTGTGCGGCATGGCCTACACAGGCATTCTGATCCTGGTCATGACGGATATCATCCACGGAGGATACAGCCGGAAAAATAAAATCGGATATCTGATCCCCGTGATCATCCTGTATATGGTGGTGGACTCGGGGATCCTGAACCTCTGGATCCGGAACGTTTCCTTTTCGGATTATCTTGTCTTCTATAACCCCAGGGCGGCCGGGATCCTGCAGAGTATTCTGAATACCATGCAGCTGGTCAACATCGTCATGTTCATTGTTTTCCTGGTGGTCACCCTCCGCTACCAGATGGATAAGACTGAAAGGATCATGAGGCTCAACGAAGAGCTGACCGTGGCCAATATCAAGCTGGAGGAGTATTCCAGAACATCTGCCGAGATGGCCCAGATGCAGGAAAGAAACCGCCTGGCCAGGGAGATCCACGATACCATAGGCCATGCCCTGACAGGCATTGTCACGGGACTGGAGGCCTGTTTTGTCCTTCTGGATTCCAGGCCGGATCTTGCCAGGCAGCAGATGAAGTCCATTCAGAACGTGGCCAGGCAGGGCATGAAGGACGTCCGGAGTTCCGTGCGGGCCCTCAGACCTGACGCCCTGGAACAGCAGGGCCTGCGGGAAGCCATTGAGGGCATGGTGGACGAAATGTGCAGGTCCACGGGCATTCTGTTCGAGTATACCTGCAGAGACGATCTTACGGACCTGGCCCAGGACGAGGAGGATGTGGTCTACAGAGTCCTGCAGGAGTCCATAACCAATTCGGTCCGCCACGGCCATCCCTCCAGGATCATCATCAGCATCGAAAGAAAGGAACATCTGCTGGAGATCAAAATCGAGGACAACGGCGCCGGCTGCGAAGATCTTCACAGAGGCTTCGGCCTGACCCATATGCAGGAAAGACTGGATATGCTGGGAGGAAGCCTTGAGACAGACGGAAGAGACGGTTTCAGGGTCAGGGCCCTTATACCGCTCAGAATGCATACAGGAGAGGAGAATCATCATGATTAAGATTTTGATAGCGGACGACCAGGAGTTGATGCGGCAGAGCCTGCAGATTATGCTGAGCTCCAACCCGAGCTTTTCCGTTACGGATACGGTTTCCAACGGACTGGAGGTCCTGGAAAGCATACAGAAAAACAGACCTGACATCATTCTGATGGATGTCCGCATGCCCGAAATGGACGGCGTCCTCTGTACCAGAAAGGTAAAAGAGTTTTCCCCGGATATCAAGGTCATCATTCTGACCACCTTTGACGATGACGAGTACGTCTTCAACGCCATTAAATACGGGGCCAGCGGCTACCTTCTCAAGGGCACGTCCCTCAAGGACCTGTCAAGCGCCATCAATAAGGTGTCCAACGGGATCTCCATCATGAACGACGAGATCACGGGAAAGGTATTCCGGATGTTCTCACATATGGCCCAGACCAATCAGACCATTCATGTGGGGGAACAGCTTTCCGGAAAGCTCAAGGACTCCGAATGGCAGATCATAGACTGTGTGGGCAGAGGCATGTCCAACAAGGAGATCGCCTCCAGGCTCCACCTGTCGGAAGGAACAGTCCGGAACAGTCTGAGTGTTATTCTCAGCAAGCTGGGACTAAAGAACAGGACCCAGCTGGGCATCTGGGCCGTACAGACCGATACGGCGGCCCGCAGATACGGGAACGAAGAAGAGTAATCAGGTTGGACATTTTTTATGGAACAGTTTACCAGGAAGCAGAAACAGAATCTCACCTTTCTGACGGCACTTCTGATTATTATTTTTGCGGTGGGACTCATGCTGAATCCCTTCGGCAGCTTTTACAGTGAGAGTAAAGGAATCCTCCGGGTAGGAGTGTTTTCCGACAGCCCCTGGGGCGAGAGCAACGGATATGCCCATGTCATACTGAACCGGGCCATCGAAGAATTCGAAAAGAACAATCCGGGCGTCAGCGTGGTATACGAGAGCGGCATCCGGAAACAGGATTATTCGGAATGGCTTTCCAACGAGATCCTGAAAGGTACGGCTCCCGACGTCTTTTTCGTACTGGACGAGGATTTTGAGTATCTGGCGGATGTGGGGGCCCTGCAGGATTTGGCCGCTTACAGTTCGATCGACAGATCTTTCGATAAGGATGTCTATTATAAGGCGGCTTATGAAGCGGGCAGAAGAGGAAAGATCCTTTACGCCCTGCCCTACGAATGTTCTCCTGAGATCATGGTGGTCAACACCTCCATCCTGCAGGCCGAGAACATTGACATGCCGGGATACAGCTGGACCTGGGAGGACTGCTATGACATCTGCAGAAAGGTGACAGGTCCCCGGGACAACAAATCGGGCTATCAGTTCGGCATCTCCGAGTATGGCTGGGAGAGCTGCTTTTATTCCAACAATGTGGTCCTCTTTTCCGAAAACGGGGATCAGTGCTATCTGACGGACGAAAAGGCAGGGGAAGCCATTAATTTCCTGGACAGACTGGGCGGGCTTACCGCCAAGAAGACCAATGTCCAGCCTTCCTTTTCCGACGGCAACGTTCTTTTCCAGCCCATGAGCTATTCCGCCTACAACGCCTATATCCGCAATCCCATCCACATGGGCGTGGGAGAGGATTTTGTCTGGAAGATCCACACCATGCCGGCAGGTCCGCGGGGCGACAACAATTCCTATCTGAGGACCCAGCTGGTGGCCATGAACAGCCATTCCACCAAAAAAGAACTGGCCTGGGAGTTTATGAAGACCATGACCACCAGCCCGGAGATCCAGGAGAGCATCTTTCTGTATTCGGAGGGCATTTCCGTCTGCAGTGAGATACCGATGCCCAGGGATATTTCCCTGTACGATCAGGTCAACCATGAGGTGGTCCTGGATCTGGCCATGAAGCATGCGGTCAACCGTCAGCGCTTCAGGGACAAGGAGGACGTATGCCAGCTGATCGGGATCGAGGTCAGCGATATCCTGGCGGGATCCGGAAACATTCAGATGGAGCAGATCATCTGCAACAGAAGGATCAACAGCTACCTGCAGCAGAAAAAGTAATGCAGGAAATAAGTCATGAGCAGACATAAAAAGAGACCGAGCGGTCTCTTTTTATGTGTATAATCAACAAAAAATAAGCTACAACATTGTAAAATATGTTCAAATGTTACTAAAATCATAGTATGTAATGACGAATGTCATGCCATAATTCGGACGAATGTTACGGGCCTGCAAACAGGCTTTTTTTTATACTAAATTAAGAGTTTTTTTATTACTATTTTTAGAAAGGAAGGAGTCATCAGATGAAGTATGTAGTAATTGTCAGTCACGGCATGCTGGCCCCCGGCCTGCACGATGCTGTCAAGATGCTGGCCGGTGAAGACAAGCCGGAAGTTCTCAGCACCAGTCTCAAAAACGGGATGGGCGCAGATGAGTACGAGGATAACTTCCGCGAGCTGATCGCACCGATCAAAGAGGAGGATGAGATCATCCTGTTCGCCGACATCGTAGGCGGTTCCCCTCTGTCCTTTGCGGCTAACGTTATTGCCGAGAGAGGTCTGCTTGGAAATACCCTTATGATCGGCGGCATGAATCTGCCTCTGGTCCTGACCACTGTACTGATGAAAGACACTATGGATCTGGAGGACATCAAGGAAGATATTCTTCCCGATGCAGTTGATGCACTCAAGGTGTTCGAGATCGCTGTAGAAGATTCTGAGGACGATGAGTTTTCGGATGATATCTGAGCATCTGATTCCTTCTGATCTAACTGCCATGAAAGGAGATCAAAAATGGCTATTTCTTTTATCCGTGTTGACGACAGAATGATCCATGGGCAGACCGTTACCAGATGGTCTCTCGAGTATCCCTGCACAGGTCTTATCGCTGTCAATGATGCAGCAGCAAAGAACCCTGTTCTGAAGCAGGCCTACAAGAGCGCTTCCGACAAGAAGACCTTCGTATGGGGCGTCGATGAATTCATTCAGAAGGCTCCCAAGGTTCTTGCTTCCAAGGATCAGTATTTCCTGATCACCAAGAATCCCATCGACATGAAGAAGATTCTTGTTGACGCAGGCTTCGATCCCCAGGGCGTCAAGACCGTCATCATCGGCCCCTGCAACGATCGTCCCGGCACCACAAAACTCGGCAACAACCAGTCCATCACCAATGATGAAGCTGCCGCTCTGGAAGCCATCA
>CAMOGQ010000184.1 GCA_946614165.1 uncultured Lachnospiraceae bacterium
TTTACCTTTATCAACAAGATGGACAGAGACGCCCTGGATACCTTCGATCTTCTGGACGATATCGAAAAGAATCTGGGCATCGAGACCTGTCCCCTCAACTGGCCCATCGGGTCCGGCAAGCGCTTCAAGGGCGTCTATGACAGGCAGAACAATGTCATCCTGACCTTCTCCGATACGGAAAAGGGAACAAAGGAAGGCATCGAGACCTCCATTCCCTTTGACGACGAAGAGGCCACCCTGCAGGAGCTGGGGGAAGCGGCGGACAGCCAGCTCAGAGAGGAGATCGAGCTCCTGGACGGAGCCGCGGCGGACTTTGACCTGGAGGCGGTCCGGGCCGGTCAGCTGACCCCTGTCTTTTTCGGGTCCGCTCTGACCAACTTCGGCGTGGAGCCCTTCCTGCAGAACTTCCTGCGCATGGCCCTGCCTCCCACCGCCAGGACCTCCGACCAGGGCGAGATCGACCCCGTGGAGGGCGACTTCTCCGCCTTTGTCTTCAAGATCCAGGCCAACATGAACAAGGCCCACAGGGACCGGGTGGCTTTCATGCGGATCTGCTCCGGCAGGTACGACGCGGGCATGGAAGTCCGCCACGTACAGTCCGGCAGGATCCAGAGACTGTCCCAGCCCCAGCAGCTGATGGCATCGGACCGCAAGGTCCTGTCGGAAGCCTATGCGGGCGACATCATGGGCGTCTTCGATCCCGGCATCTATTCCATAGGCGATACAGTCTGCGCCCCCAAGTCCACTTTCCGCTATGAGGGAATCCCCACCTTCGCTCCCGAGCACTTTGCCAGGGTCCGTCAGGTGGATACCATGAAGCGTGACCAGTTCGTCAAGGGCATCACCCAGATCGCCCAGGAGGGCGCCATCCAGATCTTCCAGGAGTTCAACACCGGTATGGAAGAGATCATCACCGGCGTGGTAGGCATGCTGCAGTTCGACGTTCTGAAATTCCGCCTGAAGAGCGAATACAACGTGGACATTATTCTGGAGACCCTTCCCTACGAGCATATCCGCTGGATCGTCAACAAGGACATCGATCCCATGAAGATCACCGGCACCACAGATATGAAGCGGATCCGGGATCTGAAGGGAAATCCCCTGCTGCTCTTTATCAATCCCTGGTCCGTGGGCATGGTCCTGGACCGCAACAAGGGACTGGAGCTGGCGGAATTCTCCCGCAACTGACGCGGCGGGACTGGTCAATATCTCCCAAAGATGGTATGATGGTACAGTATAGGATTTGCAGAGTTCCCGGTCCGGGCCTGCAGGAGGGCCGCATGTGAAGGCGGCAGGAAGGAACAGGATGGAACAGGAAAAGAATATCAAAAGAGAAGCAGAGACAGCTGGAATCGGTACTGTAAAGATCGCAGACGACGTAGTCACTCTGATCGTCGCCTATGCCGCACTGGACGTGGACGGCGTGGCTTATATCGCAGGCAATGTTGACCGTGCGGCCCTTTCCAAGGGCGGCATCCGCAAGCTGGGCAGAAATGTCAGATGCGAAGTCAGCAAGGACGGCGTCAAGGCCGAGATCAGCATCATCATCAGCTACGGAAGCAACATTCCCGGGACCAGCAGCAAGGTCCAGAAGAGAATCAAATCCGCGGTAGAGTCCATGACAGGTCTTTCTGTTCTGGACGTCAACATCAGAATCAGCGGCATTGCCATGCCGGAAGAAGCATAAGGCGGAATCATTATGAACAGACGCAGTCTGCGGGAACAGGTCTTCAAGCTCCTGTTCCGCGCTGAATTCAATACTCCGGAGGAAATGCCGGAACAGGAAAAGTTCTTTTTTGAGAGCGGCGATTTCGTGGCCACGCCCGAAGATCAGGCAAAGATCAGCGAAAAGTGCACAAAGATCCTTGCCCTGATCCCCGAGCTGGATCAGGAGATCTCCGAAAAGCTGGAGGGCTGGAAGATCGGCCGCCTGGGCAAGGTGGAGCTGGCCATTCTCCGGCTGGCCCTCTATGAGATCCGCTATGATGACGACGTTCCCACCGGAGCGGCCATCAATGAAGCGGTGGAGCTGGCCAAGAAGTTCGGCCAGGACAATTCGGGCCAGTTCATCAACGGCATACTGGCAAAGTTCGCCCGGCAGTAAGGAGCAGAACTGCATGCGCAAGGCATATTCTGTATCGCAGATCAACGCCTATATCAAAAGGATGTTCACGGAGGACTATCTTCTCCAGTCCGTTCTGGTAAGAGGCGAGGTCAGCAACTGCAAATACCATTCATCGGGTCATATTTATTTTACATTGAAGGATGCCTCGGGGACGCTGTCCTGTGTTATGTTCGCAGGCCGTCGAAGAGGCCTTTCTTTTTCCATGAAGGAAGGAGACCAGGTGGTCTGTTCCGGAAATGTGGACGTTTATGCCCGCACCGGCAGCTATCAGCTCTATGTGGACCGGATCATCCAGGACGGAGTCGGCCTCCTCAACGAAAAATACGAGCTTCTCAAAAAGAAGCTGGAAGAAGAGGGCATGTTTGACGAGATCTACAAACAGCCCATACCCAGGTATATCCGGACCCTGGGCGTCGTGACGGCGCCCACGGGAGCGGCCGTACGGGACATCATCAACATTGCGCAGAGGCGCAATCCATATCTGAAAATCATTCTTTACCCGGCAATCGTGCAGGGGGACCAGGCTCCGGAGAGCATCGTCAAGGGCATACAGGCCCTGGACAGGGCCGGCGTCGATACCATAATCATCGGCAGAGGGGGAGGTTCCCTGGAGGATCTGTGGGCCTTCAATGAAGAAATCGTTGCCCAGGCCGTTTTTGAGTGCACGACACCCATCATTTCTGCCGTGGGCCATGAAACAGATACAGTTATAACCGATTATGTGGCCGATCTGCGGGCACCGACTCCTTCTGCGGGAGCGGAGCTGGCTGTTTTTGACTATGGTCAGTTCCGGGCGGACCTGAACGCTTATTACAATGCGCTGAATCAGAGCATGCAGAGGCGCCTGGATCTTTACCGGGATAAGGCGGAAAGCTGCCGCAGGCAGCTGATCTACCTGTCCCCGGCCATGAGGATCCGCCAGCAGAGGCTCTCCCTGCAGGGCATGTCGGAGCGCCTAAAGAGCCTCATGGAGCGGAGGATGTCTGAGAGCCGCCACAGGCTGGAACTTTCCGCCGCCAGGCTGGAGAGCCTCTCGCCCTTAAAGCGCCTTACCGGCGGCTACGGCTATGTGACGGATATGGAAGGAAAGCCTGTGACCGGCACGGCCGGAAGGCAGGAAAAGGAGCTTTTGAAGATCAGACTCAGGGACGGCGCTCTGATGACAAGAGTCACGGAGGTGATCCCGGATCTGCCCGCAGAAGAGAAGGAGACAGACTGATGCCCAGAAAAAAGAAAACGGACGAACAGGTCCCCGAAGAGAAGCAGATGTCCATAGAGGAATCCTTCGGAAAGCTCCAGGAGATCCTGGAGAAGATGGAGGCAGAGGACGTCACCCTGGAGCAGTCCTTTGCCTGCTACGAAGAAGGCATGAAGCTGGTCCGCTACTGCAGTGAGAAGATCGAGCAGGTGGAGCACAAGGTCATGCAGCTGAATGAGGATGGGAGCCTGGATGAGTTTTAAGGAAGAAACGGCCGCAAGAACGGCCCAGTGTGAAAGCATTATCAGTGAATTTCTGCCCCGGGAAGAGGACTTTCCCTACATGGAGAGAGTCATCGAGGCAATGAATTACAGCCTTCTGGCGGGCGGAAAGCGCCTGCGGCCCATGTTCATTCTGGAAACATGCCGCATGTACGGAGGAAGGATGGAACTGGCAGCCCCCTTTATGGCGGCTCTGGAGATGATCCATACCTACTCCCTGGTCCACGACGACCTGCCGGCCATGGACAACGACCTCTACCGCAGGGGCATGCTGACCACCCACGCGAAGTACGGAGAGGGCATGGCGGTCCTGGCGGGAGACGGCCTTCTGAACCTGGCCTACGAAACGGCGGCCCTGGCTTTCGACAGGGCGAAGACGCCAAAGGAAACAAAGGCCGTCATAAGGGCCCTGAAGATCCTTGGCAGAAATGCCGGCATCTCCGGCATGGTTGGCGGCCAGTGCGCCGACCTGACGGCCGAAAAGCACCCGGAAAAAACGGACAGGGATACCCTTCTCTTTATTCACAGGAATAAGACCAGCGCCCTGATCGATTCCGGCTTTGCCATCGGCGCCGTCCTGGCGGGAGCCCCGGAGGAGGATCTGAAGAGTCTTGATAAGATCGCGGAAAACATCGGCGTGGCCTTCCAGATCCAGGACGATATCCTGGATGTGACGGGAGACAGCGCGGTCCTGGGCAAGCAGGTGGGATCGGACGAAAAGGACGGCAAGGTCACCTGGGTGACCATGTTCGGACTGGACAGGGCGGCCGCGGACGTCAGAAGACTGACGGAGGAGGCCCTGACACTGTTCGACGGCCTCTCTGCCGGGAATGATTTCCTCCGGCAGCTGATCCTGAGCCTTGTAAACAGAAACAGTTGAGAATGGCAGACAGACTATGAAGAGCAGCAAAGTGAGACTGGACGTTTTAATGACAGAGCGGGGCCTGGCACCTTCCAGAGAGAAGGCCAAAGCCTTGATCATGGCAGGCATCGTCTATGTCAACGATCAGAAAGAAGATAAGGCGGGGGCCTCCTTCGATCCCGCTGAAGCCAGGATCGAGGTTCGGGGCCAGACCCTTCCCTACGTCAGCCGGGGAGGCCTTAAGCTGGAGAAGGCCCTGAAGTCCTTCCCCATCGACCTGAAGGGCCGGATCTGCATGGACATCGGCACCTCCACGGGAGGCTTTACCGACTGCATGCTGCAGAACGGCGCCGTCAGGGTCTTTTCCATCGACGTGGGCTACGGCCAGCTGGACTGGAAGCTCAGGAGCGACGAGCGGGTGGTCTGCATGGAAAAGACCAACTTCCGCTATGTGAAAAAGGAAGATCTGGAAGCGGCCTGTCCGGGGACCCGGATGCCGGATTTTGCCTCCGTGGACGTTTCCTTTATCTCCCTGTCCAGGATCCTGCCTCCTGCCTTCGAGATCCTGGAAAGCGGGGGAGAGATGGTGTGCCTTATTAAGCCCCAGTTCGAGGCGGGCCGGGAAAAGGTAGGCAAGAAAGGGGTCGTCCGGGACAGAAAGGTCCACGAGGAGGTCATAGAGGCGGTCACGGCCATGACGGCCCAGACCGGTTTTTCCATCCTGGGACTGGACTATTCCCCCATCCGGGGCCCGGAAGGCAATATAGAATATCTCATGTACATCAGAAAGCCCGGGGAAGGGGAAGAAACCCTGCCGGGACCTGTCAGCACAGAGACGATCCAAAGGCTGGTGGCAGCCTCCCACGAGA
>CAMOGQ010000185.1 GCA_946614165.1 uncultured Lachnospiraceae bacterium
GCCCTGATCCAGTCCAGGATCGACAGAGTGGTGATCGGAGCCATGAGCCCCAAGTCCGGCTGCGGCGGGACCCTGCTCAACATCCTTCAGAATGAGGACTTCAACCACCAGGCAGTGGTGGATACAGGGATCCTGGGAGAAGAATGCACCGAGATCCTCCAGCGCTTCTTCAAAGCCCTCCGGATCCGCAACAAGGAGGAAAAGAAAGCCAGAAAGGCTGCTGCCCTGGAGGAAGCAAAAAAGCTCTCCCTTCCGGAGGAGGGGTCTCCTGCCCGCCCCTCCCAAGATACAAAAGAAGGCCCGGACGAAAGCGATCCGAATGCATAAGACCGAAACGGGAAACTGCCCCGAAGGCGCAAGTAAAACACGTTGTTTTTACTTACCGCCTGCGGGGCAGTTCTTATTGATCGGAGGTCTTTCCGGAAGCGGCCGGGGCGCAGGGCCCTGTGACCGGTGATTCTTATTCCTCCTTATTGCCGTATTTCTCCTGCATGTACCGGTCCATGTTGTCGGCGATCTGCTTGGAAAGGGCTACCGCCGCCACGACAGTCTTGGCGCCTGTGACCACGTCGCCGGAGGCGAAGACACCTTCCATGGTGGTCTCGCCCTGAGAGTCGATCTGCAGCGTGCCGTGTTCATTCAGATGAAGATCGTGGTCACGCATGACAAGGCGGTCCCTGGGAACCTGGGAGATGGAGATCATGATGCTGTCTGCTTCCACCAGAGCGTCCGTGCTGTGGTCTTCCACCAGTTTTCCGGTCTCGGGATCTTCCACCTGGTCGCAGAAGACAGCGCCCTCGTCCACGATGCGGACGATGCTCTTTCTGAATTCGAAATGCACGCCGTCCAGCTTTGCGAAATCATATTCGTTTTCGGAAGCGGCCACCTGATCGCCTCTTACATAGATGGTAACGTCCTTAGAGCCGTGGCGGATGGCCGTACGGGCCACGTCCATGGCAGCGTTGCCGGCGCCGATGATGGCCACCCTGTCGCCCAGTTCATAGACGTCGGGATTGTTCAGATAGTTGATGGCATAGAATACGTGGCCGAAGGTCTCTCCGGGAACGCCCAGCTTGCGGGGCTTCCAGGCGCCGGTGCCTACGAAGACGCTGCGGTAACCGTCGTTTAAAAGGTCCTGTATGCTGGTGGAGCCGCCCAGAGAGAAATTGGGACGGAAAAGAATACCCATATCCCGCATTCTGCGGTAGTAACGGTCCAGGATGGACTTGGGGAGACGGAACTCCGGAATACCGTACCGCAGGATCCCGCCGATCTTTTCTCTTCCTTCAAATACAGTGACCTTATATCCTTTGCGGGCCAGACGGATGGCAATGGTGATGCCTGCGGGGCCGGCGCCGACGACGCCCACCTTCATGCCGTTTGGCGGAGCACAGGTCATATCCAGTCTTTCGAAACAGGAATCGGAAATATAGTTTTCAATGGCAGAGAAGTGTACGGGTTCCCCCTTGATTCCCCGTACGCAGTGGCCTTCGCACTGGCCTTCATGGTTGCAGACCAGAGAGCAGATCATGGAAAGCGGATTGTTCTCAAAAAGGATCTCCGCGGCTTCCATCATCCGGTTCTCCTTGAAAAGACGGATGACCTCCGGAATGTTGGTCTGAATGGGGCATCCCTGCATGCGGCAGCGGGGATTTTTGCACTGAAGGCACCGGTTGGCTTCGTTTAATACATGTACTGGCATAACGTTCCTCCTCCCTGTAAAACCGTTATGTAAGCGCTTACATCTGTTGTATTCAGTATCGCATATTGTCTGCAAGAATGCAATCCGCAGAACGAGCCTGTTTCCGTTGAAAAATGTGCGCAAATCAGAACAAAGTCTGCCTGAGTCCCGCCGGCGCATATTTTTCGGAAGGATCTCACTCCGAGGCCGGGCCCTGTCCGGCAGGAGACCTTCAGCGCCGGTGATGGAAATTCCTTTCCTTCTGCAGCATGAGCCCCCCGGGAGACGCAGAATGATGAAAGCCATTTTGCTTGACTTTCCCGGGGACTTTGGGTATATTGATAAAGCAAATATCATAAGTTGACTTCCCCTGCCGGGCAGGGCGGAGCCTTGGCAGTTGCCAGCTGCTTACTGTGTAAGTTTGGGTCTTGCGCAATGATTCCCCGTGAACCGTGTCAGATAGGGAACTAAGCAGCACTAAGCGGGCCCTATCATGTGCCGCAAGGGTGCCTGGCGGAGCTTTAAGCACTGCAGCTGCCAGGGTTCCGTCGTGCCCGGCAGGATTTTTTTATTTACGCTGATCTGTCAGGATATACATCATGAGTTTAAGAGACATTATGGATTTCTCGGACTGCACCCTCTGTCCGAGAAGCTGCCGCGCGGACCGTCTCGCCGGAGAGACCGGCTACTGTCACGCGGCCGCCGATATCTACGCCGCCAGAGCGGCCCTCTATTATAATGAAGAGCCTGTCATCTCCGGCAGGAACGGATCCGGAGCCGTCTTTTTCGTCGGCTGCAACATGGGATGCATCTTCTGTCAGAACTACGCCATAGCCAAGGCCCTGACAGGGTCCAGAGTGGAGCCGGAGCGTCTGACCGAGATCTTCTTACAGCTCCAGGACCAGAAGGCAGAGAACATCAGCCTGATCACGGCAGAGCACTATGTCCCCCTGATCATTCCCGCCCTGCAGAGGGCAAAGGACCAGGGGCTGAAGATCCCCGTGGTCTACAACACCGGCACCTACGAGCGGGTGGAAGCCATCCAGGCTCTGGAAGGCCTGGTGGATATCTATCTGCCGGACTTTAAGTATATCTCTCCCCGCCTGTCCCTGGCCTACTCCCATACCCCCGACTACTTCCAGTACGCCTCCAAGGCCCTGGCGGAAATGGTCCGTCAGTGTCCCGTTCCCACCTTCGCGGACGGGTCCCACTCCCTGGACGCTCCCGACGATAAGGACGATCCCGTCATGGTAAAGGGCGTTCTGGTCAGACACCTGGCTTTGCCTGGCTGCGGTGAGGACTCCCGGGATATCCTGGACTATCTTCACTCCACCTACGGAGACAGCATCTTCATCAGCATCATGAACCAGTACACCCCCATGCCCCAGGTGTCCGGCCATCCGGAGCTGGGAAATAAGCTTCCCCCCGAGGACTACGAGGCCCTGGTGGACTACGCCATCTCCATCGGCATCACCAACGGCTTTATTCAGGACGGCGACACCGCCTCCAGATCCTATATACCCGCCTTCGACGGAACCGGTCTTTAAAAAAAGGACCGGTTCTTTTTCTTCAGGGCCTTAACCCTCCGGGGGCCCGGTCTTCCACTTTTCCCGCTGCATCTCCGCTTCTTATTTCCTCACGGATGCTTTTTTTTTGCTTTTCTTTTTTATTTTATTAGTTGACACTAACTTGCCAACGGTGTATGATTCTCAATGTAAGTTAGTTATAGCTAATCATTTTTCTGATCTTCACGTCGAGGTATCTGCCATGTCCGATGAGATGATCGTAGAGACCTGTTCCCCCACTCTGGCGGGCTTGAAGACAGGGTCCATGTTCAGTACGAAATACACAGACCGCAGGGAGCTCTTCCGGCAGCTGAAGCGCCTAAACCTCCTCCTGGTGCCCAAGGGGCTCCGGATCATCCCCCTGCGGTTCAGGGAAGACAGGGCCCTGATCTATCTCTACCGACCTTCCTGCCTCTCCCGTGATCTGACAGACAAAGAAGCCAGAAGGATCCTGGAAAGCAGAGGATATGTCCCGGAAAACGAAGGCCAGTGCATCCACTGCCTGGTGGGACGCCTTCAGAAGGAAACTGAATTTCCTCATGAGATCGGCCTCTTTCTTGGCTATCCGGCAGAGGACGTGGCAGGCTTCATCGAAAAAGGAGCCCGCGCCTGTCTCTGCACCGGCGTCTGGAAGGTCTACAGCCACAGGGAAAGAGCTCTGGAGCTCTTTTCACGTTACAAAAAGTGCTCCGCTTCCTACAAAGTACAGTTCCGCCGCGGAACAGGGATCGATGCTTTGGCGGTAGCTCTGTAAGAAAAAAACAGTCCTCCATACGTGTGTATTGCATTTCTTATAAAAGAGAAGGACGGAAGATGCCGCCTGCGGCGTCCTCCGTCCTTCTTTTTCTGCAGCTGTAAAAGAATTCATCCGGGCTTTTCTGAGCCTTTTACCCATAGGGAAACTTCTTTTCTTCCGGCTGCCGACAAACGTTGGTTTTTATCCATAAATCATTGATATGTGTTTTAGTATAGTTCTCATGTGATAACATCCCTGTTTCTCCTAATCCAGGCCAGCATCAAGGACATGAGCTATTTCCTTTTCCCTGTTCCTGCGTCTTGCATACCGGAGCATCCTTGTGCGGTCTATCCTGTACTTGTCAAATGCCTGTTCCACAATGGATGGATATTCTGCCATGCTGAATGTCCCCCTGATCAGCTTATCGCAATAGATATCTACAAGCATTTTCTCCATCGTGATCTTATGTGGATCTGACATTTGTATTGGTGCTTCGGACACCAGGTCAGTTACCACAATTGTATCCTTTGCCCAATACAGATCAAAAACCTTTTTGGCCGGCTTCAGCATAACATTTCCATAGCTTTCTTCCTGCAGAAAGCGAAAAACAAAAGATGAGATGTCTTTTTCTGCCTGAACGAATATTGTGTTCTGTGCCACCAGATGATTCAGGAATTCATTCATAAGGACTGTCTCAAAAACAGTGAAAGCTATGAATGGATACTTCTCAGCAATTTGATCCATTATTGTTACTGCCAGCTTTGAATAATCCGGCAAATATGCAGGACTGTTTTTTCCAGTCGATATTATATACTGATTATATCCGGTTTTTACAATTTCTCCGGACTTTAGCATTTCTCCCAACTTCCACTGACAGGAACCACTACTATATTCCGGAGAGGCTTCCCGAAGCAGCGAGATCATCTGTTGTCTGGTGTAACTCTTGTCCTTTTTTATGTTCAATTCAGCTTCTTTTTTAGAAAACACTGCCATCACTCCCTTGCATATATATCGGCAATTTTAAAATATTTTGCCGATATATATGTTGCCATTGTCCAGTCATAAAAGCAATATACATTGGCAATATAATTGAATTTTGCCGATGTATATAACAATTTCAAGCCCCTTCCCGCTGAGTTCAGCACACTTACTTCTTTTTTCGTTTACAAATCTGCATGTGAGAGTATGGTCTGAGGCCTGGAGAGTACTCGATATCATTATTGCCATGCTCTGACACCCTGTCATTGAACTTGTCGTCAGGTCATGACATCGAGGTAGGGAAGGCCATCACTGACCTCCCCCCTCACAGATTCCGTGCATGCC
>CAMOGQ010000186.1 GCA_946614165.1 uncultured Lachnospiraceae bacterium
TCAGGATCAGGATCACGGCCGCTGCCGCGATCCAGTAATAAATAAGCTGTTTTCTTGGGGTTTTTACCTCTTTCATAGCGATCAACACTCCTGTTTCTGTAATCGTTTCAAAAAATAACAGTTACGATAGTATGTTTATCGTAACTGTTATACAACAACTATATCAGTCTTTTAAGAGAATTGTGTGAACGTTGTGTGAAAGAAAAAGGAAAGATCTATAAACTGCTCCGTCCTTCCCTGCATACGGACTTCTCGAATTCCTTTGCCAGGGTATAGAAGAGCATCTCGCTTTCCACCGGTTTTTTCAGGGCCGCGTTCATGCCGGCCTGCAGGCACTTCTCGTCGGTGTCTTCCGAAGCGTCTGCCGTCAGGGCGATGATGGGCACGGTCAGGGCATCCTCCACCTTCAGTCTGCGGATATCCCGGGCCGCTTCGATCCCGTTCTTGCCCGGCATCATGATGTCCATGAGGATGGCCTGGTAATAGTAGGCCCCCTTTCTCTGGAACATGTCAATGGCGTCCTGGCCGTCGATGGCCCGCTCGGAATGGATGCCCTTGGTCTCCAGGATCTTGACGATGACCTCCGCGTTGATGTTGTTGTCCTCGGCGATCAGCACCGTCTTTCCGTAAAGGACCCTGTCCTCATAGGCGGTCAGGCCGCTTCCCTGCAAGCGGATCTGCTCGTCCGTGGCCAGGTCATAGGTCAGCCTGACCGTAAAGGTGGTCCCGATGCCGGGCGTGGACCGGCAGTTGATGGTGCCTCCCAGCAGATCCACCAGGTTCTTGCATATATACAGGCCCAGGCCCGTTCCGTCGTGCATGCCCAGAGAATCCTTGGATTCCTGCTCGAAGGGCAGGAACATGCGGTTCTGGAAAGCCTCGCTGATACCGGGGCCGTTGTCCTGAACGGTATAGACATGAATGGCCCTGCTGCCCTCGTAGGTCACGTCGGTCCCCAGAAGAACATCCCCGCCGGCGGGGGTGAACTTTATGGCATTGGAGAGCAGGTTCAGCAGAATCCGCTCCACATGCTCCACGTCCATCATGACAAAGCGGTTCTTGGAGCCCTGGATCCGGGTCCGGAAATGAATGCCCGCGCCGCCGGCCCTGTCCTCCAGGATGTTGGAAATATCCTGCAGGATCTTCTCCTCCCGGACGGCTGCGGCCACCGTGACCACCTTGCCGGCATTGATCCGGCTGGTCTCCAGGATCTCGTCGATCATGCCCATCAGATAGCGGTTGGAGGCCTGGATCTTCTCCAGGTTGTCTCTGGCTTCGGACGGAAGACCGGGAAGCTCCAGGGTCAGGTCCGTAAGACCGGCGATGGCGGTCATAGGGGTCCGCATGTCGTGGCTCATATGAGACAGGAAGCGTTCCTTTTCCTGTCCCTGACGCACCGCATCCCTGAGGGCCCGGGCCATTTCGTCAATCTGCTTTCTGTCGCCGATCTGCTTGGTGGTATCCACAAAGGTCAGGACCAGGCCTCTGACCGGGCCCCTTGCCTCATTCTCCTCCGGGACGGGATTTCCCTTGATGCCCTCAATGATACGGTAGGGAGCAATGCGGAAAAGATAGGTCTTGCCGCTTACGGAGGCGCAGTGCTGCTCGATGGGCATGGAGGTGGCCAGGACCTTTCTGCACAGATCGATCAGGTCGATGGTGGCGAAGTTATAGGCGATAAAACGCAGGGACCTGCCCACGTCCTGCTCCACCACGTTGAATTCCTTGGAAATGTAATCGGTATAGCGGCGGATGTTCAGTTCTCTGTCCACCATCAGGATCCCCACCAGGGTAATGGACAGGAAGTTGGCCATGTCGCTGTTAAGTTCTGTCAGCTCCCCCACCTTGGTCTGGTATTCGGAATTGACGGTATAGAGCTCCTCGTTGACCGACTGAAGCTCTTCGTTGGAGCTCTGCAGCTCCTCGTTGGCCGTCAGCAGCTCCTCGTTGGCTGCCTGGAGCTCCGCGTTCACCGCTTCCAGCTCGGTAACGGTCTTTTTCAGATCGTCCTGGGTGATATGCAGTTCCTTTTCCAGATCCGTGATCCGCTGGGCGGCGGCCGTGTCGATCCGGAAATGCTCCATATCCGCCTTGCCGTCCTGCCCGGCCTGTTCCTGTCCGCGGACAAAGACCAGAGCCGTTACGCCGGTGGTCTCTCCCAGGTTGTTGCGGATGGGCAGGGCATACATGGAGATGCATT
This sequence comes from uncultured Lachnospiraceae bacterium, assembly GCA_946614165.1. GTDB lineage: Bacteria > Bacillota > Clostridia > Lachnospirales > Lachnospiraceae > CAG-791. Next base: position 2,201 of record CAMOGQ010000186.1, read on the forward strand.
CCACCTGGCCGTCGATGGTCACCGGGATCTGGTCGTAGGAGACTTTGTCGTTGGCCTCCCTGGATTCCTTGAGGGCTTTGGAGATGGCGATCTTAAGGTCCGTCCGGATCAGGGAAAAAATATCCAGGGTAACGCTGCCCACCGGTATGGTAATGAACCTGCTGCAGTCCCCGTAGGAATGGATCAGCTCGTTCTTGTCATCCACCAGGACCGAAGCCGGCAGCAGGGCCTCCAGGACCTTTGTGTCCAGCTCGGAGGAGGAATACTTGGCGTCCGTGAAGTCTTCCCTGGGGACCGGGGTCACCGCCTCCATTTGGTTCTCCACGTTGTTCATCAGGTAGGTAATGCGCTCATGGCTGGGCGCCTTGCCCGCGATGTTGTGGATAAAGATCTTCTCGTTGGCGCAGAAGGTGCGGAAGACATCGTCATAGTCCCCCACGGATTCGGACCGTCCCAGGAAAAGGAAGCCCCTGTCCTTGAGGGCCATGTTGAAGATGGCAAAGAGGTTCCTCTGCAGCACGTTCTGGAAATAGATCAGAAGGTTGCGGCAGCAGATCAGGTCCAGTCTGCCGAAAGGAGGATCCTGGAAGACATTGTGCTGGGCGAACACGATCATCTTCCGGATGTTGTGATTGACATAATAGCGGTTGCCCTTGCGGGTAAAATTCCGGCTCAGGCGGAAAACACTGACATCCTCAATGATGTTGTCGCCGTAGGACCCTCTGCCCGCTATGGAGATGGACTCCGCGTCCAGGTCGGTGGCAAAGATCTTGACGTCCCTGTGCAGGCCCAGCTCCTCCTGGACCTCGTCGAAAAGGATGGCCACGGAATAGGCTTCCTCACCGGTGGAGCAGCCCGCCACCCAGACCCGGATCTGGTCGGAGGGCTTGGCTTTTTTGATCAGCTCCGTAATGACCTGGTCCTTGAGGACATCAAAATAATCCGGGTCGCGGAAGAAGCTGGTCACGCCGATCAGGACTTCCTTGCCCAGAAGTTTGGATTCTTCCGGGTTGTTGCCCAGGTAATTGACATACTCCCTCAGGTTCCGGTTATGGGTGATCACGATGCGGCGCTCGATCCGGCGCAGGATCGTGGTCTTCTTATAATATGTATAGTTGACTCCCGTCACGTCCTTGAGGATGGAAAAGACCTGGCTCAAAAGATCCGTGTCGGACATCTGGAGCCTGCCGCTGGAATCCGTCATGGAGGCGGAGATATGGGCCATTTCACGGGCTATGGAATCGGGATTTAAGATCAGGTCCACAAAGCCGGTGGCAATGGCGCTCCTGGGCATGCCGTCGAACTTGGCGCTCTCGGGAGACTGCACGATAATAACACCGTTCTGCTCCTTGATGGAACGGATGCCGTTGGTGCCGTCGGACCCGGTGCCGGACAGGATCACGGCAACGGAACGGTTCTCGAAGGATCTGGCCAGGGACCGGAAGAAAATGTCGATGGGATGATTGATCTGCTGATGGTTGTATTCCCGCAGCTTCAGAACATCCGCCTCGATCTCCAGGTTGTATTTGGGCGGGATCATATAAATATGATTACGCCTGACCTGCATTCCGTCTCTTGCTTCCTGGACGGGCATGGATGTATACTTACCCAGAATATCCGTCAGCATGCTCTTGTGCGCGGGAGACAGATGCTGTATTATGACAAAGCTCATCCCGGTATCTCCCGGAAGGAAGGTCAGCAGCTGCTGCAGAGCTTCCAGTCCGCCCGCAGAGGCACCGATGCCGACAACGCAGCTGGGATGAAGATCCAGCGAAATATTTGTGTATTCGCCATCATAATTCATTGAAATTCTACCTCCTTTTTATATGATATGATGGTTTATATCGGTTGGCAATTGGTTTTTTGTAATGTTTCCGTTAACCATTTCCGGTGAAGGAGCCCCGGTCCTCCCGGCTTTCTTCTTCCGAAAAAAGCAGTACAAAAGCTTGCATTTGGATAGTATAATCTATATATTACAGTTACTTTGAGAAAGTGAGATTATTGCTTTATGATACCTTTCAACGTACCTCCCTTTACAGGAAAAGAACTGGCCTATGTAAAACAGGCCGTAGACAATCATAAAATTTGCGGGGATGGTCCTTTTACAAAAAAATGCCATGCATGGATCAAAGACCGTTTCTGCACTCCGGGAGCCCTTCTGACCACTTCCGGCACCACCGCCCTTGAAATGGCGACCCTTCTGTCCGGTTTAAAGAAAGGGGACGAGGTGATCCTTCCCAGCTTCACCTTTTCCAGCACCGCCACGGCCGTTGTCCTGACCGGAGCCACCCCTGTTTTTTCGGATATCCGTCCCGATACCATGAACCTGGACGAAACAAGGATCGAGGATGCCATTACAGACAGGACCAAAGCCATCATGGCCGTCCACTACGCGGGCGTATCCTGTGACATGGATCCCATCCTGGACATTGCCGCCCGCCACGGCCTGAAAGTCATTGAAGATGCGGCCCAGGGCGTCATGAGCACCTATAAGGGCAGGGCTCTGGGGACCATCGGTGACTTCGGCTGCTTTTCCTTCCATGAGACCAAGAACTACTCCATGGGAGAAGGCGGCGCCCTGCTGATCAGGGATCCCGCAAACATTGAAAAGGCCGAGATCCTCCGGGAAAAAGGCACCAACCGGTCCGTCTTCCTCCGGGGCCAGGTGGACAAATATACCTGGGTCGACTACGGCTCCTCCTATCTGCCCAGCGACATGAACGCTGCCTACCTCTGGGCCCAGCTGGAAATGGCGGATGCGATCAACGAAAACCGGCTGGCTACCTGGAACCTCTATCACGAGAGCTTTAAGGACCTGGCGGATCAGGAAAAGCTGGTCCTTCCCACCATTCCGGAAAACTGCGTCCACAATGCCCATATGTACTATGTAAAGCTCAAAGACCTGGAAGAGCGGACCGCCTTCATTTCCTATCTGAAATCCCGCGGCATCCTCAGCGTCTTCCACTACGTTCCCCTTCACTCGGCTCCCGCAGGCCTGCGCTTTGGCCGTTTCCACGGAGAGGACCGCTATACCACTGCCGAGTCCAACAGACTGGCCCGCCTTCCCCTCTACTACAACATGGACAGGAAGGATACGG
>CAMOGQ010000187.1 GCA_946614165.1 uncultured Lachnospiraceae bacterium
TGGGGCTTCAGAGGCTTCATCGTATCCGACTTCTTCCGCAACAACGGCCACGGCTTCATGAACGCCGACATGGCTCTGGCAAACGGCGTGGACGCCATGCTTTCCACCTTCGAAGGCGGCCCCAATCAGGTGACCGACAAGAGCGCGGCTTCCAACGTCCAGTACATGAGACAGGCCACCCACAACATCCTTTATACCACGGCCGGCAGCTGGGCCTATGACGAAGAGCATACGGCCGGCGGTCTGGAAAACTGGAAGAAGGCAGCCTACGGCATCGACGCCGTCCTGGCAGCGGGACTTCTGCTTATGGCAGTCTCTGCCTTCAGAAAGTACAGAAAGGCCTGATTAAGAGGAGAGTAGCCTTATAAAAATGTCTTAAACGGCATAAACAAATCATAAAGGCTTTTTCAGAACTTTTCTTTCTGATTCCGGCACCCCTTTAAGGAAAAGGCCGGGGACCGCGAAAGCGGCCCCCGGTCTTTTTCCTTTTCTGCACTTCGCCTGACTCTGCACTTCGCCTGACTCTGCACTCCGCCTGACGCTGCGCCCTGCCTGCCTTCTTTTACCAGGTCCTTTTCTCTGTTCTTTCCTTACCTCCCTGATCCTTCTCTGTTCCTTCTCCAGGGCCCCTTTTCCTTAATTGAAAGAACATTTGGACATGCCCATAGAACGGCGTTCTATGCGTTTATGACAAAAGTAATGATAGGATGAAATCAGCAGAAAACCAATGCATCGTGTATACTTAAAGGAGGAACACATGAAAAAACTGATCGCACTTATTCTTGTTCTCTGCATGACCCTTTCCCTGGCAGCATGCGGCTCCGGCTCCGCCCCCGCAGAGACCGCTCCTCAGGGAGAAAGCACAGAGAAGACTGACGAAACGGCCCAGGCTCCCGCAGAGGACAGCGGCAAGACCCTGGTGGTGGACATCTGGGACAACAACCAGCTGGAAGGCCTCTCCAAGATCGCCGACGAGTGGTCCGAAAAGACCGGCGTCAAGGTCCAGATGAACGTCATTTCCTGGAACGAATACTGGACACTTCTGGAAGCCGGCGCTTCCGGCGGCGAAATGCCCGATGTTTTCTGGATGCACATCAACGAAGCCCAGAAGTACATGAGAGCAGACATGCTGCTGAACCTCAACGACTACATCGCGGCAGACGACGCCATCGACCTGAATAACTACTACGAAGGCATCGTAAACATCTACAACCTGGACGGCAATCAGTTCGCCCTTCCCAAAGACCACGACACCATCGCCATGATCTACAACAAGGCCATCTTCGACAAGTACGGCATCGAGTATCCCGATGACACATGGGACTGGGAGAAGTACGCAGAAGTCGCTGCTCAGATCAGAGAAGCAGGCAAAGACGAAGGCATCTACGGCACAGCCATGAACACCAACGACGGCCAGGACGGCTGGTACAACCTGATCTACGGCCACGGCGGAAAGCTGATCTCCGACGACAACAAGACCTCCGGCATGGATGACCCTAAGACTGTGGAAGCAATGACATGGCTGGCTGACAAGCTCTTCCCCAGCATGCCCGAACAGAGCCTGATGGCCGAGACAGATCCTGACCTTATGTTCATGTCCGGTATCGTAGGCATGATGCTCCAGGGCTCCTGGATGGTCAACACCTTCTACACCGCCGAACAGTCCGCCAACTACGCATGGGCTCAGATCCCTTACTATGACGCCAACGGAAACGGCGCCTGCGACGAAGGCGAGAGAGTATCCCTCTACAACGGCCTTGGCTGGGCAGCCGCTGCAAACACCGATCTTCCCGACGAAGCCTACAGCCTGATCTCCGCATTCTGCTCCGAAGAAGGACAGAAGAAGCAGGCAGAGCTGGGCGTCACCATGGCTGCCTACAAGGGCTGCTCTGACGCATTCGTTTCCGCCTTCGAGGGCATGGACATCTCTCCTTTCCTGGAAGTGGAAGAAAACGGCACCCTGATCCAGCATCCCGCATCCCGCTATACCACTACATGGGAAGGCGGCTTCACCACAGGTCTGGTAGAAGCATGGCAGAATCCTTCCTCCATGGCAGACGTCTGCAAGAAGATGGCGGATATGATGAACGAGGTCCTCGCAACAGAATAAGGTTACCTGCATAAGCCTGCCGGCCGTCTGCCGGCAGGCGGTATCGGGGGCCAGGGCATTCATGCTCCGGCCCTGATGCTGTTTAATTTGTTTTTCATTCCTTCGTTTCTGATTCAGCCCCTGCGGCATATGCGTGGGCGCAGCAGGCCTGTATTTAAGGAGGCAGATATGAAAGCAGTCGATACGGCAAAACGCAACCGCCACTACCGGTGTCTTGAGTATGATCATGACCAGACGGGAGACATCTGTCTCATCGCCTGCGGCATGGAGCGGTGCGACCCCGGGGTAAACTTCGGGCCGGAGGTCAGGGACTGCTGGCATCTGCACGTGATCCTGTCCGGCACGGGGACCCTGCTGGCGGGAGGACAGGTCTTCCATCCCCGCTTCGGGCAGATGTTCCTCCTTAAGGACAACGAGGAGGTACAGTATACGGCGGATACGGAAAACCCCTGGCAGTACTGCTGGGTGACCTACTCCGGGGACGACGCGGGGCGGATCTCTGAGGAGATCGGCTTTACGGAGGGGGTCTACTGCCTGGATACCACAGAGGATCCAAAAGCCTTCTACGAGCTGGTCCTGCGCATGCACGAAAAGCCGGAGATGAATTACATCAACGACCTCAGAAGGAGAGGAATCCTTCTGGAGTACCTGGCCCTGGCCATGGAGTCTTCCGCCGCCAGGAAGCAGAAGAAGGCCGTAAAACGTGCCTACACCGCCGAGGTCTACGTGCAGAAGGCAGTCAGCCTCATCGACATGAACTATGCTGCCATCACTGTCAGTGACGTGGTGGACTATATAGGCTTTACCAGAAGCTACTTTACCACCATCTTTCATAAATACACCGGGCTCTCGCCCCGGGAATACATCCTCCAGTGCCGCTTCCGCAACGGATGCAGGCTGCTGACGGAGACAGACCTGACCGTACAGCAGATCGCGGAACAGGTGGGATACGAAGATTACATGGCTTTTTCCAAGGCCTTCCGCAGGAAATACGGGATGAGTCCCACGGCCTACCGGAGAGGAGAAGCAGCCGGGACCAGTGAGGATCTGCATGCAGGAAGTAAGTAAGGAGTACAGATTCATATGAAGAAAGAAATGCTGCTGAAAGCCCCGCCCATGGGGTGGAACTCATGGAATACCTTTTTTGACCAGGTCACTGATGATCTGATCTGCTCCACGGCGGATGCCATGGTCAGGGAAGGACTGAAGGATGCGGGCTATGAGTATGTCATCATAGACGACTGCTGGGCCGAAAAGTCCAGGGACGAAAAGGGGCTTCTGGTCCCGGACAGGGAAAAATTCCCCCGGGGCATGAAGGCGGTCGCCGACTATGTCCATGAAAAGGGACTGAAGCTGGGGATCTATTCCTGCTGCGGCGTCCATACCTGCGCCGGGTATCCGGGCAGCTTTGAGCATGAGTTCTCCGATGCCCGCCAGTTCGCGGAATGGGGGGTCGATTATCTCAAGTACGATAACTGCTTTCATCCTGCCACTCTGTCATCCGAGATGCTCTACCGGAGGATGAATCTGGCTCTTCGAAGCAGCGGCAGGGACATCCTGCTGGCGGCCTGCCAGTGGGGCAGGGACAATGTCCATGAATGGATCCGGTCCACCGGGGCCCATACCTTCCGGTCCACCATCGATATACAGGACGCCTGGAGATCCATCGAAAGCATTGCCCTCAGTCAGATGGAAAAGACTGCCTTCTGCGGGAGCGGCTGCTACAATGACATGGACATCCTGGTGGTGGGCATGTACGGCAGGGGACTGAATCCGGAGACCTCCATCGGAGGCTGCAGCACGGTGGAATACCAGACCCACTTCGTTCTCTGGGCCATGCTGAATTCCCCCCTGATCATGGGCTGCGACATCCGGTCCATGAACGACGAGACCAGAAAGATCCTGACCAACCGGGACGTGATCGCGGTAAACCAGGACCCGGAGGGGCGCAGCTGCCATAAACTTCCCACCTACGGAAGCCCTGACGCCTTCATCCTGGTAAAGCAGCTCTCCGGGGGAGATATGGCTATAGGATTTTTTAACTTCGGAGACGCCGCGGCCCATGTGGAGCTGCATTTCTGGGATATGGGCCTGCCCCTTTCCTGCAGCATGGGCCTTTCCTTCCATGACTGCCTGACCCATGAAGATCTGGGACTGCAGAAAGAGAGCTTTTCCCGCAAGGTGGAAGCCCACGGCTGCAGGCTTTACCGCTGCTCTCTGCAGGAAATGTAAGGAGGCCCTATGGAGCACAGATGTTTTAAGTGCGGAAATGTCTTAAAGAGCGATGAGATCGCCCTTTACCGCAAGCTGATCTGGCGGGAAGCGCCCCGGTACCTCTGCCTGAACTGCCTGGCGGGGGACCTGTCCTCTACCCCGGAGCGGCTGCAGGACCTGATCGATTATTACAGATACAAGCAGAGATGCTGCCTCTTTGTGAACTGAATAAAATAGTTCCGATCATCCCCCGGAAAGGCAGGAGTGCCTTTCCGGGGGGACTGCTGTTTTAAGAAAAAGTAAAGCAATCCGGGACGGAAAGCCGGGGAAGTCATGGGGCAAATGTCAGGTCCTTTCCCGGAAGGCGTCAGTCCGCAGTGCAGATCCCGGCTCCGTGGACAAATCGGACTGTTTCATTTCCTCTGAACCATGTATAATTTTTCCATGGGTAAAATTACCCGGTCTGTCCGGAAGGGACCGCTTAGAGCGCTTTTCCGGGGGTTGCCGGAAAAATACAGGGTAAGACATATTCGGCAGGGCATGTTTTCCGAAACACGCCGCGCTGCTCTTTAAAAGGAGGTCGTATGGCAGAGAAAAAAACAGAGAAGGCAAAGAAACTGACGCTGCCCCAGTTCAGAAAAGCAGTGAGAAATCTGTCAGAAGGGGAGACGGCAGAGCTTCTGGTGGGTCTCTACAGGTCCAGCCCCGAAGCTGCCGATTACCTGAATCTGCGTATTTCGGGAGAAGAATTCCGCAAGGCATACGCCGAAGAAATAAAGGCAAAGCTGAAGGACTGCTTTTATAACAAAAAGGGGAAGGCAAGGCTCTTACTGGACGACGCCGCTGATCTGATCGGACGCTTCGAACGAGTCTATCCCGAACAGACCGGCATAGCGGACATGAAGTGCACATATATCGAACACGGAACGGATATCATAAAGTATTACACGAGGA
>CAMOGQ010000188.1 GCA_946614165.1 uncultured Lachnospiraceae bacterium
ACTGGAAGAACATAGAACCCTGCTTTAAGGAAAGCGGCCATACCTGGAAGGTATACTATTCCTCTCCCGACAGGTCCATAAGGGACATTGTATCGGAAATAACGAAGACAGACAGAAAGATCCGCCTTGTGGTCATAGGCGGAGACGGAAGCCTGAACGAAGCCGTCAACGGGATCCGGGACCCGGAAAAAGTCCTTTTCGGCTTTATTCCCGTGGGGTCCGGCAACGATCTGGCCCTGAGCCTTGGACTTCCCAAAAATCAGAAAAAGATCCTGTCCAGGATCCTGAAGGGCCGTACCAGGCGCCTTATGGACGTTGGGGATCTGACCTACTATAACAAGAGCCATATCCTGGATCCCGTGACCCACCTCTGCGATGAAGAAGCCTGGGACCAGACAGAGTGCGAGGACCATGTCCGCTTCAATATCTCGGCGGGCCTTGGCTTTGACGCCTCCTGCTGCCAGGGAGCCAACGCTTCCTCTCTGAAGCGGGTCCTCAACGTGCTGGGGCTGGGAAAGCTGGTCTATCTGGGAATAGCCATCCGGGAGATCCTGACGGCCCCCATGGAAAAGGTCACCCTGACCCTGGACGACGGAAGGATCATCGAAAAGCGCCGCTGCCTTCTGGCGGTGGCCATGAACCAGCCCTACCAGGGGGGAGGCTTCAAGTTCTGCCCCGACGCCGATGACAGGGACGGGAAGCTGGACCTGTGCCTGGCGGCTGACCTGAACCGCCTCTCCTTCTTCTATATCTTCCCCACCGTCTACGGGGGCCGGCACTTTGCCTTCAAGGGCGTCGAAGGAGGAAGATGCTCCTCCCTGACCATAGAGTCCGCCCATCCCATGTGGGTCCATACGGACGGAGAAGTCATCTGCAAGTCCTCTAAGGTCTCCATCCGGATCCTGGACAAAAAGCTCCGCCTGATGGTCTGACCGGGAGCCCAAAGAGAAAATCAAGCCGCCGTGGAAGCTCGAAGAGCCCTCCACGGCGGTTTTTATCTGTAAAAAAAGAAAGACCTCCGGAGAGAATCTTTCTTTTTCATATCTTCCTGAAACGGATTTTCCTGGTTTTTAAATCATCTGAACCGTATTCAGATGGTGTAGTACCAGCCGTCGTCCGTATTGCCCTCGTTTGGGACCGTCTCCACATGGGGCTTTTTGTCGTCGTCCCGGTTGGAGACCACCAGCTCCTGGGTCTTAATGCCCACCCTGGTGCCGGGGCGGATGGACTTGGTAATAAAGACATTGGCACCCACCACGGAGCCTCTGCCGATGACCGTTTCGCCGCCCAGGACGGAAGCGCCGGCGTAGATGGTCACGTCGTCCTCAATGGTAGGGTGGCGCTTGTTGCCCCTAAGCCTCTGTCCCCCTCTGGTGGAGAGAGCGCCGATGGTCACGCCCTGATAGATCTTGACATGCTCGCCTATGATGGAGGTCTCGCCCACTACGATGCCGGTGCCGTGATCCATGCAGAAATAGCGGCCGATGGTGGCGCCGGGATGGATATCGATGCCGGTCCGGCTGTGGGCATACTCGGTCATCATACGGGGGATCATGGGTACCTGCAGAAGGAAGAGCTCGTGGGCCAGGCGGTTGATGGTGGAGGCCAGAAGGCCCGGATAGCACAGCACGATCTCGTCCAGATTGAAGGCCGCTGGGTCTCCGTCAAAGGTGGCCCGGATGTCCGTATTGACATAGTCTCTGACCTTTGGGATCCGGTGGAAGAATTCCACCACGATGGCCGCCGCCCTGTCCTGCTTTTCCTCGTAGGATTCCTCCTGCTTTCCGTAATCCAGGACAATGGCCACCTGCTTCCTGAGGTTGTAGGCCACGTCTTCGATCAGGACGGAGATCCTGTGATCATGATTGTAGCTCCTGTAGTTGCGCTCCCGGTAGTAGCCGGGAAAGACGATGTTCAGAAGCTTTCTGGTGATATCGAAGATGACCTCCTGGTCGGGCTGGTTGAAGACATTGGTCTTGTCGATGTCTCTTCCCTTCTGGTAATCCTCCAGGATCTCGTCGGTAATGCTGCGGATCTCGGCAGCCATGTTGCGGTCGTTCATCTTTACTCCTTACTGTTTAAGGAAAATCAGCGCTTTCTGGCTTTCAGCTCGCTGCTGATCTCCTGGATTCTGCTTTCTGTCAGTTTGTAGCGTCTGCTGTAGACCGTAAAGGCGATGACAAGGCCGAGGATGGGAAGGATGGTCATGGTCATGCGCAGGCCTACGGCGGAGCTGTGGGCAATGGTGGCTGTGGACTCTTCCACGTTTTCAGAGCTGATGCTGAAGATCTGCAGGCAGATGGTGGCGATCATGGCCGCGACGCCCGAGGCCAGCTTGACCACGAAGGTCTGCATGGAAAAGATCACGCTCTCGTCTCTTCTGCCGTTCTTGAGCTCGCCGTAGTCAACGGTATTGGCCAGGAAGATGGTGGTCAGCACCGTCAGCACGCCGTTGGCCACGAAGATAAAGAAGCCGGGCACGAAGAGGATATATACGTTGGACATATTTGTCAGGGACGCGATGGCCAGAAGGACCAGGTAGCCGCACATGGAGGAGCCCAGGGCCACCTTGAAGAGCCTGGTGGCTGCAAAGAACTTCCGAAGGAGAGGGAAGAAGACCATCATGGAAATGATCTGCATGCCGCCTCCGAACATGTTGAAGAGGGTGTAGTTCTGGTACCAGTCCGCCCCGCCGAAGTCATACTTGAAGAAGTAGATGACCAGGTTGCTGGTGACATAGAAGGCTGTATTGACCAGGACGATGGCAATGACCACGGTCATGGCCTGGTCGTTCTGGATCAGGGCCCTGAACATGTCTCCCACGGAGGCCGTCTGCATCTCTACGGTGGAGGTCTCTTTGATATTGAGGCAGGTAATGGTGATAAAGGCTATAAAAAGGACGGCCACGATAATGGCCAGATACTTAAAGCCGTTCACCTCCACCACCGAGGAGGCCACGGAGGATGTATCCAGGCCGATGGCGCCCAGGGCATAGACGATCATCATGGAGAAAATCTGGATCAGGGCGGAACCTACGCCGGCACAGGACCTGGCCAGGGCGGATACGTTCTCACGGTCCTGTCCGGGCTCCGTAAAGGCGGGGACCATGGACCAGTAGGGGATGTCCATCATGGTATAGGTGACGCCCCACATGATGTACATGACAGCGGCATAGGCCACCAGGGAAGAACCCGAGAAGTTGGCGGGGACCGCGAACATCAGGATCAGGAAGATGGAATTGAGCAGGGTGCCGATCATGAGCCAGGGCCTGAACTTGCCCCACCTGGTACGGGTCTTTGCAACGATGACGCCCATGATGGGATCGTTGAAGGCGTCGAATACACGGGCAAAGAGCAGGATGGCTCCCATGGCCAGCGGATTGATGTGCAGAAGGTCATTATAGTAGTACAGAACATAGGTGGCCGAAAGGGCATAGACCATGTCCTTTCCGACAGCGCCAAGTCCGTAGGATGCCTTTTCCTTTACTGACAGTTTCATTGTTTTTTCCTCCCCCTGATGATCGGCCTGCGCCCTGTTTCAATGCTAAATACCGGCAGGAACACTAAATAACATTTTACTACAAACCGGAAGCTTTGGGAAATGATTCTTAAGCCTGTATCCTTATAACCGCGGTATCTTTTAAATCCTCTCCCTCTCTGATACAATGGACCGGAAATCGGAAACGTTTTACGTAAGAAAAAAAGGAATTCTATGGCAAATATCACTGATCTGAAAGACACGGGGGAAAAGTCCAGGGCTGTCCTGGCCGGGGTCAATACCCTTCTTCCCTCCGACAAATACACAAGGTCCATGCAGGAGCTGAAGGGCCTGGCCGAGGCCTGTGACCTGGAGGTGGTCTCTATGGTGGTCCAGAACGCGGCCGAGATCACCCACCGCACCTACATGGGCAGCGGCAAGGTGGGGGAACTGAAGGATGAGATCGCCTTCTGCGATGCCGACGTGGTCATCTTCAACGAATCCCTCTCCCCCCTCCAGGTCCGCAACCTGGAAAAGGAACTGGATACCGAGGTCCTGGACAAGACCGGCATCATCCTGCAGATCTTTTCCAGAAGAGCCAGGACCAGGGAGGCCACATTGCAGGTGGAGACCGCAAGGCTTAAATACATCCTGCCCCGGCTGGCCGGCATGCATGCCGAGCTCTCCAGACAGGGCGGCGGCAGCGGCCGCCTTTCCAACAAGGGCGCCGGCGAGCAGAAGCTGGAGCTGGACCGCCGAAGGATCGAGCACCGGATCAGCCAGATGGAAAAGGAGCTCAGAGTGGTGGACAGGGAAAGAGAGACCCAGAGAAGCCGCCGCCTTAAGTCCGGCATGGCCAGGATCGCCCTGGTGGGCTATACCAATGCAGGCAAGTCCACCCTCATGAATACCCTGCTGGAGCGCTTCGGAGGCGAGGGGGCCCAGGAGAAAAAGGTCCTGGAAAAGGACATGCTCTTTGCCACCCTGGACACCTCCGTCAGGAAGATCGAGGCCCCGGGCCATATGCCCTTCCTGCTCTCGGATACGGTAGGTTTTATCAGCGACCTGCCCCATTCCCTGGTCAAGGCCTTCCGCTCCACCCTGGAGGAAGTCTGCCAGGCAGACCTTCTCCTGGAGATCATCGATTTTTCCGATCCCGAATGCCAGGACCAGATCGAGGTCACCGGCAGGACCCTGCAGGAAATCGGCGCGGGATCCATTCCCCTCCTCTATGTCTACAACAAGTGCGACCTGGCAGAGGAGAAAGCGGAAGAAGCTTCGGATGATAAGATCATCTTTCCTTCCCCGGTCCGCTGGGGCAGGCGCCGCCCCTCCTCCCCGGAAAGTGCCGATGCACCTGAGGGCAGTCTTTCCGTGGATACGGAAGAGGATCGGACAGGCGGCAGAAGAAGGATGCCCGCCAGCATTCCCTTCGTCCGGGATACCACCGACCCCGCCGCCATTTATCTCTCCGCCAAAAAGGGCATCGGCATCGAAGAGCTCCTGACCCTGATCGATCAGGCTCTGGGCCAGGGCCGCAGTGATTTCACCCTTCTGATCCCCTATACTGAAGGCGCTGTGCTGCAGGATCTGCGGACCCGGGGCATGCTGACAGGGGAGGTAGAATATCTTCCGGAAGGGATCCGCCTTACGGTATCCTGCAGTGCCGACTATGCCAGACGTTTTTCAAAATATATACAGTAAACGAAAAGCTTGTCCATACTGCCAGGCTGCAGATATATCACTAAA
>CAMOGQ010000189.1 GCA_946614165.1 uncultured Lachnospiraceae bacterium
TCGAAGGCTTTGAAGAGGTCAAACTGATCAAGGTCGGAAAGCACCTTTGCTACATCGACGAAGAGAACCTGATCACCGAGAAGGCCACCGGCGAGAAGCACCCGGAAGCAGAGTGGCTGGTCGAAGTTGAAAGAGCATAAGGAGGAGGACAAGCGCATTGCAGGCAGAGGGCCCAGGGAGGGCCTTTTGCTCGTAGTAAAACACACACAATAATTTCGGCTGATCTTTGTCAGATATATGACTCCGAAATAACTGGATATATGTGCTCATTAGAGCGAATATACACATACCGAAAGGGAAAACACACCAGCAAAAAAGGAGGAAAACAAGATGACAACGATCGAAAGACTGGAAAAGAAATACGGGATCAGGGTAAGGAAGGATTTCTACAGCCGGGAGAGCAGGAAGCAGCTCTACAAGATGTACAGCGCGGACGGATGCCCCTGGGAGAACGGCCTGACACTGAAGGGCCTCAGGGAAGAATGCAGGAGATGGGAAAAAGAGCTCCTGCAGATCAAGCAGGGAGTCGACGAGGCAAGAGCCAGAAGAGCACAGGCATAAGGCAGGAACACAGACCTGAGAGCAAGGCCCGGAAGGGGCCTGCTGCTCGTTATAGAGAAATGATGATGGGACCTGAGAAGGTCTTATTTTTATGCCATCAGGGAAGGAGGTATGCCTATGGCGACACGTGGAAGGAAGCCGACCCCCACGGCACTGAAAGTGCTGGAAGGGAACCCGGGCAAAAGGAAACTGAACGAAAATGAGCCGAGGCCGGAAAAGAAGGCCCCCTCCTGCCCGAAATGGCTGGAACCTGAGGCCAAGAAGGAATGGAGGCGGCTGGCGAAGAAGATGGAGGCCCTTGGCATCCTGACAGAAGTGGACATGGCCGCCTTTGCGGGATACTGCCAGGCCTATGCCAGATGGAAGGAAGCTGAGGAGTTCATCACCCAGCATGGGACCATCGTCCGCACTCCTTCCGGCTACTGGCAGACCGTTCCGCAGGTATCCATTGCCCAGACCTACCTGAAGATCATGAACCGTTTTGCAGAGCAGTTCGGCCTGACACCTTCTTCCAGATCCAGAATCATTGCGGACTCTACCGGAAACAGGAATGAGGATGAGATGGAGGCTCTGCTGGGAGGTGATGCCTGATGCCTAAGGAAAAGAGACCTGCGGATTATCCAAGGCTTCTGGATTACAAGCCAACCCCGTTTATGCTGCCGGAATCCTATTACGATAAGGCAAAGGCTGACCGGGCTGTGCGATTCATCGAGAACCTGTGCCACACAAAAGGACGGTGGGACGGAAAGCCATTCTGGCTTTTACCGTGGCAGGAACAGATCATACGGGACATCTTTGGGATTGTAGATGAGGATGGGAACAGGCAGTTTCGAACTGCTTATGTCGAGATCGGGAAGAAGAACGGCAAGAGTGAACTGGCGGCTGCGGTTGCTCTGTATCTCCTCTATGCCGACAATGAGCCGTCCGCAGAAGTGTATGGCGCTGCAGCTGATCGGCAGCAGGCATCCATCGTTTTTGATGTCGCAAAGAGGATGGTGGAGAAGTCACCAGCACTTCTTAAGCGGTCCAAGATAGCCGCAGCAACAAAGCGGATCGTCAATTACAGCAATGCTGGATTCTACCAGGTGCTTTCCGCAGAGGTGGGCACAAAACATGGCCTGAATGTCTCTGGCTTGGTTCTGGATGAAGTGCACGCTCAGCCCAACCGAAAACTGTACGACGTGCTGACCAAGGGCTCCGGTGATGCCAGGGAACAGCCGCTGTACTTCCTCATCACGACTGCAGGAACAGATAAGGAAAGCATCTGCTATGAGCTTCACACAAAGGCGCTGGATATCCTTGCCGGGAGAAGGATCGACCACACTTTCTATCCGGTGGTCTACGGCCTGACAGATGATGACGACTGGACGGACGAGGCGAACTGGTACAAGGCTAATCCGTCCCTGGGGCAGACAATACGGATCGACCGTGTTCGGGAGGCATTCCTCGAAGCTAAGGAGAATCCCGCAGAAGAGAATGTATTTAAACAGCTGCGACTTAACATGTGGGTGTCGTCGCTTACCAGATTTATTCCGGAGCAGATTTACGATCTCGGCAATACCCCGATCGACATGAATGCTCTGAAAGGCCGTGAGTGTTACGGGGGTCTCGATCTTTCCAGTACGGGTGATATCACAGCATTTGTACTTATGTTCCCGCCCAGGGATGAGACTGAAAAGTACGTGATGCTTCCCTTCTTCTGGATTCCGGAGGATACGATTCCGCTCCGGGTCCGCAGGGCATCGGTTCCTTATGACGTCTGGCATAAGCAGGGATACATTATGGCCACAGAAGGAAATGTGATCCACTATGATTATATCGAGAAGTTCATAGAAAAGCTCGGTGAGCAGTATCACATCATGGAGATCGCCTTCGACCGGTGGGGAGCCGTACAGATGGTGCAGAACCTTGAGGGGATGGGATTCACAGTCGTCCCCTTCGGCCAGGGGTTTAAGGATATGAGTCCGCCTACAAAGGAATTTCTGAAACTCCTCATGGAAGGCAACATCATCCATGGCGGAAACCCGGTGATGCGGTGGATGAGCGGGAACGTAGTGGTCGACCGCGATGCTGCAGAAAACATAAAGCCCACGAAGGCAAAATCGCCAGAGAAGATCGACGGTATTGTTGCTGCGATCATGGCGCTGGACCGCTGTATCCGCCACGAGCAGCAAGGCAGCGTTTACGATGAGCGAGGGCTTCTTGTTTTCTGATGTCCAAAACCATATAAAATTATCCTTGTGAAAAGGATTATATTGATATCGTGAAAAGTGCGAGGGCCACCCGGCAAAAGGGCGGCCCTTTTTATTTGGAGGGACAATGATGGGATTTTTAGAATGGCTGGGCATCAGCCCAAGGGATGAGCCTGATCTGCCGAAGATCGAAGATAACGTCCGCGATTCTGGCCAGACCTTCGTGTTCGGCAGGGCAGATTCCGGCGAACGGGTGGATGAGAAGAGCGCCATGCAGATCGCGACGGTGTATGCCTGTGTCCGGCTCCTCGCGGAGACTGTGGCCGGACTGCCGCTGCATCTGTATATATCAAAAGACGGCGGCAGCGCAAAGGAAAAGGCAGCGGACCATCCGTTGTATAAACTGCTGTACCGGCAGCCGAATCCGGAGATGACGAGCTTTTCCTTCCGGGAGGTGATGATGACACATCTGCTCCTGTGGGGGAACTGTTACGCGCAGATCATCCGCGACGGGAAGAACGGTGTCCTGGGACTGTACCCGCTGCTGCCTGAGAACGTGGAAGTCGACAGGGACGAGAAGGGGCAGATCTTTTATATCTACCATGCTTACACGGATGAGAAACCGGGAGAGAACAACAAGGATATCTATTTCCGTAGAGATGAGATCTTCCATGTACCGGGCCTTGGCTTCAATGGCCTGGTCGGATTCTCTCCGATCGCCATGATGAAGAACGCTCTGGGAACGACGCTGGCCGTCGAGAAATACGGCAGCAGCTTCTTTAAGAATGGCGCACAGCCTTCCGGCGTCCTGGAGCACCCAGGCGTGCTGAAAGACCCGTCCAAGATCAGGGAGAACTGGTCGGCGGTCTATGGAGGAGCCAATAATGCCCATAAGGTGGCCGTCCTGGAGGAAGGCATGCAGTACAAGGCGATCAGCCTTCCTCCTGAGGACTCGCAGTTCCTGTCCACCAGGCAGTTCGGGGTGACGGAGATATGCCGGATCTTCCGGGTGCCGCCCCACATGGTGCAGAACATGGAGCATGCCACGTTCTCGAATATCGAGCACCAGAGCATCGACTTCGTGGTGCATACCCTGACGCCCTGGCTGGTCCGGTTCGAGCAGGCGATCATAAAGGACCTGCTCCTGCCGGATGAGCAGGAGGACTATTTCCCGAAATTCAACGTGGACGGCCTGCTCCGGGGTGACTATCAGTCCAGGATGCAGGGCTACGCGACGGGCATCAGCAACGGGTTCTTGTCTCCCAATGATATCCACCGCCTGGAGAACTGGGACTTGATCCCGGCAGAAAAGGGTGGAGATGATTATTACCTGAATGGCGGATACGTCAAGCTCGAAGATGCCGGCAAGCAGCAGATCCTCCAGCAGGGACCAGCGAAGGAAGAAGAACTGGAGAACAGAAAGAGAGGTAAACGATGAACAAGTTTTGGAACTGGATCAGAGATGATACAGGGGGCAGGATCCTGCGCCTGGAGGGGCCGATCGATTCAGAGTCCTTCTGGGGCGACGAGATCACCCCTCAGATGTTCCGACAGGAACTGGAAGCGGAAGAAGGAGATCTGACGGTATGGATCAATTCCCCGGGCGGGAATGTATTTGCGGCTGCCGAGATCTATACCATGCTGCACGAATACAAGGGGGCGGTCACTGTCAAGATCGCTTCTATCGCGGCGTCTGCCGCATCGGTCGTGGCCATGGCCGGCAGCCGTGTCCTCATGTCGCCCACAGCGCTCATTATGATCCATGACCCTTCCACCATTGCCATGGGCAACGCCAGGGACATGGAGAAAGCGATCGAGACACTGAACGAGGTGAAGGAGTCGATCATCAATGCCTACGCGGCCAAGTCTGGACTGAGGCGCGGGAAGATCGCGGAGCTGATGAGCAACGAGACCTGGATGAATGCTAAAAAAGCAGTCGAGCTTGGCTTTGCCGACGAGGTGCTTTTTGGAGCAGAGGAGCCGGAGCAGGAAAGCGGGAGTGAGGAGGCTGTCGCCGCGCCGGACGCAAAGATGTACTCGAGCCGGATGATGGACCGGGCGATCCTGAACAGGCTGGGCGTCACCGATGCGGCAGAACCGAAGGCAAGGGAAGAGCCTGTCATCGGTATGGACGGCAGGACTAAAGACGGGGCAGTGCCCTATGGAATATTGATGGACCAGCTGGATCTCCTGAGATAAGGGGTCCGGCTTTTTTATTGCAGAAATGGAGGAAATATCATGAGTAAGATCATTGAACTCAGAAATAAGAGGAATGCCCTGTGGGAGCAGACCAAGGCGTTCCTGGAAGAGCACAGGAATGAGAGCGGCCTCGTCGAAGCATCCGCCGTCGAGCAGTACGAGAAGATGGCAGCTGATGTGAAGGCCCTGGGCGATGAGATCAGGCGTCTGGAAGACCAGATGGAGATGGACGCAAAGCTCTCCGCGGCGACATCAGCACCGGTCCACC
>CAMOGQ010000190.1 GCA_946614165.1 uncultured Lachnospiraceae bacterium
TCTGCAGGCCTATGGCGTTGAGCATGCCCCCGTAGACCTCCGCCACCCGGGGGGTCCTGTTGCCGGCCCAGGGCACCGAGGATACGCCCTTGGTCACCACGGCTCCCAGCCGGTTCAGATCCACGAACTGACCGTACTCCATGCCGGACCCGAAGGTCCCCGAGGCGGTCATGACCGGATTCTTAAAGGTTACGCCTGCGATGGTCACAGACATATCTGGTCTGGTATTCATTCTAAATCTCCTTCCGGGCCTCTCCTACAGGGCTATGTCCGCGGCGTCAAACACAGGGCCTTCGGTGCAGACTCTGGTATTGTTTACATGGGAATGGGCATCTTTTTTTACCGTAGGGGCTACGCACCCCAGGCAGGCTCCCACGCCGCAGGCCATCCGCTCCTCCAGGGAAATAAAGCACCGGGCCCCTGTCTCTGCGGCATAGGCCTTGACCGCCCTCAGCATGGGCATGGGGCCGCAGGCGCAGATGACGTCCGCGGATATGCCGGCCCCGCGGACCGCGTCCAGAACGTTTCCCTTTGTCCCGAAGCTTCCGTCTTCCGTGGCGGTAAGGACGGTGCAGACCTGTTCGAACTCTTCCTTTAAAAAGAGCTCCCCGTTCCTGTATCCCAGGGCCGCGGTGACCCGCGTTCCTTCCTTTTCCGAAAGGCGCGCTGCCAGCTCCAGCATGGGGGGAATGCCGATGCCTCCTCCCAGAAGGAGGACGTTTTTTCCGGCCATGGGCTCTGTGTCATAGCCTTTCCCCAGAATGCCCAGCATATCTGCCCTGTCCCCCGGCTGAAGGGCCGTAAAGCTTTTTGTTCCCTTTCCGGCAGAGCGGTAGACAAAGCGGATGCTTCTTTCTTCCTTATTGTATCTGCAGATACTGATGGGCCGCATGAGGAGCATGGAGCTGTCCCCGGGGAAGATGCCCGCGAACTGGCCGGGCCCTGCCTCTTCCGGCACGTCCTCCGGACCGTACTGCAGGGTCAGGGAATAGATCCCTTCCGCCAGAGCTCTGCTCTCTGTCACCAGCATGGATGTCTTTTTCATACTTCCTCCTGTCAGCCGGCCTTTTTCAGGACCACAGCGGCGTGCTTTTCATAGGTCTCTATGATCTGGTCTCTGACCATGTCCGGCAGATCCTTCTGGGCATTCCTGTCCATGCCTGCCGTCTCGATGGGCTTACCGAATTCCACCACCACTCTGACCCATTTGACTCTGGGGAAGTGGTCCTCCAGAAGGTCTCCGCAGTTGACGATGGTCACGGGCACGATGGGGGCCCCGGGCTTTGTGGCGATCTTGAAGCTGCCCGCATGGAAGGGAAGGAACTGTCCCTCCACCCGGCTCCTGGTCCCCTCGGGGAATACGAACATGTTCCGTCCCCCCTTGACCTCTTCGATGGCCGCAAGGATGGTCTTCAGGCCCTGCCTGGGATCCTGGCGGTCCAGGAAAAGGCAGTGGATGTCTTCCATCAGAAGGTTCAGGATGGGGACCTTTTTCAGTTCCATCTTGGAAATGTAGCCCACGGGCTTTTTCATGTAGGCCAGGGTCACCACGATGTCCAGCATGGACCGGTGGTTGCCGATAAAGAGGCAGGGACGGTCCTGGGGAATGTTCTCAAGGCCGATGACCTGGGTGGGACCCTGGAGGGTAAACCAGATGACCCTGCAGGCCCCGTGAATGTAGGAAAAGCGGATGTTCTCCATGGCTTCCTTATTGAACTTTCCGATGAGGAATGTCACGAAGTGCATGACGGCCCCCAGAAGGAGGGCAATCAGAAAAACAATGGAGGCGATCAGGGCTCTCAGATAGCCGATGATATAGCTCATAACTTTTTACTCCTGTTATTATAAGAATGATTATCGAAATTGCTCCTGCTGACATATATTGTATACAATAAATTCAGGATTGTATACAGAAATTTGTGATCAGAAATCCGGCCGCCCCTTCACGGGGAGAAGGATCCGGGGATTCTGCCCGTTTTTTTCTTCCGGGCATCTAAAAAAATCCTTCACCGCCCTGCCCAAAAAGGCCCCGGGCAATGTATACTGAAGCTGTAAGGCAAAAGAACCCGCCGCCGGCATGCCCGGCAGAAAGGAATCCATATGCTGCTTGTTAAAAACGTGCGCCTCATCAATCCGGGAATGGACCAGGACCTGGTCACGGACATCCTGATGGACAGGGGCTTTTTAAAGATCAGCCCGGGCCTTGAAGGGCCGGAAGGGACACGCCTGATCGACGGCAGGGGCCTTGTCGCCGCCCCGGGCCTTATTGATACCCACTCCCACTTCCGGGATCCCGGCTTTACCTATAAGGAAGACCTGGTGACAGGCGCCGCAGCCGCCGCAAAGGGAGGCTATACCTCCGTCATCCTCATGGCCAACGTGGTGCCGCCCGTGGACAGTCCGCAGGTCCTCACAGATATCCTGGAGAGAGGAAAAAAGACGCCGATCCATATCTACTCCTGCGCCAACGTAACAAAGGGCATGGCCGGAAAGGAAGTGGGGGACCTAAAGGCCCTTGCGGATGCCGGCGCCGCCGGCTTTACGGACGACGGAAAGCCCATCCTGGATCCGGAGATCCTCCGGGCAGCTTTAAGGACCGCGGGGCCCCTGGGCCTTCCCGTATCCCTCCACGAGGAGGATCCCGGATACATTAAGGAGAACGGCATAAACGGCCACGGAGAAGCCGCGGCGGCTCTCGGCCTTACAGGGTCCGACCGGGAAGCGGAATATACCATGGTGGAAAGAGACCTGCGGATCGCCCTGGAGGAAAAAGCTCCCCTCTGCATCCAGCACATCAACACAAAGGAAGCCGTGGACCTGGTGAGAAAGGCCAGGGCCGTCTGCCCCCTGGTCCACGCGGAGGCCACTCCCCACCACTTCTCCCTGACGGAAAAAGCCGTGATCAAAAAGGGGACCCTGGCCAGGGTCAATCCGCCCCTTCGCACCGAAGAGGACCGCATGGCCATCATAAGGGGCATTCAGGACGGGACCATCGATATCATCGCCACGGACCACGCCCCCCACGCGGACTTCGAAAAGGCAAAGGAATTCACCAGGGCCCCCAGCGGCATGATCGGCCTGGAGACCGCCCTCTCCCTGGGGATCCGGGAGCTGGTGCAGCCAGGCTATATCACCATGAATCATCTGATCGCCCTTCTTACCTGCAATCCCGCGGCCTTCTACCATCTGAACGCCGGCACCGTCAGGGAAGGGGCTCCCGCGGACCTGGTGCTTTTCGACCCGGAAAAGACCTGGACCGTCACGGACTCTTTCGCTTCGAAATCCTCCAACTCCCCCTTTATAGGAGAGACCATGCCGGGCGTCGTAAAATATACCATCGTCTCCGGCCAGGTCGTTTACCGCGGACAGGGCTGAGGAGAAAGGCCCGGCAGGGCAGAGAATCATTCACAGGTACAAAAGATCCCCATGGGAAAGCGCCATCTTTTTCGGCGCCTTCCCATGGGGATCTTTTTTCTTTACATCCTCCGATGTTCTTCAGGTCATTCCATCAGCGTAAGGCTGTAGTCATAGAGCCTGTCCAGATGCATGCCGTTGGAAGCCTTGAAGAGGATGGCCGTATCTTCCTTCATCAGGTCCTTCAGGACCTCCTTTGCCTCCTCCATGTCCCTGCAGACCCTGACATCCTTAAGGCCGGCCTTTGCGGCTTCGTCCGCCAGATACGCTCCGGCGGCCCTTCCCACGGTCACCAGGGTATCGATGGAAAGGGACGCGGCATGGGCTCCTACCTTTCTGTGGAGCTCTTCCTCAAAGTCTCCCTGCTCCAGCATGTCTCCCAGGACCGCCGCTTTTCTCCCGGTCCCCGCGGCCGCCATGGTATCCAGGGCAGAGATCATGGAATCGGAGTTGGCGTTGTAGGTCCCGTTGTAGAGAACGATGTTTCCCTTAAGGATCTTTATGTCCATACGCCTGGCGGTGGGCACATAGGAAGCTACTCCCTTTGCGATCTCTTCATCCGTCATGCCGAAGTACTGGCCAAGGGCCGCTGCCGTCATGACAGAGTAGAGCATGTGGCGTCCGGGCTGGGGCACCTTAAGGGCAAAGCTCCCCCGGGGCGTTTTGGCCGTCATAAGAAGCCTGTCCGGAAGACTGTCGTCGATGTCCACGGCCCTGTAGTCGCAGCCCTCTCCCTGGCCCGCCCAGCGGATGGGGAAGGGGATCTTCCCTTCCAGGGTCCGGAGCAGGGGATCGTCCCCGTTCAGCACCGCGATCCCCTTTTCGGAGAGGCCTTCGAAGATCTCAGACTTGGCCTTCAGGATGTTCTCCTTGCTGCCCAGGTTGCCGATATGGGCATCCCCTATGTTGGTGATGACCGCGGCGTCGGGCCTTGCGATCCTTGTCAGGTAGTCGATCTCTCCCAGATGGTTCATGCCCATCTCCATGACCGCGATCTCGTGGTCCTTTTCCAGCTGCAGCAGCATGCGGGGAAGACCGAAATTGTTGTTGAGATTTCCGGCGGTCTTAAGCACTTTGAACCTGGCGGAGAGGACCGCCGCGATCATGTCCTTGGTGGTGGTCTTGCCAACGCTCCCGGTCACCCCGATCACGGGGATATGGAATTTTCCCCTGTAATAACGGGCCAGGTCTCCCAGGGCCAGGGCGGTGTCCTTTACAAGGACGTAGAAGCGGTCCTTTTCATAGCTTTCCGGCTCCCTGGAGATCAGGCAGCCGGCGGCCCCTTTTTCCAGGGCCCCGGGAATAAAGCGGTGGGCGTCGTTCTTTTCGCCCACGATGGCGATAAAAAGGTCACCCGCGGCGCATTCCCTGTTGTCCGTCTTTACGCCGGTAAACTCCTTATTCAGGTCCTGCGATCCGCCCGCAAGGCGTCCCCTCGTGGCTTCCAGCAGTTCTTTTACGGTCATGGCAATCATCTGTCAAACGCTCCCTCTACGATCATCTCGCACAGTTCCTCATATCCTATGCCTACGGCCGCCGCCTCCTGGGGCACCAGGCTGGTGGGGGTCATGCCGGGCAGGGTGTTGACCTCCAGGAAATAGACCCTGTTATCGTCCGTCACCATGAAGTCGCTCCTGGAATAGGTATGCAGGCCAAGGATCCTGTGGACCTGCAGGGCCATATCGCCCATCTCCTTTTCCACCTCCGGCGTGCAGCGTCCGGGACAGATCTCCCTGGTGGCGCCGGCCACATATTTGTTGGAATAGTCGTAGCCGCCCT
>CAMOGQ010000191.1 GCA_946614165.1 uncultured Lachnospiraceae bacterium
GTCAGAATGTATGTATGCGGCCCTACTGTCTATAACCTGATCCATATCGGCAACGCCCGCCCCATGATCGTTTTCGACACAGTCCGCCGCTATTTTGAATATAAGGGCTATAAGGTCAACTACGTTTCCAACTTTACCGACGTGGATGACAAGATCATCAAAAAGGCCAATGAAGAGGGCGTGGACGCCCAGGTGATCTCCGAGCGCTATATCGAGGAGTGCAAAAAGGATATGGCCTCTCTCAACGTGAGACCTGCCACCACCCATCCCCAGGCCACGAAGGAGATCGGCGGCATGATCGATATGATCCAGACCCTGATCGACAAGAACTTCGGCTATGTGGCCCAGGACGGCACGGTCTATTACAGGACCCGCATGTTCCCCGGCTACGGCAAGCTTTCCCACAAGAACATCGACGACCTGCGGGGCGGAAACCGGGAGCTCAAGGTCACGGGCGAAGAACAGAAGGAAGATCCGCTGGATTTCGTTCTCTGGAAGCCCAAGAAGGAAGGGGAGCCCTACTGGAACTGCCCCTGGTGCAAGGGCCGTCCCGGCTGGCATATCGAATGCTCCGTCATGAGCAGAAAGTATCTGGGCGAGACCATCGACATTCACGCCGGCGGCGAAGACCTGATCTTCCCCCACCACGAGAATGAGATCGCTCAGTCCGAAGCCTCCAGCGGCAAGCCCTTTGCCAACTACTGGATGCACAATGCCTTCCTCAATATCGACAACCGCAAGATGAGCAAGTCTCTGGGCAACTTCTTTACCGTCAGAGACATCCTGGACCAGTATGACGGCCAGGTCATCCGCTACTTCATGCAGACCGTCCAGTACAGAAGCCCTCTGAACTTCAGCAGGGAACTGATGGAATCCGCAAAGGTCTCCTACGAGAGGATCGTCAACTGCGCAGAGAACCTGACCTTCCTGGAAGGAAAGGCACAGGGCAGCCTGACAGAGGAAGAGAAGGCCCTTGTCTCCCAGGCGGACGCCTACCGCGTGCAGTTCGAAGAGGCCATGGACGATGACTTCAATACGGCCAACGCCCTTTCCGCCATCTTTGAACTGGTGACCTTCATCAACTCCCATGCGGACGGAAACGCTTCCAAGGAGCTTCTTCTTGCCTTCCATAAGGAACTGGCTACGCTGACGGATATCTGCGGTCTGACCCTGGAGAGGAAGAACGACCTGGCAGAGGACGAAGTGGCTTATATCGAAGCAAAGATCGCAGAGCGCAAGGCGGCCAAGAAGGCCAGAGACTTTGCCAAAGCAGACGCCATCCGCGCAGAACTGAAAGAAAAGGGCATCATTCTGGAAGATACCAGAGAAGGAGTAAAATGGAAGAAAGCCTGAGACAGCAGATCCTTTCAGCCTTTCCCCGCAGCCCGGTAGATATCAGGACCTATTCCCCCATGGCTTTCGCCTTCCTGGGGGATGCGGTCTATTCCCTGATCATAAGGACCATGGTGGTCTCAAAAGGAAACAGACAGGCAGAGAAGCTTCATAACGAAACTTCTCTGCTTGTTCGCGCCCAGACCCAGGCTGCCATAGGAGAGTCCATCCAGGACCTGCTGACAGAAGAAGAAAGATCCATTTATAAAAGAGGGAAAAACGCCAATACCGCCCACCATACCAGGAGCGCCTCCTATGAGGACTATCAGAAGGCCACGGGGCTGGAGAGCCTGTGCGGCTACCTCTACCTCCTGGACCGGACGGACCGTATGCTGGACCTGCTCCGGGAAGGCATGGACAGGACCGGCGTTTTGAAAAGATAAAAAAACATATAAAGGAAGAACATGAGCAAACAGGAACAGAATAACGGATACATAAAAAAGGGCGTAAGAGGCCGCCGGGAAGAGGAAAGAATGGCCTATAAGGCAGAGCGGTACGCCAGACGCCACGAGGGCCAGGAGGCATACGAAGGCAGAAGGGAAAGAAAGGCAGAGCCGGAAGAGAAGACCAGAAGGGCAGCGGCAGACAGAGTCACCGACGCCGAAGTGACTCCTTCCGAAAACGAGACCAGGATCGAGGGCAGAAATGCCGTCATCGAGGCCTTCCGTTCCGGCAGGACCGTGGACAGGCTCTACATGCTGGACGGATCCCAGGAGGGGGCCATGATGACCATCCGCCGGGAAGCCAAAAAGCACGGGACGGCGGTCAAATATGTGACCAGACAGAGGCTGGACCAGATCTCCGAAACAGGCGCCCACCAGGGCGTGGTGGCCATCCTGGCCGCCTATCACTACGCAGAGATGGACGACCTCTTTGAAAAGGCCAGGGAAAAGGGAGAGGAACCCTTCTTTATTTTACTGGACAATATCGAAGATCCCCACAACCTGGGGGCCATCATCCGCACTGCCAACGTCTGCGGCGCCCACGGCGTCATCATTCCCAGGGACCGGGCAGTAGGCCTGACCGCTACGGTGGCCAAGGCTTCCGCAGGGGCTCTCAACTTTACGCCCGTGGTCAAGGTCACCAACATCGGCAGGACCATCGAAGAGCTCAAGGAGAGGGGCATGTGGTTCGTCTGCGCGGATATGGACGGAACACCCATGACTAAGCTCAACATGACAGGGTCCATCGGTCTTGTGATCGGAGCGGAGGGAGACGGCGTCTCCAGGCTGGTCCGGGAAAAGTGCGACATGGTCGCCTCCATTCCCATGAAGGGAGAGGTGAACAGCCTCAACGCTTCCGTGGCCGCCGGCGTTCTCTGCTACGAGATCGTCCGCCAGAGGGACCTTGCCTGAAGAAAGACAGAAGATGAGCAGAGAGAAATATGACAGAATGGCCGACGAGGACCTGATCTCCCTGATCCGGGAGGGGGACTCCCAGGCTACGGACTATCTCATGGAAAGGTACAAGGACCTGGTCAGAAAAAGAGCCAGATCCATGTACATTCTGGGAGGCGACAGCGAGGATCTGGTCCAGGAGGGCATGATCGGCCTCTTTAAGGCCATCCGGGACTATGACAGCGGACGGGACGCCAGCTTCCGGACCTTTGCCGTCCTCTGCGTATCCAGGCAGCTCTATACCTTTGTGGAATCGTCCGGAAGGAAGAAGAACCTGCCCCTTAACACGGCCCTGTCGCTGAATGCTCCGGCGGGAAGCGCCGAAGAGGAAACGGGGGATACGGACATGCTGCAGGACCTCTTAAGGTCCGGCAGCGCCACCGACCCGGAGGAATACCTTCTGGCCAAGGAGCGGCTGCAGCAGCTGGAGGAGAAAATCCAGGGGCAGCTCAGCTCCTTCGAGAAGCAGGTCCTGGACCTGCACCTGACCGGCATGGGCTATGTGGAGATCGCCCATGTCCTCAATAAATCGGAAAAATCCACAGACAATGCCCTGCAGAGGGTAAAGAGCAAAGTCAGAAACGCGGTCCGGTCCCAGGACGCATAGGAGGGGCAGAAGTGAGCGGCATCTGAACAATGCACAGAGTAAAGGACAGTCCGCGCAGGACGCAACAGACAGCATCTATCTGTTGCGCCCTGCGCTTTTTTTATGACCATTTTCGCAAGAGAAGGCTCTTTCAGGGAAACTGGCGAAAAGAATAATGCTGCTGAAATTTCTACAATAGAAGCATAGCAGTGCAGCAGTTATCAAGCAGTATCAAAAGATAAGTCACATAATCAGGAGGGCACACATGAAAGACATCGGAATTGCAATCATCGGACATGGCTTCATGGGACACGAACACGAAAAGATGCTTCTGAATTTCCCCGGCATCAGACTGGTGGGTTTTTCGGACATCGATCCGGCACAGCTGGAGGACGTGGCAGAAGGTCTCAAGAGATATGCCAGCAATGAGGAACTCATGGCAGATCCCGAAGTGGATGTCGTGCTGATCGCAGCCAACAACAAATACCACAAGGATCTGGTGATCCAGGCAGCCAACGCAGGAAAGGATATCATCTGCGAAAAGCCCGTGGCCATGAGCCTGGAGGAGCTGGATGCAATGGAAGCGGCCGTCAAGGCCAACGGCGTGAAATTCACCGTGCATCACCAGCGCCGCTTTGACCCCGATTTCCGCACCGCCAAGGCTGTCTATGATTCCGGCACCCTGGGCGATATCTACTGTGTCAAGAGCATGCTCTACGGTTTCAACGGCAACATGCATGACTGGCACGTCTTCGTCAGCGAGGGCGGCGGAATGCTCTATGACTGGGGCGTACATCTGCTGGACCAGTTCTGCTGGATGTTCCCCGGAGCAAAGCTCAAATCCGTATTTGCCGACATCCGCAATGTCATCAATAAAGAGGTGGACGACTATTTCCAGATCATGATGCGTTTTGACAACGGCGTAACAGCGACTCTGGAGCTGGGCACCTATTTCCTGACCGACAAGATGCATGACAAATGGTTCGAGCGCCACTGGTTCCTGGGCGGCAACAAGGGCAGCGCCTATGTGGACGGCTTCGGACCCGAAGGCAAGATCGTCAGAACCGCAGGCCTTCTGCAGAATGTGGGCGGCAAGCGTACCATGACCGCCGCAGGTCCCACCAGGTCCTTCGGACCGCCGCCGGAAGGCAAGATCCTCACAGAGGAGCTTCCTCAGGTCACCACCAACCACAGAAACTACTTCGAGAACTATGTCAGAGCATGGCATGGAGAGGAAGAGTTCCTGGTCAAGATCCCCGAGACCCGCCGCGTCCTCCGTCTGATGGATGCGGTCAGAGAGTCCGGCAGGACAGGAAAGTCCATCGATTTCGAATAAGATACCGCATAAAGGATCCCGGCTTCCCGTATCAGGCGGGGAGCCGGGATCTTTTCCTTTGGAATGTGACAGACAGCAGAGTTTGGGAGGAAAAGAGAAAAGATGCATCAGGAAATTATTACACTGTCCCAAGAGAGAAATGTGACACTGACAGCCATGATCCAGGATGTGGGAGGAGAGTTCAGAGGAGTTTCCCAAAGGCCCGCCGTTCTGGTGATCCCCGGCGGAGGATATCAGTTCTGCTCGGACCGGGAGGCGGACCCGGTGGCCTTCCCTTATCTGAAAGCCGGATACCAGGCCTTTATCCTGCGCTATTCCGTGGGAGAAGACGCCGCCTGGCCAAGGCCCCTGGAGGATTATGAAGAGGCAATGGAGTATATCCTTGAAACGTGAATTTCTCAAAAAACGGTAACGCAGGTAATTAGATTGCTTTATTATTGA
>CAMOGQ010000192.1 GCA_946614165.1 uncultured Lachnospiraceae bacterium
CCGGGACCTGTCAGCACAGAGACGATCCAAAGGCTGGTGGCAGCCTCCCACGAGAGTCTGGACAGGCAGCAGGCATAGGAATCAGAGGTAGAGCTTGGACAGATTTTTTATTTTGACAAACAGGACCAAGGATCCGGAACATACCTTTACGGACCAGGTCATCACTTATCTGAAGGATGCCGGAAAGGCCTGCGAGGAGGTCCATCCCTGGCAGGAGCAGATCGCCGACCAGGTGGGAGAGAGCCTTGAAGGGGCCTGTCTTCTGGTCCTGGGCGGCGACGGAACGGTGCTGGATGCGGCCGCCAGGCTCAAGGGCCTGCCTCTGCCCGTCTTTGCCATCAATCTGGGCACCCTGGGCTATCTGGCCGAGGTGGACAGAAGCGGATGGAAGGAAGCCCTGGACCTGCTCATTAAGGATGAATATGAGCTGGAAGACCGCATGATGCTGGACGGGACGATGGAGGGCCGGGAAAGCACGGCCTATGCCCTCAACGACGTGGTCTTTTCCAGAAGCGGATCCCTGAGGCTGATCTCCATCAACGTATACGTGGACGGACAGTTCCTCAATACGCTGAACGCCGACGGCGTGATCGTATCGACGCCCACAGGCTCCACCGCCTATAACCTGTCGGCGG
Organism: uncultured Lachnospiraceae bacterium; assembly: GCA_946614165.1. Taxonomy (GTDB): domain Bacteria; phylum Bacillota; class Clostridia; order Lachnospirales; family Lachnospiraceae; genus CAG-791. The sequence goes on from CAMOGQ010000192.1 coordinate 636, forward strand.
GAGGTCCCATCGTGGAGCCCACAGGCAGCATCATCGTCATGACGCCCATCTGTCCCCAGTCCATGTATGCCAGGAGCCTGGTCTTTTCGGCAAAGGACCTGATCACCCTGGAACTGGCCCATTCTCCCCACGGGGACGAGAACGAGGCGGAGGTCAGCTTTGACGGAAGAAGAAAGATGGTCCTGCGGGAGGGCGACAGGATCGGGGTCCGGAAATCCGACAGGATCCTGCGGCTGGTCAGGATCAGCCGGCAGAGCTTCCTGCAGACCCTTCACAAAAAGCTCAGCCGCGCGGAAGTGTTTTCATAAATCGGTATCAGGTATACAAGTGCATCCAGCATGCATTTTTGATCAATCAATTCGGTTGTCAGAGCAGCTTTGGGACAGCCAGTGCAATCTCATTTTGGGGGACAACATGAAAAGAAACAGACACGATAAGATCCTGGAAATCATCAGAGAGAAAGACATCGAAACACAGGAAGAGCTCGCGGCGGCCCTGAAGGAATGCGGTTATACCGTGACCCAGGCCACTGTTTCGAGAGACATCCGGCAGCTGGGCCTGAGCAAGTCGCCTTCGCCTTCCGGAAAGCTCCGTTATGTGCTGATCCGGAAGGAGGAGAACCAGCCCTCTGACAAGTATGCGAGAGTCCTGAAGGACAGCTTCGTTTCCGCCGAGAACGCCCAGAACCTTCTGGTCATCCGGACCGTGTCCGGCATGGCCATGGCAGCGGCAGCGGCCCTGGACGCCATGGACCACACAAAGATCGTCGGCTGCATCGCGGGAGACGATACCATCTTCGCGGCCATGCGGACTGCCGAAGACGCGGCGGCCATGGCGGAGGATCTGAGAAACCAGCTTCAGTAACCGTCAAAAGAGGAACACATGCTTTTAAGTCTTCATGTAAGGAACCTTGCTCTGATCGAAGAGGAAGAAGTAACATTTACGGACGGTCTCAACATCCTGACGGGTGAGACCGGCGCCGGTAAGTCCATTATCCTGGGATCCGTCAACCTGGCCCTGGGAGGCAAGGCGGACAAGTCCATCATCCGGACCGGAAAGGATTTTGCCCTGATCGAACTGGCCTTTAAGGCGGACAACGACAGGCAGCTGGCCATGCTGGAAGAGATGGACCTGCCTGTGGACGAGGACGGGACCATTCTGATCAAGAGGAAGATCCTGCCCGGCCGCAATATCTGCACCATCTGCGGGGAAAGCGTTCCCCTCCGCCAGCTCCGGGAGATCGCGGGATCTCTGATCGATATCTACGGGCAGAGGGAAAATCAGAAGCTCCTCCGCAAGGAAGCCCAGCTCCAGACCCTGGACGAATACGCAGGGGCCCCTGTGCAGGAACTGAAGGAGAAGGTATCGGGAATCTACCATACCTGGAAAAAACTCCGGGATGAGTGGGAGAAGGACGACATGGACGTTTCTGCCAGGAAAAGGGAAATGGACCTGATCTCCTACGAGATCCGCGAGATCGAGGAAGCGGGCCTGAAGGAAGGAGAGGACGAAGCGCTGGAAAGGCAGTACCGCCTGATGGGGAGCTTCCGCAAGATCAGCGAAGCCGCAGGCGCAGCATCCTTCCTGATCTCCGAGGCAGATGCAAACGCCCAGTCCCTGATCGGGAGAGCCTGCAGAGAGCTTTCTTCTGTCAGCGGAATCGATGAAGAACTGGACCAGGCAGCCTCCCAGCTTTCCGAGATCGACTCCCTTCTGTCGGACTTCTCCAGGACCCTTTCGGACTATATATCCGGCCTGACTTTTGATCCCAGAGAGTTCGAGGAGATCCAGGACCGTCTCAATCTGATCAATCATCTGAAGGACAAATACGGCCCTTCCATTGAAGCTGTCCTGAAGGCCGGCGAGACCAGGCAGGCACGCCTGGACTTCCTTTCCGACTACGAAGCCGGACGGGACAGGCTGAAGAAAGAGCTTGCCCTTCAGGAAAGGCGCCTTCTGGAAGCCTGCGCCCTGCTTTCCGAAAAGAGACGGGAAGCCGCGGCATCCTTCGCGGCGGCCATGAAGGAGGCTCTGCTGGACTTAAACTTCAATCAGGTGGAATTTCAGGTGGACCTGACCCCGGACCCCGGCCATGCCGGGGCGGACGGCTTCGACCAGGTCCGCTACAATATATCCATGAACCCTGGAGAAGCCTTAAGGCCTCTGGACCAGATCGCCAGCGGCGGCGAGCTTTCCAGGATCATGCTGGCCCTGAAGACAGTCTTTGCGGGCAAGGACGAACTCTACAGCTTTATTTTCGACGAGATCGATACCGGCATCAGCGGCCATACGGCATGGAAGGTGTCGGAGAAGCTGGGGAGACTTGCAAAGAACCATCAGATCCTGTGCATTACCCATCTGCCCCAGATCGCGGCCATGGAGAACAGCCATTATCTGATCGCCAAGGAAAGCACTCTCGGCAGGACCATGACCCATATCACCAGGCTTTCGGAAGAGGAAAGCGACAGGGAACTGGCAAGGCTCCTTGGAGGCGCCTCCATTTCCGGGGCAGCCCTGGACAATGCCAGAGAAATGAAAAAGCAGGCCAGAGCGGCCAGGCAGGCCGGGGCAGGGGCCTGACCTTTTAAAGCTGCAGACAGGAGGAGATTCTATGGGCGGACAGGAAAAGGCCGGAGAAGAGCTCCGGAAGATCTTTGAAGCGATGGAATTCATGAATCCCGACGACATACCCGGGATCGATCTCTATATGGACCAGGTCACTACCTTTATGGACGAGCGCATGCGCCATCTGACCAGGGATCCGGAAAAGGACAAGATCCTGACCAAGACCATGATCAACAACTATGTCAAGAACAAGGTCCTGATCCCTCCCGTCAGAAAGAAATACGGGAGAGACCACATCCTCCTGCTGATCTTTATTTATTACCTCAAGAATATCCTGTCCCTGGAGGACATTAAGACCATCCTGGATCCTGTCAGCCAGAATTATGCCTTCCCCACCACCAATCCCGAGGACAGCCCCGAGCGTCAGGCCGAGATCGCCAGCGCCAGAAAGAAAAAGCTGCCCATTCCCGAGATGAAGGAGCCCGACCTGACGGTCACGGAGATCTATCAGAAGATCTTTGCCGATGCGGCGGAGCGGGTGGAAAAGGTCATGGAAGACTGCGGCGAACAGATCGACCTGGCTTTCCGGTCCTTTCCCGACCTTCCGGAAGAGGAAGCGGAGCCTCTCCGGTATTTTGATCTGATCTGCATGGTGAGCGCCGAGATCTATATGAAAAAGCTTTTTGTGGAAAGGCTGATCGATTCCCTGATCCGGGAGGAAAACGACAAGAAATGATTTTGCTACGGGAGTATACATGAGCATTTACGATACCCTGAACCGGGAGCAGCAGCAGGCCGTCTATCAGACGGAAGGCCCGGTTCTGATCCTGGCCGGAGCCGGCAGCGGCAAGACCCGTGTCATTACCCACAGGATCGCTTACCTGATGGAGGAATGCGAGGTCAGTCCCTGGAATATCCTGGCCATCACCTTTACCAACAAGGCCGCGGGAGAGATGCGGCAGCGTGTTGACAATATGATCGGATCCGGAGCGGGAAGCGTCTGGATCTCCACCTTCCACTCCCTCTGCGTCAGGATCCTCAGAAGGCACATCGACCTTCTGGGCTATGATAATTCCTTTACGATTTATGATACCGACGACCAGAAGACCATGATGAAGGACATCTGCAAGAACCTGGCCGTCAACACCAAGGAGCTGAGGGAACGGGAAATTCTCTCAGCCATTTCGTCTGCAAAGAACGAGCTGATCGGGCCCGTCCGCTTCCGGGAGGAAGAGGCGGGATCCTATGACTACAGGTACAGGAAGATCGCAGACTGCTACGAAGCCTACCAGAAGGCCATGAAAAAGAACAACGCCCTGGATTTCGACGATCTTCTCATGCTGGCGGTGGAGCTCTTTAAAAGGCACCCCGAGGTGCTGGAATATTACCAGAAGCGATTCGTCTACATCATGGTGGATGAATACCAGGACACCAACACGGCCCAGTTCGAACTGGTCAGGCTCCTGGCGGACCGCTACAGGAACCTGTGCGTTGTGGGCGACGACGACCAGTCCATCTATAAGTTCCGCGGGGCGAATATCCGCAACATACTGGACTTCGAGAAGAATTATCCCGACGCCCTGGTGGTCCGGCTGGAACAGAACTACCGGTCTACCCAGAACGTGCTGGACGCCGCCAATGCGGTCATCGCCAACAATACCAGGCGCAAGGTCAAAAATCTCTGGACCGACCACGGAGCAGGCGCCCCCATCCATTACAGAAGACTCAGCACCGCCTACGAGGAGGCGGGCTTTATCGCCGACGATATCCTGCGCAAGATGCGGGCCGACCGTTCCCTGCACTATAAGGACTTTGCCGTCCTCTACAGGACCAACGCCCAGTCCCGTATGCTGGAGGACCGCTTTGTCATGGGCTCCATCCCCTACAACGTGGTGGGCGGGACCAACTTCTATGACAGGCGGGAG
>CAMOGQ010000193.1 GCA_946614165.1 uncultured Lachnospiraceae bacterium
GCGTCGGTGTTGTCGCTGCACCAGATCTGGGGCGTATAGTAGAGCATGCCGGCGTCGAAGCGGCCGCCGCCGCCCGCGCAGCCTTCGATCAGAAGGTCAGGGTAGCGGACGATCAGTCTTTCCAGCAGATCGTAGAGGCCCAGCATGTAGTCGTAGAGGACTCTGCCCTGCTCGTCGGCACAGTGGGAGTAAACTTCCGCGATGCAGCGGTTGTAGTCCCATTTGATATATTCGATGTTGCCCTGGTCCAGAAGGGAGCAGAGCCTTTCGAAAATATAGTCCACCACTTCTTTTCTGGACATATCCAGGACCAGCTGGCTGCGGCCCAGGACAGGGTCTCTTCCGGGAATGGACAGGGCCCAGTCGGGATGGGCTTTGTAAAGCTCGGAGATCTCGCTGATCATTTCGGGCTCTACCCAGATGCCGAATTTCATGCCGATGGCGTTGATGCGGGAGATCAGGCTGCCCAGGCTCTCGCCCAGTTTTTCCTCGTCCACGGTCCAGTCGCCCAGGCCGCTGTAGTCGTCGCTGCGGTTTGTGAACCAGCCGTCATCCATGACCACCATTTCGATGCCCAGTTCTTTTGCGCTCTTTGCCAGCTGGTAGATGGTCTCGCCGTTAAAGTGGAAGTAAGCGGCTTCCCAGCTGTTGACCAGAATGGGACGCACTTTGTCTTTCCAGGGGCCGCGGCAGACGTGAGAGCGAATGCAGCGGTGCAGGCTCTGGGACAGGGCGGAAAAGCCCTTGTGGGAGTAGGACAGAATGACTTCCGGGGAAGCGAAGCGATCGCCCGGGGCAAGGGGATAGCGGAAAAGCTCGTCCGACAGACCCAGCTGCATGCGGCAGCCACCGAACTGGTCTTTCATGACTTCGCCCTTGAAGCCTCCGCTGTAGACGAATTCCATGGCCCAGCAGCGTCCCTCGGTCTCGTTGGTGGTCCTGTCGGAAAGGATCATCAGAGGATTGAACTGGTGGGAGGACATGCCTCTGCGGCTTCCGATGGTCTGGCAGTTGCCGCTTACATGGCTCCTGGTCATGCTGCGCTCGAAGGTATGCCGGCCGAGGAAGGTCAGAAGATCGAACTCACCGGATACAAAATCCAGAACGGCGCTCTGTGCCTTGCGGACATAGAGCTTTTCGGAGCCGGTATTTTTCAGGATCATGGCGCGGGTGATGATGTCCAGCTCGGGAAGAACGCCGTAGAGGAGGCTCACCTGCAGTCCCAGAGCCTGGTCCCGGAGAAAGATCTCCAGGGTCTGGGCTTCCTTAGCCGAAGCGTATACGGCGGGAAGACCGGGCAGGGAATACTTACCGCTTGTGATGCTGTATCCCGCATAGCGAAGGTCTGTCCAGATGATGCCTCCTTCGCTTTCGATCATAAGGGCGGGAACGCGGTAGTCGCCGGTCCCCACAGTGGGAAGCTCCTGGGGGAGCACATCCAGGGAATAGATGCGCTCGGGGGCCGTCTCGTGGGGGCAGGGAGAGAAGCCCCTGTCCATATATTGCAGAAGGTAATCCATTTCGCCGACGGCGTGCTTTCCGTAGTAAAGATGCAGCAGATAGTCATGGCTGTCCGCCATCATCTGATAGGTCGTATGTGCCGTATGAAGAGAGAAGATTCTTTTCTTTTCATTGTACTGTATAGCCATTGCAGAATCCTTTCAAAAACTGTTCAAAGTCTGGACCGGCCATGGTTTAAGGGGGCCGAGATTAAAGTTTCCGGGCTGCTTTTTCCCGGACTGATTTTCAGAATAGCATGGAATTATGAGCGATTCCATAGAGCAATTTGTCGTATCATATGGAATAATTTGCGTTCTGGGAAAAGGGCGGTTTAGTGGATTCCGGCAGGAGCTTTCTTTGGAGACCGTAAAATTTAGGAGAGGAAAGCTCTTTTGCAGTAAAAAATAAACACGAATTCATAAATTTAAAAAATGACAAAATAAATCATAAAAAAACAATAAAATACATCATGGAAAAATGAAAATCAGGGTCTAAAATGTTTTTTGGTTTTCAGCTTTAACGCATAAAAGGGGACGCCTTGGAGATAGTCTATACACCGGAACTCCTTGCCTACATGAAAAGGAAGGGAAAAATGAATATTTCCGTAGAGGTGGCAAGTTCGGACCATTCCGACTTTGAGATCACGGAGCTTTACCTGCGCCTGGTGACAGACGATTTCGCCGCCTACCTGATACAAAAGAAGCGCTACAGAGGCGTCCGGACGGACCAGGGCCAGGTCCTCTTTCCCCCCTACCGCCTCTTCTGTAATGACAGGGTGGTCTTTTCTCTGAAAAAGATCTGGATCTTCCGCTCCCTCCGCCAGGAGGGGATCCGCCTCTGAAAAAAGGAAAGGAAACAGACCATGAAGTTTTATCCCTTAAGGGAGGTCTGCCAGGACCCGTCCCTCCTGGAAGAGGATTATAGGAGCGCAAGAGAGATCGGCGTCATCAGGACGGGAAAGGAATTTCTCTTTTTCCGTCTGCGGCTCAGGCACTACTACATGCCCTACGCCGGGATCACCCGGTGCTTCCGCAGGGTGCTTCTGGTTCCGGCCAGGATGTGCTGCGGCCGGGGGGATCTGCAGATCGAGAACCTGGTGATCTGCAGCGGAGACGAGGAGCTGGCCGTGATCCAGCTGCCCGGGACAAGAGCCGCCAGAGAGCTGATGAAGGAACTGAAACTGCGTATGCCGGACGGGGATTTTTCCCTGCCGGAGAAGAACAAAGAAGCATGAACAGAAACACTGCAGATAAGGAAGCGCTGCTTGAAAAAGTCCTGCGCTCCTTCGAAGCCTACTACAACATAGACCGGGAGACGCCCACGGAGCCCTTCGACGCTGAGGCCTCCTTTGGAATGCACGACGAGCAGTACTTTCTTATGAAAAGCGCCCGTATTTCCCAGTCGGATTCCAGCGAGTACGTCTTTTTCCGCCTGCTGGACCACCTGGATCCCGAGACTTTCCGGGAACTGGACAAAAAGGCCTGGGAGACCACTCTTTCCAGGGTGGATCTGTCGGGTAGCCACAGGAGCACGGACGCCTGCCTTGTCATCATCGCGGACACCGTGGATCCCGAGGCCGCAAGAGAGATCAGAAAGACGGACCACTACAAAAGCTACCGCCTGGGCCTTAAGGGCTGGTCCGCCTGCCGCATGACTGTCTATGAGTGTCAGACGGGGACTTCCTTCTGCAACCGCCGCGGGGAAGACCTGTCAAAGCTCTTTCAGGCATATATATAATGAAAAAGGAGAAGAAACATGACAGCACTATTCATTATTTTAGCAGCCATCGCCCTGCTGATCGCAGGTTATGTGACCTACGGCAGCTACCTGGCAAAAGAGTGGGGCGTTGACCCTGACCGCAAGACACCTGCCTGCACCATGGAAGACGGCGTCGACTATGTGGCGGCTCCTCCCGCAGTTCTGATGGGCCACCATTTTTCATCCATCGCCGGTGCAGGTCCCATCAACGGCCCCATCCAGGCCTCCGTTTTCGGCTGGGTACCGGTATTTCTCTGGTGCGTGATCGGCGGTATTTTCTTCGGCGGTCTGCAGGACTTCGGTTCTCTGTTCGCATCTGTCCGTCACGACGGCAAGACGGTGGGTGAACTGATCCATGACACCATGGGCAAGAGGGCCCAGAGGCTCTTTACCATCTTTGCCCTCCTGGTCCTGATCCTGGTCATCGCTTCCTTCGTCAACGTGGTAGCCGGCACCTTCTTTACCGCGGCCGACGCCCCTGTGACCTTCGGCATCGTGACAGATCCCACAGGCAACCAGACCACGGCCATGATCTCCATGCTCTTTATCGTCCTGGCCATCGCCTACGGGGTCATGACCAACCGCTTCGGCGTCAAGACCGGTCCCGCCACTGTCTGCGGCATCATCGGCATCGTTGTCATCGTGGCCCTGGGCATGAACGTGGGCCTTGCCATGACAAGGACCGCATGGATCGTTCTGATTGGCCTTTATATCACCGTGGCTTCCCTGATCCCCGTATGGATCATGCTGCAGCCCAGAGACTATCTGTCCAGCTTCCTTCTTTACGCCATGATGATCTTGGCCCTGGCCGGCATTCTGTTTTCCGCCTTTACCGGGTCCGCTACCTTCCAGCTCCCTGCCTTCACGGGATGGAAGCTGGCCAACGGAAATACCCTTTTCCCTACCCTGTTCATCACGGTGGCCTGCGGCGCCTGCTCGGGCTTCCATTCCCTGATCGCCACGGGTACCTCCTCCAAGCAGCTGGACAATGAAGCCCACGCCAAGCCCATCGGCTACGGCTCCATGCTGATCGAATCCGCCCTGGGCATCATCTCCCTGATCGCCGTGGGCATGGTCTTCCAGAAGTATGTGGACGGCGGCTTCGGTTCTCCTTCCGCGGCCTTCGCAGGAGGCATCGGCCTTATGTTCGCGGCAGAGGGCACAGGCGTCTACAACACCATCTACGCCCTGCTGACCCTGGCCGTATCCGTTTTCGCACTGACCTCTCTGGATACCGGCACCCGTCTTTCCAGATTTATGTTCAGCGAGCTCTTCTTAAAGGAAGGAGAAGCTTCCTATAAAGATGCACAGGGCTCCCGCAGGATCCTGGCCCATCCCCTTTTCGGTACGGCCTTCATGGTCATCATCGGCTGCATCCTGGGCGGACTTTCCCTGTCCCAGATCTGGGGCCTCTTCGGCGCCGCCAACCAGCTGCTGGCAGGCATTGCCCTCATGGCCGTCTGCGCATGGCTGGGCGAAGCCGGAAAGAACAATAAGATGTTCTACTTCCCCATGGCCTTCATGCTCCTTGCCACCCTGTCCTCCCTCCTTCTGACCATTAAGGCCAAGTTCGGCCTCATCGGAGCAGGTACGGCCGCATGGGGCGACTACTTCCAGCTGGTCTTTGCCGTTTCCATGGCTGCTCTGGCAGTGGTCCTGGTCATCGAGGCCATCGGCACCTTCAGGAAACAGGCATCCAGGAAAGCCTGAGAAGGACAGGGGACACGAAAAGGATTCCTGTCCGGAAACATGAGAGATTTCCCGGGAGACCGCTTCCGGAGAATCTTTGGAAATTCTCAGATTTCTTGCAATTATTTTTTCCGAATCCCTTGCATTTTC
>CAMOGQ010000194.1 GCA_946614165.1 uncultured Lachnospiraceae bacterium
TATACCTTCCAGGTATGGCCGCTTTCCTTAAAGCAGGGTTCTATGTTCTTCCAGTTCTCCAGGCCCTGGCCGGAGCTGGAGGCGGGATTGACGACGATGTGATAATGCAAGATTGCTCCCTCCTAACTGCGATGGTGCTGCAGAGTCTCATATCAGTATAATCTTTCCGCCTGCTTTTTGACAGTGGAAGAGCGGAAGAAATCATGGAGTAAGGGAAAGAAAAAAGAGAAGGAAGAAAAAAAGAGAAGGGAAAAGAGAAAGAAAAAAGAGACAGAAGAAAAAGAGAAACAGACGGCAGGCCGCCCGGGAACCGGACGGCCTGCCTCATTTAAGGATGTATTTAAAATGCCCGCCGTGAAGCAGGTATTTTACACGCCGCTGTCTCCATAGTTGGAGAGGACTCTGGCGGAGGGATCGTTCACGTTGCAGCCTTTCCAGTCCTTATTGGGCATCCAGAAGTCTGCCACCATTTCCGACTGACCCGGATAGTGCTTTTCAAAGATCTCCCTGTAGAGGAGGGATTCCTTGGTAAAGGGTCTGGCATGGTCGTATTTAAGGCGGAGAGCTTCATATTCCTCATCGGTGTAGAAGCCTTCGGCGTATTCCTTCAGGTCGTCTACCATGGAATGGCCCACGGCATCGGAGAAGGCCGCCTTTTCTCTCCAGAGGATGGAATCCGGCAGATAGCCCAGGCCTTCGAAGGCGTGGCGGAGGAGGTATTTGCCCTTGCCGTAGCGGTTGACCTTGAGGGAAGGATCCAGGGCCATGACGTAGGAAACGAAATCCAGATCTCCGAAAGGGACTCTGGCCTCCAGAGAGTTGACCGAAATGCAGCGGTCCGCCCGGAGAACGTCGTACATATGGAGCTCACGGACTCTCTTTTCGGCCTCCGCCTGGAAGGCATCCGGAGAGGGGGCGAAATCCGTATATTTGTAGCCGAAGATCTCATCCGAGATCTCGCCGGTCAGAAGGACCCGGATATCTGTCTTTTCATGAATGGCTTTGCAGACCAGATACATGCCCATGGAAGCTCTGATGGTGGTGATGTCATAGGTGCCCAGAAGCTCTATGACCCTCTCCAGAGAGGAAAGGACCTCCTCCGGGGTCATATATACCTCGGTGTGATCGGCCCCTATATAGTCGGCTGCCTCTCTGGCGTATTTGAGGTCGATGGCGTCCTTCTCCATGCCGATGGCAAAGGTGCGTATGGGCTCTTTGGACTGCCTTGCCGAAATGGCGCAGACCAGAGAAGAATCCAGACCGCCGGAAAGGAGGAAGCCTACTTTGGCGTCGGCCACCAGGCGTTTTTTTACGCCCCGGATCAGTTTCCTGCGGATCTTTTCGCAGGCTGTTTCCAGATCGTCACGGCAGATTTCTCTCACGGAGGAGATCTCCGCGTAGGGAATAAAGGAGCCGTCTTTATAGAAGCAGCCGGGAGGGAAAGGCTTTATACGGTCCGCCAGCCCCACCAGGTTTTTCGGCTCGCTGGCAAAGAGGATGCCCCCTTGTCTGTCATAGCCGTAGTAGAGAGGCCTGATTCCAATAGGATCCCTGGCTGCCAGGAAGGTCCCGGAGGTCCCGTCATAGATGATGCAGGCAAATTCCGCATCCAGCATGGAAAACATGTCCGTGCCGTATTCCCTGTAGAGGGGAAGCAGGATCTCGCAGTCGCTTCCGCTTTTGAAGCTGTAGCCTTTTCCTTCCAGTTTCCTTTTGCAGGCTTCAAAGCCGTAGATCTCTCCGTTGCAGACCACATAACTTCCGTCCATCTCAAAGGGCTGCATGCCCGCGGGAGTCAGGCCCATGATGGAAAGGCGGTGGAAGCCCATAAGTCCCTTTCCGGTATCAATGACTCTGCTGTCATCCGGACCCCGGGAGAGGGTCCGGTCAAAACCGGTCTTAAATTCCTGCGGATCCACGTCCGGTCCGCACCAGGCCATAATGGAACACATATGTCTTTTCCTCCTGCTGTTTGTACGTTTTTCGTCCTATTCCACGTCCTGCAGGGCATTCCAGCCTTCTTCGCCGGTACGGACCTTGATGACGTTCTCCACGTCGTAAACGAAGATCTTGCCGTCGCCGATATGGCCGGTATAGAGGACCTTCTTGGCGGTTTCGATCACATCCCTCACGGGAATGGCCGCCACTACGATGTCCATCTGGACCTTGGGGCGAAGATCCGTTTCCACCGCAACGCCTCTGTAGAACTCGGTATGGCCCTTCTGCATGCCGTATCCCATGACATGGGAGATGGTCATGCCGGTAATGCCCAGCCTGGCCATGGCGTCTTTGAGGGCATAGAGTTTTTCTTCCTTGAAGACGATCTCCACCTTGGTAAATTTGGAGTTCTCGTCCCTGAAGACGGGCTCTCTTTTTACGGGTACTGCCTCTGCCGGGGGAACCGTGCCCGTAACGACGGGAACGACTTCGCCGCCGGATTCCGTATACTGGTCTACAGCGGGCATGAAATCCGCATAGGCGCTGGGAAGACCGTGTTCGCTGATGTCCAGGCCCATAAGCTCATCCTCTGCCTGGGCTCTCAGGAAGCCGATCCTTTTAAGCAGGAGAAAGAAGCCGGTCATGGTCGCGGCTGCCCAGGCAGCCACGGAAACAAAGCCCAGAAGCTGCAGCCCCATCTGGCGGGGGTCTCCGGTATAGAGAAGGCCCGAAAGTCCTGCAGGCGCCTGGGGATTTGCCAGAAGGCCCACGGCCAGGGTGCCCCAGATCCCGTTTGCGCAGTGGACGCCCACGGCGCCCACCGGGTCATCGATGTGGAGCTTCAGATCCAGGAATTCCACGACCACGACCACAAGAATGCCGGACACCAGACCTACAATGGCAGATCCCAGGGCGTCGAAAGCGTCGCACCCTGCCGTGACGGCCACCAGGCCGGCCAGGGAGGCGTTGAGACACATGGATACGTCAGGCTTGCCGTTCCGGATCCAGGTATAGAGCATGGTGGTGCAGGTGGCCACGGAAGGGGCCACGGTGGTGGTCAGGAAGATGGAAGAGAGTTCAGAAGGGGTAGTAGCTGCCGCTCCGTTGAAGCCATACCAGCCCAGCCAGAGGATAAATACGCCCAGGGCGCCCAAAGGAATGGAATGGCCGGGAATGGCGTTGACCTTGACCACCTTTCCCTTTCTGTCAGTCACATATTTGCCGATCCTGGGACCCAGGACGGCAGCGCCTATAAGGGCTGCGATGCCTCCCACCATGTGGATGGCGCAGGAGCCTGCATAATCATGGAAGCCCAGACGGGAGAGCCAGCCGCCGCCCCAGATCCAGTGGGCCTCAATGGGGTAGATCAGAAGACTGATCACGCCGGAGTAGACACAGTAGGCAGAAAAGCGGGTGCGCTCCGCCATGGCGCCCGATACGATGGTAGCCGTGGTGGCGCAGAATACCAGGTTGAATACGAAATAGCTGGCGTTTGTAAAGCCGCCTTCGGCAGGTGCGATAAAGCGTCCGAAGGAGGTGAAAAGATCAAAGTTCGGTTTTCCGATCAGGCCGAAGAAGGTATCCTCGCCCATCATGAGGGAGTATCCCAGGAGGGAGAAGACCACGGTGCCGATACAGAAATCCATCAGGTTCTTCATAATAATGTTGCCGGCGTTCTTGGCTCTGGTAAAGCCTGTTTCCACCATTGCGAAACCGGCCTGCATCCAGAAGACCAGGGCAGCGCCTATAAGGAACCAGAATTCTACAGTCATAATGAGTTGTCTCCTTTACGTATGCTGTGCTGTCTGACCGGGCTCCGGCATGAAGCAGGCTGTCCCCGCATGATGCCGGAACCCGGAATGTTTTTTACTTTACACCGAAGAGAAGATCGGCATAGGTGGGGAAGGGCCAGTAGGACTTGGCCGTCACGGCTTCCGCCTGGTCGCAGGGAGTCCGCAGCGCCTCCATGGCGGGCAGGACCAGGTCTCTGATCATGCAGGATTCTTCGATGATGTCCTCTGCCCCGCGGACCCTGGCAGATGCCTCTTCCAGGGCGTCCGCCTTTTCCTCGATCTGATCCAGAAGGCCGGACAGCTTTCTGACAAGGCCTGTCTCGTAGCGGCACATAAGGTCGGGAGCCAGGTTCAGCTTGGAGGAAGCTGTGCCCGCCACATGGCCGGCATAGGCCTCGATGGCAGGAGCGATCTGGGTCCTGGCCATGGAGATCATGGTGTCGGCCTCGATCTCCACGCTCTTGCAGTAGTTCTCCAGCATGATATCCCTGCGGGATCTGAGCTCGTCGATGGAGAAGACGCCCAGAGAGGTGAGCATGGTCACGTTCTTTTCATCCAGCAGGTGGGGCATGCAGTCCGCCGTGGTGCGGTAGTTCATAAGGCCCCTGACCTCTGTGGCTTCTCTGATCCAGGCGTCATCGTAGCCATTGCCGTTGAAGATGATCCTCTTGTGATCCCTGATGGTCTTCTTGATCATGTCGTGCAGGGCTGTCTCGAAGTCCTCGGCCCCTTCCAGTCTGTCGGCGTAGATCCGGAGACTCTCGGCCACAGCGCTGTTGAGCATGATGTTGGTGCAGGCAATGGAGTTGGAGGAGCCCAGCATGCGGAACTCGAACTTGTTGCCGGTGAAGGCGAAGGGAGAGGTCCGGTTGCGGTCGGTGGTATCTCTGTTGAAGCGGGGCAGGACGTCCACGCCCAGTTTCATCCTGACCCTTTTGGTCCCTTCATAGGGCAGATCCTTTTCGATGGCGTCCAGTACGGCGGTCAGCTCATCTCCCAGGAAGATGGAAATGACAGCAGGCGGGGCTTCGTTGGCGCCCAGCCTGTGGTCGTTGCCTGCTGTGGCCACAGCCAGACGCAGCAGATCCTGATAATCGTCCACGGCCTTGATGACGGCGCAGAGGAAGAGAAGGAACTGGGCGTTCTCATAGGGAGTGGCCCCGGGAGAGAGCAGGTTCTGGCCGGAATCGGTGGCAATGGACCAGTTGTTGTGCTTGCCGGAACCGTTGACGCCTGCGAAGGGCTTTTCATGAAGGAGGCAGACCAGACCGTGCCTGGCGGCTACCTTCTGCATGATCTCCATGGTCAGCTGGTTGTGGTCGGTGGCCACGTTGGTGGTGG
>CAMOGQ010000195.1 GCA_946614165.1 uncultured Lachnospiraceae bacterium
ACAGAAATGCTCCTGCTCCCGATCAGAAGATTCAGCATGTCAATCCCTCCACAAAATTCTTGGCGTCCGTCAGAGACATTTTCTCGGCCACGACCTCATCGACGCCCTTCAGGACCACGTAAGTCGTGAACAGGCGCTTGCCGTTGTTCTTGTTGTTCTGGATCCATCTGGTCCGGGATTCGATTCTGTAATCTGTGCCGTCGCCCCGGTAGAAGACTGTCTTTTCTCCATTGGCCTTTATGGTCTTTCCCGTTGCTCTCCACCTGATCATTATCTTTTCCTCTCTTTCAATGCAGCCAGCAGTGCCGCCTGGCTGGTGTCCTTCATCTGCAGGGCCCGCATGACCTGCTCGTCCACGGTGCCCTCGGCGATCAGGTGGTGGATGATCACCGGCTTCTCCTGCCCCTGCCGGTACAGCCGGGCATTGGCCTGCTGGTAAAGCTCCAGGCTCCATGTCAGTCCGTACCACACTATGATGTGGCCGCCCTCCTGCAGGTTCAGGCCGTAGCCCACGCTGGCCGGGTGCGCCAGCAGGACCGGGATCTTCCCGTCGTTCCAGTCCCGGATGTCGTCCGGGCCACCCAGCTCCTGCGCCTGCGGGATCTCCTTTTTGATCGCGTCTATATCGTGCCGGTAGGAATAGAAGACCAGTATGGGCTCCTGGGCCGTGTCGGCGATCTCCGCCAGGGCCTTCGCCTTCCAGCTGTGGACCATGGCCACGGTGCCGTCCATGGTATAGACGGCGCCGTTGGCCATCTGCAGGAGCTTTGTCATGACGGCGGCGGCCGACAGGGCCGCGACGTCATCGTCACCGATCCGGACCAGCTGGTCCTGCTCCATCCGGCGGTACTGCTCCATCTGGCTGCCGCTCAGCCGGACCGGGATGACATTGTCGATCCGCTTCGGCAGGGTCAGGTAATCATCGGCCGACATGCTGACGCAGATGTCCCGGATCTTCTGCTCGATGGCCTTCTGGGCCCCTTTGACCGGCAGCCACTTATAGACCACGTAGCCGTTCCTGGCCCCGGCCGTGAAGTATTTGTCCCGGTAGGCGCCCAGTGTAAGGCCCAGGCGCTGCCCCCTGTCCAGCAGGTAGATCTGCGCCCACAGGTCCATCAGGCCGTTGGGGCTGGGCGTCCCGGTCAGGCCCACGACCCTGTCCGCCCTGGGGATGTACTTCCTCAGTGCCCGGAAGCGCTTGGCCTGCGGGTTCTTGAAGCTGGACAGCTCGTCGATGACCACCATGTCGAAGGGCCATGCCTTCGGGTACTGCTGTGTCAACCACACCACATTGTCCCGGCCGATGACGTAGATGTCCGCATCGGCGTCCAGTGCCCCGGTCCTCTGCTCCCGGCTCCCCAGCACTTTGCTGATCCGGAGGTCCTGCAGGTGGTCCCACTTGGCGTGCTCCCGGCTCCAGGTATCCTCGGCCACGCGCTTGGGCGCTATGACAAGGACCTTGCTGACCGCGAACTCCTCCATGATCAGCCGGCGGACAGCCGTCAGCGTGATGACGGTCTTGCCAAGCCCCATGTCCAGGAACAGCCCGACGGCAGGCAGCTCCATGATCATGTCGATCGCTCGGACCTGGTACTCATGCGGAACGAATCTCATCAAAGAACCTCCTTGCTTCATCCATGCCTGCCACGACCCTGACATCCGCCCCGGCTCGCCGGAGCCTGGCGATCTGCCACTCCTGCAGCAGCCTTGGCTTCCTGCCTTCCTGCTTCAGCTCCACGAACACCACCCTGCCGTCCATGACGACCAGCCGGTCCGGCACACCGTCATTGCCGGGCGATGTGAATTTGAAGAAGAGCCCGCCGGCGTCAGTCACCTTGCGCCGCAGCCATGCTTCTATGTCTCTTTCGCGTTCCATATTTCTCCTTTGGGACAAGACAATGGGACAACTATGTTCTCAACTTTTTTCTCTATATACGTATACGTGTGTATGCGCCTGCTTTCGCGCGCGTATATACGTGTATTTCTATAATTTGAAATGTTTTATATATACTTGTCCCATTGTCCTAATACTTTATGTTTTTGGCTTAAATAAGTCGTTTTCTCTATGGGACAACTACCGGGACAAGTCCGTTCCAACTTGTTCCTGTCCCATATTCGTTACCATTAGAAATCTTCGGCTTCCGCCGCTCCAAAAGTTGTCCCAGGGGGCTTGTCCCCATGACTTGTCCCGTCCTCTGGCTCCCTTGTAAAAGGCCTCTGACGGCCGTATCCGCCGATGTATCTGCGTTCTCCGGTCCTCTCCCAGCCAGGGAGCCGGGCCATGATCCCGGCGATCTCATAGGCGTCCTGCTTCTTCCATGTGCTCTTGGGCCTTCCGAAGCATTCGCAGAAGATCTCCAGGCTGCATACCGCCTCGCGCCGGATCACGCCTTCCTCTTCGCCCGACAGCTCATCATGCTGCTGGAAGAAGTCGACCCTCTTGTACGTGGGCCAGTCATACCAGCCCTCCGGCAGCAGGGTGTCCAGGTACTCCAGTACCTGCCCCTCGCGCTCGTCGTACTCCAGCATGGACTGCTGCATCCTGGCGGCCTCCTTCTCCATCTCCTGGTCCAGGTAGACCGTCTCGCCCTTCTCCAGCATGACCTTCGCTTCGGCCCAGATCTGTGCCCGGGTGTCCTCATCCATGTCCATGGCGCTCAGCCACCCGTCCCCGGAGACCGGCACCGGCCAGAAGCGCCGGTTGCCCGTCGTGTCCTTCAGGAAGCCGTTCGTGCTGTTGGTCGTGCCGCAGATGATGGCGGTCCGCGGGTGCTTCTCCGTGACCCTCCCGTAGGCCGGCCGGTACTCATCGACCTGCCTTGATATGAAGCCCTTCATGACGTCTATGTCCGCCTTGCGGGACCCCTGCATCTCCCCGATCTCCACGATCCACTGGCCCTGCAGCTTCTCAGCCGCGGTCTTGTCCCTGGTATCGGCCAGCGACAGGCTGTCGCTGAACCAGTCGCCGCCCAGCTTCCGAAGGATCGTCGACTTGCCGATGCCGGGTTTCCCGACCAGGACCAGTACCGTGTCGAACTTGCAGCCCGGCTCCAGTACCCTCTGTACGGCCCCGGCCAGTGTCTTCCTGGTCACGGCCCGGGTGTACGGCGTGTCCTCCGCCCCCAGGTAATCGGTCAGCAGGGTCTCGGCCCGTGGCACCCCGTCCCACTCCGGCAGGCCGTCTATGTACGCCCTGAGTGGATTGAAGCGCCTCTCATCGGTGATCGCCGTCAGACCCTTCTGGAACAGGTTGTCCGGGAACTTGCAGTAGTTGTTGGCCAGATACAGGTAGAGCTGCGCCGAATCGGCGTCCCTCCAGTACTTGTCCGGCCGATTCCACGGCAGCTCCTGCGACGCCTCTATGGCATGGCTGAGCTCGTTGTAGGCTATGCCCTGTATGGCCGGGTCCCTGCGCAGGATGGTCATCAGGTTCAGCGCCGTGGGAAGGATCCCGTCGTTCTTGTCCAGGGTCAGGACGCTCTTCCAGTCATCGCTCTCCGGATCCGGGTCCGCGGGGGCGTCGAAGTCGCGCTTCGCCTCGGCCGCCTTTTCCCTGGCCAGTGTCAGCCTCACGTCCTTATCGCCTGCGGCCAGCTCCAGCATGGCCTTGTAGCTGGGCTTTTTCGTGGTCGGCTTGTCCTCCGCGCCTTCGTCCCGGTCTCCGAATTTATGGATCCTGACAAGGTCGAAGGCGTTGCAGAGCTGCCCGCCCGCCGGGTCCGTCGAGTGGTTGGAGAAGGCGAACAGGTCGCCGTCGTAGACCACAAGGCCCGCGGCGGTCGACCCGGCCGCGTAGGTGTACCGGTCCTCCTTGGCCGTCGGCGTATAGACCTCCGGCAGGAACCGGGCGATGGCCGCTGTGACCGTATATGTCCTGCAGAAGGCCCCGATCAGGCCCGTCTTGGCCGTCGGGTCCCCCTGCTTGTCCGCCATCTTCTTCCGGACCCCGGTCATCCTGGAGGACTCCGGCCAGAAGCTGGCGTCCGTCCAGTCCGGGTACTCCGCCAGCACGTCGTCCGCGCACAGGAAGGGCTCGTCCCGGTATCTGAAGAATGGCTCCACGTCCCTCGAATGGCTGGGCCAGTACATCAGCCTTGTCGGCTGGAATGTCGTGTCGTCGAAGTAGTCGATGCCGATATGCTCCGCCACCTTGCGCCCGATCGCCTCATATTCATCCGGCGACACCGGGCGGTCCAGCGGCATGATCAGCCGGTACCTGGGGCTCTTTGCCGTGTGCTTGTGGGTCGAGTAGACCGCCATGGCGCCGACCACGTCGAGGTTGCCCTCCAGCTCCTTCCAGAAGTCGCTCGGCGGGAAGTCCAGGTCCAGCGTCAGAATCTGGCGCTCAAGGACGTTCCCGCTCTTCCTGTGGCCTTCCTTCAGGTGCCCGCCGACGAAGCCGCCGATGTCCTTGATCTGGCTCTGCCGGTCCTTGGTCATCTTCATGTATTCGGCATGGGTCTCCGCTGTCATGATCGACTCCGACAGGCGCTTCAGCAGGACGCCCCACATGATGGTCCGGTTCTTCCAGTTCTTCTCGAACCGGCTGCGGCCTTCCGATATGATCAGCCGGCCGTCATTCTCCGGACGCAAAGAGCCGTCGTTTATGTTTAAAATGTTGTCCTGCCGCATCCCATTGTTTCCTCGCATTAAGATTTTTATGTTTGTAGATATATTCCTGTGCCCGTGTCAGTGTGTCATGATCAGCGTGCTTCCAGATCTGGCGGAACAGCTTCCTTGCCTGATCCTGCCGGAGGCTGATGAAGCTCTCCGAATACCTTGTTCCGTCAGGGTCCACGCATTCCACCTTCTTCCTGGTCCCGCAGGAGGCGCAGACCTCGGCCAGGTCTATGTCCATGGACCACTGGCCGGTATTGGTGTAATCTCCGATATGTACGATCATTTCCTTTTCCTCCTTTTCAGTTCCCTCTTCCATTCGGCCTCATGGCACTTCGGACAGATAG
>CAMOGQ010000196.1 GCA_946614165.1 uncultured Lachnospiraceae bacterium
ATGAAGAGCAGCACCTGCACATTCGCCCCCGGCAAGGAAGACAGCCTTGAGGCATCTCTTACATACGGCAAAAAGACCTACGCCATCAGCGACAAAAAGGAAGGCTACCGCTTCGGGGCTTCCTGCACCTGCGGAAGATACCATTGTCCTCATATCTGCGCCGCCGGCGGCATTCTGAACGAACGGTTCCGGAAGCTGAAGCACGACTATATCGTCTCCGATCTGCCCCTGGACAAGAGCCTGTTCCTGGATCCTTACCTCACAGAAGCCGCAGGATCCATGGAGAATAAGGAACCGGACCAGGAACTTGTGGAGACGGCCCGGAAGGTCACAAAGCTCCTTTGCGATGCGGGCAGCGAAGACTACTACTGGGATTTCCACGAATACCTTCTGGATCTGTCCCCCGACTTCTACGAAGCCCGCTTTCTGGAGGAAAGCTATCCCTATCTTCTTGCCGCTCTTTTCGAGGATCCCGGTTACAGAAGAGAGGTTCTGGATACAGGAGAGTATGCCGAACCTTACGATTACGAGGAAAGGCAGCACCGTTCCAACCGGGCCAGCTTCAAGAGAGTCCTGAAAAGCTATCAGCTCCATGTCAGAGAACTGGAAAAGGGCGGCTATAAGGAAGATCCCTTCAAGGAATTCCTCTTAAAATACCGTGGCGGCCTGAAGGACCTGCTCCATTACTATGCCTCCGTCAAGGCAAAGCCCGCAAAGCGGGACCTGCCTTATCTTCGTCAGATCGCAGCCCTGCCGGATCCTGATATAAGTGAGCTGAAAGCTGCCGCTGCCAAGCTGGATTCCATGGCAGATGATAAGGAAGCCCTGGAAATCTTCCGCCTGCTGGCCGCCAGGATCCCGGCGGATGAGATCGCAGCTTTCTACAGCGGCCTGAAAAATATCACCATGGGCTTTTTCGACATGAAAAAACTTTCCCTGGAAGACCAGATGAAAGCGGCTTTTCATGTTCCCCTGACCGGGGAAAGCTTTACCTATATCATGGACCAGGTGCTCGCCGGAGCAGATGACAAGGTAAAAGGAACATTTATCCTCCACTCGACGGAACAGGCCTCTGTTTCAGGGAGCGCGGCGCTGAAAAAGAAAATCGCCGACGCTGCGGCCGCACTTCCCGACGCCCGCCTGCTTCTGTCCCATGTGGTAAAAACCCTGAAGATAAAAGGCATCCTCCCGGCACCTGAGGGCGACCCCAAAAAGGAGATGGCCTCCTATTTTGCCTGCGCCTACGAATTTGTCAACAGGGACTCCTCCTTCTACTGTGATTTCACGGTCAGAGATCCAGGAAGCGGCCGTATCCTCCTCTGGGCCAGAGAAGAAGACCATCTGCTTTCTTCCGTAAGGACCGGCTTCACAGACGACCGGTATCCCCCCGAGCTGATCCGCAAAGTCTGCGTGGAGGGCAGGGAGGACGCCTATCAGGCCGGGTATATAAAGAACCGGGACGCTGTGGACGCCTTTCTCTTTGAAAAAAAGAACAAAAAGTTTGCAGAAGCCTACCGCAGGCTCTGCCGTTCCTTTGAGGATGAAGGAAAGCTTCCCCTGGCCGCCACGGAAAAGGCCCGGATCGACTGGCTGCTCTACAGGAGCGACGGAACCTCCTGCGCCCTGGCTTTCAAGGTGGGCACCTCCAGGAAATACGTAGTCAAAGACGCTTCCGAATTCCTGCAGGCCTTCAGGACCGGACAGACCTCCGGTTACGGCAAGGACCTGGTCCTGACCCACGACCCCGACAACCTGGAGGAAGCCGACGGGGCGGCGGTAAGGCTTCTGATGAGCGCCCGCTATACCAAAGGGCGCAGCTCCGACAAAGGAAACAAACGCTATATCACTGTGGGAGAAAGCCTTTTCGCAAACCTGCTGGAAATCCTCTCCGGCCGGACCGTCTTCTACAACGAGATCCCCTGTCTCCTGCGCCTGGAGCCCAGAAGGATCCGGCTGAGGATCTCCGCCTCCTACGTGCTTTCCACGGACCTTTCTTCTTCCGGCCAGGAATTCATCAGCCTGATGGGCAGAGGATACCTTCTGACCAGGCAGAAGGACGGCTCCTGCGTCATGGACCGGGTGGAAGGCACGAACGATGAAATGAGCCTGATCGACCTGGTCTGCAAAAATCCTTCCGTGAACATAAAGCCCATCCTGAAGGACTTTCAGGCCAATGTTTACTCCCGGTTCTTCGAATCCTTCGACCTGGACAAAAAGATCCGGCCCCAGTTCGCCCTGAGCGAGCTTCGTCTGAACACCTATTTTGATCTGGAAAACTCCGTCATCACAGCAAGGACGGTCATCCTCCGGGACGGAAAGGAGATCCCGGCAGAGGACCTGTCCAGAAGGATCGATCAGGTGAAGCTGGAGCTTCTGCAAAACTACCTGGCCTCCCTCGGCTTTTCGGACGGGGTCCTGGCGGACGAGTCCGGCATCCTCTCCTTCTTCAGGCTGGATTTCACCCGGATGAAGAGCCTGACCAACGTCTATCTGTCCGAAAATCTGCAGAACAAGGAGCTGAGGTCCGTGGGCCGGCCCGTGATCCGGGTCACCTATCAGAGCGGTCTGGTGAATGTTTTCCTGGAAAAGAGCGAATTCAGCCAGGCAGAGCTGGAAAAGATCGTACTGGGCCTTCGGAAAAAGAAAAAATACATCATGCTAAACGGTGACCGGATCGTGGATCTTGACAGCGAGGCGGCCAGGGACCTGGGAGACGCCATCCAGGACTTCGGAATGGATCCGGGGGACCTGTACAAAAAGAAGACCGTCTCCTTCATCACCGCCATCAAGGCCTTTTCCCACCAGAAGAGCTGCCGCGTGGACAAGTATCTCCGGGACATGATCGAAGAGATCCGCAGCTTCAAGGAGGCGGATCTGCAGCCGCCTGTCCTGAACGGGACCCTCAGGGGCTACCAGGAGGAGGGCTTCAAGTGGATGAGCGTCCTTTCCAGATACGGTATGGGCGGGATCCTGGCGGACGACATGGGACTTGGCAAGACCATCCAGGTCATCGCCCTGATCAAGTCCGACGAAACGCCCAGCCCCAGCCTGGTGGTCTGTCCCAAGAGCCTGGTCTTCAACTGGATCAGCGAATTCGCCAGATTCGATGGGACCCTGCCGGTCAGGGCCATCTACGGACCTGAAGCCGCAAGGCGCCAGATCATCTCTTCCATCGACTACGGCAGACGGGAAGTCTATATCACTTCCTACGACTCCCTCCGCATCGACATAGACAAATACACCGGCCAGTTCTGCTACGGCATCCTGGACGAGGCCCAGTATATCAAAAACGTCCACGCCCAGAAGACCCGGTCCGTCAAGGAGCTGAAGGTCCGCCACCGCTTTGCCCTGACGGGGACCCCCATCGAGAACAGTGTGATCGACTTGTGGAGCATCTTTGACTACATCATGCCCGGCTACTTCGAAGAGCTGAGCCGCTTCAAAGACTCTCCTGCAGACGCCATCGCCAGAAAGGCAGGGCCTTTTATCCTCAGACGGGTCAAGGGCGACGTCCTGGAGGATCTGCCTTCCAAGTACGAGACCATTCTTTCCGCGGACATGAGCAGGGGGCAGAGAAAGGTATACGACGCCATGCGCCTGGAAGCCAGGAAAGCCCTGGAGGAAGGAGGAAAAGCCTTCGATATCCTTCCCTACCTCACCAGACTGCGCCAGGTCTGCGTGGACCCCGGCATGTTCCTGGAGGGCTATAAGGGAGGCAGCGGAAAGCTGGAAATGCTCTCCGAACTCATTCCCGAATATCTGGACCAGGGCCACCGGATCCTGGTCTTTTCCCAGTTCGTAAAAGCTCTGGACTCCGTCCGGGCCCTGCTGGAAAAGAAGAACATCCCCTTCTATTTCCTGAGCGGCAGCACCTCCGCAAAAGACCGTCTGGACATGATGGATTCCTTCAACAGCGCCGGCGGCATCGACGTATTCCTGATCTCCCTCAAGGCCGGCGGCACCGGTCTGAACCTGACCGGGGCGGATACCGTGATCCATCTGGATCCCTGGTGGAACGTGGCCGCGGAAAACCAGGCCTCTGACCGGACCCACAGGATCGGCCAGACCAGGAACGTGGAGGTCATCAAGCTGATCGCCGCGGACAGCATCGAACAGAGAGTGGTAGAACTGCAGGAGATCAAAAAGGAAGTCATAAAACAGGTCATTTCCGACGACGACGGATCCGTCACCAGCGCAAGGCTGGAGGATATCGCCTTCGTTCTGGAATAAAGGCTTGCCGGCTGTTTCCTGACCTGCTATTACATCTTTCAGAGAAAAACGCGATGAGCCGGCTGCGCCCTGCAGCCGGCTCACTTCATTTCTCTTTTATCCCAGGTCTCTGTCCCGGCTTTCTTTCATTTCTTTTCCGCTTCCTTTTTCGCCTGCTCCTTCTGCCTTGGCAGATACTGGAGAGCGATCCTGTTCTCCGGGTGAACGTCCACCAGGTAGAGCACCGCAAGGAACAGCCACTCCGCGGGCTTCATGGCCAGGTAGACCAGGTCGCAGGCGGCCTGGTTTTTCCTGATCAGGTCCGCCACCGGAAAGCCGTATCTGTCATAGAAGCTGCGGATCCTGCGGTGGGCGGCAGGCGTCCTTTCCTCCAGCACATTTTCGAAGGCGTTGGCGATCATGAGCTGGCGGTTCACCACCACTTTGTGGCCGTGGCGGACCCCCAGCCTGAGGGGCTTTACGACCCTTCTGTGGCCTCCCGCCGCCGCGGTGCACAGATAATGCTCGTGAACCTCTCCACCTGATACAGTGGCTCAGATGGAGCTTCCCTATATGATACAC
>CAMOGQ010000197.1 GCA_946614165.1 uncultured Lachnospiraceae bacterium
CTGAATAAGCGCTCCTTAAAGGGGGACAGGGATCCTGTGCCGCCTCCCTGATCCGCGACGCCGGGACCGTCATCGAGGCCGAAGAGGAGCCGGTCTGACCTTCTGCTTAAAAAATACTGCCTGAAACGGTGGAAAAAGAAGCCGGCAGGTCCCTGTCACAGGGATCTGCCGGCTGATTCTGTTTTTCGCGAAACTTATTATGATGAACCCGGGCTGACTGAAAAGGGCCGGGGCTGGCCGGAGAGGGAAGGAGGGAAGCAGCCGCCCGCCATTCTCCTCTTTATGTTTTTAATCCAGATAGCGGATCTCCCAGACAGGCTCCTTTCCCTCCTCCAGATCCAGGAGGATGTAGGTGGGCCTTCCGCCGGGACCGTAGGGGTAGGTGGTGCTGCCGGGATTGAGGACAAGAAGATCTCCGTCCTGCTCTGCCAGAGGTTTGTGGGTGTGGCCGTAGATCAGGATATCCGCATGGCGGGCCCGGGCTTCCTTCCGGATCAGTTCGGGATTAAAACGGACCCGGTATCTGTGGCCGTGGGTCAGAAAGATGCGGCGTCCCATAAGCTCGAAGACCATATCCCTGGGGGCGTCCGACTCATAATCGTTGTTTCCCGCCACATAGTAGAAGGGAACGTCTGCGGTCTCTTCGCAGAGATCCTCGTGACCTTCCCCGTCCCCTGCATGGATGACGGCGTCGATCTTTCCGGCATCCTGCAGGGCGTCCAGAAAGCGCCAGTCATTGTTGTGGGTATCGCTGATGACCATGATCCTCATAAGGCGCCTTCCTCCTGAAGACGGGCCACCATGGCTCTGAGGGCCCTGCCCCTGTGGCTGATGGCGTTCTTTTCCTCCGGTGAGATCTCTGCGCTGGTCTTTTTATACCGGGGCAGATAGAAGAAGGGATCGTAGCCAAAACCGTTCTCTCCGGCGATTTCATAGCCTATATAGCCTTCCATATGGCCCAGGACGGTAAATGCCCTGCCGTCGGGCAGAACAGCGGCCACAGCGGCCGTAAAACGGGCCGTACGGCCTTCCCAGGGGACATCCCTGATTTGGTCCATGATGTAGTTCATCTTGACTCTGTAGTCGGTATCGCGGCCCTGAAAACGGGCGGAATAGATGCCGGGAGCCCCTCCCAGGGCGTCCACCACCAGGCCGGAGTCGTCGGACATGACGATGTTGGATACGCCCTGACCGGGTCCGTCCATGCGGCCTTCCTCCTCGGATTTTCTGACAAGGGCGGCCACGGACCGGGCCTTGATGAGAGCGTTCTCCTCAAAAGAGCTGCCGTCTTCCGCCGGGTCTGCTTCCACGCCGGCTTCCCGCATGGTCAGCACTTCTATGCCCATGTGCCCTACGATGTCTTTGATTTCTCTGACCTTGCCGGCGTTTCCCGTGGCAAAGATGATTCTTGTTCTGCTCATGCCTTCCTTTCTTCCGGCGCTCTGCGCCTTCCCTGGGGCCTGGGCCCCGGGAACATATAAAAATAAGTCTTCAGCATTCCGTTGTAGATCTTGCGGTTCTTTGCGGCCTTCAGGCCCAGATCCTGCTCGCATCTGTCATAGGAGGTGATGACATACATGGACCAGGAATCCAGATGTCTGAAACGCTCTCCCAGGGTCTTATAAAGCTCCGATACACCGGACAGATCCTTTACCTCGGAGGAAGAGGCCGCGTCGTCGATCCTGCCGGAGAGATGATCGCCGGACAGTCTTTCCCCGTAGGGCGGATTGGTCACGATGAAACCGTATTTTTTGGGGTGGGAGAGGGCTTCCACGGGCCTTGTCTGGAAGTGGATCAGATTTTCCACGCCCGCAAGCCTGGCGTTCTCCCTGGCGGCCTGGACGGCAGCGGGATCAATGTCGTAGCCCTGCAGGTCTGTCTCCACGGACAGATCGATCTGCTCTTCCGCCTCCTCCCTGGCGTCCGTCCAGAGAGCGGAGGGGATCAGGTTGGTCCATTCCTCGGCCGTGAAATGCCGCCGCAGGCCCGGCGCGATATTGGCGGCGATCATGGCGGCTTCGATGATGAAGGTGCCGCTGCCGCAGAAGGGATCCACCAGGATGCGCCCCGGCTTCCAGGGAGTCAGCATCAGAAGGCCTGCCGCCAGATTCTCGGCGATGGGGGCCTTGACCCCCTTCAGGCGGTAGCCTCTTTTGTGGAGGGAATCTCCGGTGGTGTCGATGGCGCAGGTGACTTCGTCCTTCTTGATAAAGACCCTGACCGGATAGGAGGCCCCGGTCTCAGGGAAGCGGTCGATCAGGTATTTTTTCTTCATCCGCTCCACCATGGCCTTTTTCATGACCGACTGGATATCGGAGGGAGAGAAGAGCCTGCTTTTGACGCTGGCGGCCTTGGTGACCCAGAAGCGGCTCTCCCTGGGCAGATATTCCTCCCAGGGCAGGGCCAGGGTACCCTGGAAGAGGTCCTCCCAGGTCTCCGCCCGGAAGGAGCCCACCTTTAAGAGGACCCTCTCCGCGGTCCTCAGGTTGATGTTGGCTCTTACGATGGCTTCGGCGTCTCCGATAAAGCTGACCCTTCCGTCGTCCACGGAAGCGATGTCATAGCCCAGGTCATATATTTCGTTTTTTACGACGCTTTCCATGCCGAAATGGCAGGGAACGATCAGTTCGAACTGCTGCATATCTATCCTTTCTGCCGCAGAAAAATGTCTGCAGCACAGGTCTTTTCGGATGAACCGGCTGTAGAGCCGGATGGGAATATTTTTCCTTATGAAATATTGTAAGACAGTTTGCAAGCTTTTGAAAGTAGATGAAGGAAAAACTTGCGGAAGCAGAAGGCGTCAGGGAAAAGACGGGGAGGAAGAGAGAAGAGAAAACAAAAAAAGACCGCGGGCGGAAGATCCGCCCGCGGCCCTGAGGTGCTTATGGAGTTTTGCTGTATCCAGGCTTAGACAATGCCCTGTGCTTCCATGGCGTTTACGACCTTCAGGAAGCCTGCGATGTTGGCACCTGCCACATAGTTGCCTTCCATGCCATACTTCTTGGAAGCGTTGTCGATGTTGTGATAGATGTTGATCATGATGTCCTTGAGCTTGGCATCTACTTCTTCTGCGCTCCAGGAAAGTCTCTCGGAGTTCTGGCTCATTTCCAGTGCGGAAGTTGCTACGCCGCCGGCGTTGGAAGCCTTGCCGGGAACGAAGAGAACGCCGTTCTCCTGCAGGAACTGGGTAGCTTCCAGAGTGGTGGGCATGTTTGCGCCTTCGCATACGGCATAGACGCCGTTGGCGACCAGGGCCTTGGCATCTTCCAGATGCAGCTCGTTCTGGGTGGCGCAGGGAAGTGCGACGTCGACCTTGACGGACCATACGCCTCTGCCTTCTGTATAGACAGCGCTGGGCCTTCTCTTCTTGTACTCGGTCAGTCTTGCTCTTCTGACTTCCTTGACGTCCTTGAGCAGGCCTACGTCGATTCCTTCGGGATCATAGATCCAGCCTGTGGAATCGGAGCAGGTAACGACCTTTGCGCCCAGCTGCTGAGCCTTTTCGATGGCATAGATGGCTACGTTGCCGGCGCCGGAAACGGAAACGGTCTTGCCTTCCAGGGAGGTGCCGTGGCACTTAAGGAGTTCGCTTGTCAGATATACCAGGCCGTAGCCGGTAGCCTGTGTTCTTACCAGGGAGCCGCCGTAGGAAAGGCCCTTGCCGGTCAGAACGCCTTCATAGAGACCTGTGATCCTCTTGTACTGGCCGTAGAGATAGCCGATCTCACGGGCACCTACGCCGATGTCGCCGGCGGGTACGTCTGTGTCAGCACCGACATACTTGAAGAGCTCTGTCATGAAGCTCTGGCAGAATGCCATGATCTCTCTGTCGGATTTGCCCTTGGGATCGAAGTCGGAACCGCCCTTGCCGCCGCCGATGGGAAGGCTGGTCAGGCTGTTCTTGAAGACCTGCTCGAAGCCCAGGAACTTGATGATGGAAAGGTTTACGGAAGGGTGAAGACGAAGGCCTCCCTTGTAGGGGCCGATGGCGCTGTTGAACTGTACACGGTAACCGTTGTTGACCTGTACCTGACCCTTGTCGTCTACCCAGGGAACTCTGAACAGGATGGCACGCTCGGGAGTGGTCAGTCTTTCAAGAAGGGCTTCCTTCCTGTACTTCTCTTCGTCGGCCTCGATCACGACGCGAAGGCTTTCGAGAACTTCCTTGACTGCCTGATGGAACTCGGGCTGTGCGGGGTTCTGGGCGATTACTCTTTCCAGTGCTTCATCAACGTATGACATTTTAAATCCTCCTTAAATGATACTTGGGTTGAATGAACTTAGACCGGCAATGCATATGTTTTATACGGATGTATATCCATACACATTGTATACAAATCTGCGGAGACGACCGCAATTGCATCTGTGTATACAATTTCGGCCCGCAGAACATATCTTTTTCGGGTGCCGGTTCCTTCCTGTATCCTCACGCCGCCTATTATAAAACGCACAAAAGGGTATTACAAGCAAAAAATTGCGGAATATTCAGGATATAAGAGAAAAATATCCGACTCTGGCATTATAGTATACGGACATACGAGTATACAATAATTATATTTTTTCTGTATGGGCCGTCCGGGCTCCCTGCATCCGCATGAAAAAGGGCGCAGAATACGGGAGGAATCCCGTTTTCTGCGCCCTTGCAGCAATTCATTGTGTATTATTTATGCGGTCTGTGATTTTTTCTACAGAAGATGCACGCCTTTCTTTGCGGCTTCCTCCTCCACGGCTTCGGGCCACAGGGAAGAATGGACTTCGCCGATGTGGGCCT
>CAMOGQ010000198.1 GCA_946614165.1 uncultured Lachnospiraceae bacterium
TCATCAAAAATGGGCCTTTTTCTATGCCCCGCCCGAAAAATATTTCTTATTATTTCTCTGCCCGTATATGATTGTATTTGACCGTGCCCGGTGCAATAATAGGAACCGGGGAAAGGAAATCTCTCCTTTTCCTGTCCTTCCGGTAAGGATCCCTTCCCTTTGCCCTCGGGGCAGAAAGGCAAAAAAGATGATACTTGCTGATTACCACGTTCACAGCCGCCATTCCGGCGACAGCCAGGCCCCCATGGAGGGGCATGTCAGAGCCGCTCTTGAAAGAGGCCTTCGGTATCTCTGCTTTACGGAGCATTTCGACATGGACTGGCCCTACGAAAATACGCCGGACCTGGCTCCCGGCTTTTTTGACCTGGACCTGAAAGCCTACAGCGAGGAGTTCCTTTCCCTTAAGGAAAAGTATGAAGGCCGGATCTGCCTCGCCATGGGCATCGAACTGGGCCTGCAGCCCCATCTGGGACCCGGCCTTTCCTCCTACATGAAGGAAAATCCCGGCTTTGACTTCGTGATCGGGTCCGTCCACGTCTCCAGGGGCATGGACCCCTATTATCCGGTATTTTTTGAAGGCGTCACTGAAGAGGAGGCCTACCGCCGCTATTTTGCAGACGCCAGAGCGTCCCTGGAAGCCTTCCACGACTTTGACACCTGCGGCCATCTGGACTACGTGGTCCGCTACGGCCCTTCAAAGGACCTGAACTACCGGTATGAAGACTATAAGGATCTGATCGATCCCATTCTGGAGATCCTGGTCACCCACGGCATCTGCCTTGAGATCAATACCGCAAACCTGGCCAAAGGCTGCCGCAGCCCCTCTCCTGCTCCCGCCGTAATAAGGCGCTTTAAGGATATGGGAGGATGCGGCGTTACCGTGGGGTCCGATGCCCATGATCCCTCCTTTACCGGCTGCCGTTTCGATGCGGCCGCGGATATTCTGAAAGAGGCGGGTTTCAGGGAATATACTGTCTTTCTGAACAGGGTCCCCGAAAAACTGCCTCTCTAATCCCTTCGTCCGAAGCTTCCGGCCTCTCATACGGGGCAGCGACAGAAAGGACATCTTCCCCCTGCCCGGGCGGCGGGGAAAGATGTCCTTTCTGTTTTCATGATGATTTTCGGAGCTGATCCCGGCGTCAGACCTCTTCCTCCGCCCAGGATACGGTCAGAACGACCCTTCCCGCCCTTTCGGGAAGACGGAGGGTGTGCACACTGCCCCTGCTCTCCATTTTTTTCGTCACATTTTTCCCTCCGGCCGTGACCCGGACCGGTCTTTTATCGGAAAGCCATGTGACGGTCCCGCTCTCCTTCAGGATTACGGTATCCGTTTTGCCTGCGGCATACTGCGTCTCCACGGCGGTAAAGCCCGCATATTTGTCGGAAAGGCCAAGGCAGGTCCCGTTTTCTCCCCTTGGAAGGAACACATACCATCCAAAGCCCGCCGTCTCTATTTCTCCGGAAAAAGAATCCTTCCAGTCTCCGGAAAGCGCAGCCTTCTGTCTGAAATCCCAGATCCAGTACTTTCTGTCAGGATCCAGCTCCGGCACCTGGCTGGGGGAGACGGAAAAGCGCCTGGTCACTCCCGTCAGGTTAAAGACAGCGATGCCGCCCGCCTTCTGATCTGCTCCGCAGAAGCCGAAGTTATGGATCTTCAGAGTTCCCTCAAGCATGGGATCGGTGAAGACGCAGTCCTCCGTGGGCCTTGCGGACCGCTCCAGCATCAGGACCCTGCCGTCCGTATATACCAGGGGCCTTATGATCTCGGGATCCGTCTCTCCCACTCTGTCGCTGACATAGACGGGACCTCCGGACACAGCCCGGAGGAGGGCGTGCTTTTCAGCCGCCTCATGCCTTGTCCAGAACATGTCCCAGTCGCAGCAGTAGACTTCATTATGATAGAGGGAATTATAGGCATTCTGCAGCAGGTGCTCGTCAAAGCTTCCCTGTCTGTCGGGGAAAAAGTCGTCGCTGTTCCTGGAAATGGCCGCGGAAGGCCTGGATACGATGTTTTCCATGGGCATGCCCATGCAGTTGATGACAGCCCCGTCCATGACGCAGGTGCCGCTTTCCAGGGCAAAGCCTGTGTCCCTGGCGGCACGGGCAAGAGGAAAGCCGTTCCTGTAATAGAAGGGCAACGTTCCCTGTCCGTCCACCTTCACAAAGCTGATACCTTCCTTTTTAAGAAGCTCATACCAGTCCCTGTAAAAGCCGCTTCCCCTTACAGGGTGGGGCACCAGCTTTCCCGCGGGATTTTTATAAAGGTAAGGAGCTTCGGATCTGGCCGCCGGGGAATCCTCTGCTACGCCGTCCCAGTAGCCGCCCAGGGCATGCCAGACCCCGAACCAGCTGACGGAGGTCTCCTTTTTTGCGTCGTCTATCATGGACCGGAAGCCCTTGGGAAATTTCACGCTGTCGGGCTTCAGGTCACAGACCGTCTTCTCCCTGGCCGTAAACCAGCCGTCGTCGATCAGGATCCAGCGGAAGGGCACCTTTTTGTCCCGGATCTCCCTGACCTTATCCCGCAGCTTTTCCTCGCTGACGTCCTCATAGAAGGCGTTCCAGCTGCACCAGCCAAGATAATGAGCCATCTCCGGCACTCTTCTGTCCTTTCTGAGCTTTAGGCCCGTCTGGCGGGACAGCTCCCGGAAGGCTTTTTCCGCAGCCGCGTGAGCGTTTTTCCCCCGGGTCATGATAAAGATTTTTTCTTTTACTCTGCGGATGCCGCCGAGGCCGGCCGTCATTTCAAAGACCAGTTCGCCGTCCCCTCCGCCCGTCAGAGAAGTTCTGAATTCATTTCCGACAAGGGGAAGCACAAAAACGCAGTCCTCCCGCATCTTAAAAAAGGCGGCCTGGGTCCTCTGGGGTATTTCAGACAGATTTTCCCTAAAGGCAGGTCTGGACCACCAGGGGCTGAACATGTAAAGGGCCGTGATCTTTTCCGGCTTTTCCTCTACCGGGATCCGGACTGTCACCGGGTTTTCGGTCACCAGAAAAGGAACGTCCTCAAGGGTCCGGTCTTTGATCTCAAGATCGATCCCGCCGGTCAGAGCCCCGTCGTTTTCCTCAAGGGAAAAGCACAGGGAACTTCTTTCTCTGTCCGATCTTTTCCCTACCGGCACCGTATATGCCGACATATTTCCGTTCTGATACAGCAGCTCCGCTGTCCAGAGCCTTTTGTCTATCATTCCTTTTTCCTCCCTTGTTTTTCGTCTGAAAAAAGCAGATCACGGACGGATCTGCTTTTTTAAGTGGTTTCCTTATTTTCCCTTCTTAATGTACAGATAGGATTTCCAGGCTGCCCTGTATACAGGATAGCCGGCCCGCATAAGAAGAACGGCAGCCTTGTCTCTTTTTGGCGCTTTGGGATCCGAGAGGATCTCATCCGCGTGCTTTCTGACAAAATCGATCATCTCTGCCTTCTCCCCGGGACATTCCTTTGTGTACAGCATCTGATTGATGGTGCTGAGCCTTGCGTAGACTCTTCTTCGAAGAACCGCCCTGTAGAGATGGGGATAGGTCCTCAGAATGTCCTTTCCCATAAGGTCGGTGGCCGGCAGAAGGTCCAGCTTGCGGACCGAGAAGCTGTCGTGCACGATGGATACGTCGTGCATGATGTAGTTGTATTTTGAGGCAAAGCCCACGGCAATGACAGGACTTTTCATGAAAAGTCTGTAGGTGGCTGCGTGGTCCTCAAAGATCTTTCCCTTGGGATAGGAAAAGCCTTCATAGAGAGACCTGTGGCAGAGCTTGGCCCAGCAGGATACGTCGATCACGTTGTGGTAGAGCATCCGCTCCAGGCACCACTCGGCATCCGCGGCCCGATCGCCCGGTCCCCCGAAGTCCTCCACTCTTCCGTTATGGAAAAGGACCCTGTGCTGGCAGAGGGACATGGGGGCCTCATATTTCTCCACGAGACCGTAAAGGTACTCCACGTAGTCGGGGTCCACCGAATCGTCGGGGTCCACCTGGGTGATATACTCTCCCGAGGCGTGTGCGATCCCGTAATTTCTTGCGTCGGATACGCCTCCGTTTTCCTTGTGCAGGGCTCTGACTCTGGGATCTTTTTCCGCATAGTCGTCGCACATCCGGGCCGTTCCGTCCGTGGACCCGTCGTCCACCAGAAGGATCTCCAGGTTGGAGTAGGTCTGGGAAAGCAGGGTCTCCATGCAGTCCGGCAGATATTCCGTCTTGTTGTAGACGGGCATGACTACGGAGATCAGAGGTTTTTCATTCATGGAAAGCCTTTCCGGGATCAGACCATCTTTTCGGGTCTTACCCTCTCGTCGTATTCGTCGGAGCTCATAAAGCCCAGGGCCAGGACCGCTTCCTTTAAAGTGGTGTTCTCCTCAAAGGCCTTATGGGCTGCCTTCGCGGCGTTTTCGTAGCCGATGGAAGGAGACAGGCAGGTCACCAGCATCAGAGACTGGACCAGGTTCCGGGCCATCTTCTCTCTGTTGGGACGGATGCCGCAGACGCAGTTCTTTTCGAAGGACGCCATTCCGTCGCCCAGAAGGCGGATGGACTGGATCATGTTGTAGGCCAGGACAGGCATGAAGACATTGAGCTCATAGTTGCCCTGGGAGGCGGCAAAGCCCACGGCGGCGTCATTTCCCATGACCTGTACAGCGATCATGGTGATGGCTTCACACTGGGTGGGATTGACCTTGCCGGGCATGATGGAGCTGCCGGGCTCGTTCTCGGGAATGAAGATCTCTCCTATGCCGCAGCGGGGGCCGCTGGCCAGGAAGCGGATATCGTTGGC
>CAMOGQ010000199.1 GCA_946614165.1 uncultured Lachnospiraceae bacterium
GCTTACATCTGTGTTTTGACGCCCGGACAGGGGTCCGGCAGACGCCGGAGGCAGGCTCCTCCAAGAGACCTTTCCCCGATCATTTTTCCGCATGGTCAGCCGCCGCTCCTGCATCGGCCCGCCCTCTCTCCGGCCCTGCGGGCAGGTACTTTCCTGTCAGGCTCTCCCCGCAGGCTCTGATCTCCCCGGGGCTTCCCGAGGCCACGATCCTTCCTCCCTCCAGGCCGCCGCCGGGCCCCATGTCGATCACGTAGTCGGCATTCGAAATGACGTCCAGATCGTGCTCGATGACGATGACGGTGGCCCCCTGGGAGATCAGAGCGTCAAAGACGCCAAGGAGGGTCTCCACGTCCAGGGGATGCAGGCCTATGGTGGGCTCGTCGAAGACAAAGACCGCATCCGACTGGCCCTTTCCCATCTCGCTGGCCAGCTTCAGCCTCTGGGCTTCTCCGCCGGAAAGGGCCGGCGTCTCCTCGCCCAAGGTCAGATAGCCCAGGCCAAGGTCATGAAGGACCCTGAGCCTCCGCTCCACCAGGGGAAGATCCCTGCAGGCCGAAAGGGCTTCATCCACGCTCATGTCCATGATCTCCGGCAGGCTGTATCCCTCCTTTTCCTTTTTGGGGATCCTGCGGATCAGGCCCGCCTCCTTTCCGTAGCGGGAGCCCCCGCAGTCGGGACAGGGAATGACCACGTCCGGCAGGAACTGGACGTCCAGACTGATGGTGCCCGTGCCGTCGCAGACAGGGCAGCGGAGCCTTCCCGTATTGTAGGAAAAGTCCCCTGCCTTATACCCCTTCTCCTTTGCCGCGGGGCACCTGGCATAGGCCTTCCTGAGTTCGTCGTGGACGTCCGCGTAGGTGGCCACGGTGGAGCGGACGTTGATGCCGATGGGGGATGCGTCGATCAGCTTTACCTGGCGGATCCCCTCCGCAGAGATCTCCTTCACGTGGGAAGGGAGCCTTTTCCCCCGGATCATGGCTTCCAGGGCCGGGATCAGGCTCTCCAGCACCATGGTGGTCTTGCCGGATCCCGAGACCCCCGTTACAACGGTCAGCCTTCCTTTGGGGAATTCCGCCTCCAGGGGCCGGACCGTATGGATGCGGTCTGTGGAAAGGCGGATCCTGCCCAGGGCGAACATGTCCTCCCCTGGGATGCGCCTTCCCATGTCAATGGTCCTCTCCCCGGACAGAAAGCCTCCGATCCGGGAGGCCGGATCTTTTTCTATATCCTCTGGACTTCCCTGGGCGATCACAGATCCGCCCTCCGCCCCGGCCCCCGGTCCCATCTCCACCAGATGGTCCGCTTCCTTCAGGACATTTATGTCATGGTCCACCAGGACCACCGTGTTCCCGTCGGCCAGAAGGTCCCGCATGACCCCTTTGAGGCCCTCCAGGTTGGCGGGATGCAGGCCGATGGAGGGCTCGTCCAGTACGTACAGGACGCCTGTGGTCCGGTTGCGGACGGCCCTGGCCAGCTGCATGCGCTGGCGCTCTCCCGTGGACAAAGTGGAGGCGGCCCGGTCCAGGGTCAGGTAGGAAAGGCCCAGGTCCATAAGACGGGCGGCCGCTCCTCTGAAGGATTCGCAGATGCTTTCCGCCATGGGCCGCATCTCTTCGGGAAGGGATGCGGGGACCCCCTCCGTCCAGGCAAGGGCTTCCCGCAGGGTCATCTGGCAGGCCTGGGCCAGGGAGATGCCTCTGAGCCTGGGGGCTCTTGCCGCCTCCGAGAGCCTGGTGCCCCCGCAGTCCGGGCAGGTCTCCTGCCGCAGGAACTTCTCCACCCGTTTCATTCCCTTCTCGTCCTTCACCTTGGACAGGGCGTTCTCCACGGTATAGGTGGCGTTGAAATAGGTAAAGTCCATATCTCCCGCGGCCCCGCTGGTCCGGTTCTGATAGATGATGTTCTTTTTCACGGCAGGTCCGTGAAAGACGATGTCTCTTTCCTTCTCTGTCAGGTCTTTGAAGGGCACGTCGGTCCGGACCCCCATCTCCCTGGCAATGTCCTTCATCAGGGACCACATGAGGGTCTGCCAGGGGGCCACGGCCCCCTGGTCTATGGTCAGAGACTCGTCCGGCACCAGGGTGGACTCGTCCACCGTCCGCACGATCCCCGTCCCGTCGCAGCGCCTGCAGGCCCCCTGGCTGTTGAAGGCCAGCTCCTCCGCGCCCGGGGCAAAGAAGGTCTCCCCGCATTCAGGGCAGACCAGAGGCCTTTCCGCCGCCACGTTCATGGAAGGGGCCAGGTAATGGCCATTGGGGCAGCGGTGGCTGGAGAGTCTTGAAAACATCAGGCGGAGACTGTTTAAAAGATCCGTTCCCGTCCCGAAGGTGGACCGGATGCCGGGGACAGGGGGCCTCTGCCTGAGGGCCAGGGCCGCCGGCACATAGAGGACCTGGTCCACGCTGGCCTTCTCGGCCTGGGTCATTCTTCTTCTGGTATAGGTAGACAGGGATTCCAGGTAGCGGCGGGACCCTTCCGCATAAAGGATGCCCAGGGCCAGGGAGGACTTTCCGGAGCCGGATACCCCGGCGATGCCCGTGATCTTCCCCAGGGGGATATCCACATCTATATTTTTCAGGTTATGGACTCTGCCGCCCCGGACCCGGATATGGTCCGGTCTCATCTTTTCTGCTGTCTTTTCCAAAGCTGTTCTCCTGCTGTATCTTTTGCTTAATGTCCGGTTTCTTTATCATCATACCGCTTTTTCGTGAGCCGGGACAGTAAAAGCTCTGCCGCCTTCCTTTTCGAAGAAACCTTTTCTGACTTGCCTCCGAAAAAAATCAGGCAGCAGGAGATCCTGCTGCCTGAGAGCTTCCTCTGTATTTACTTTTCGATGCGGTATCCTTCCTCCGCGTTTCCTGTAAGGACCAGGTCGCAGCTGCTGCCGCCCTCATAGCCGATGCGGACCCTGTCACTCACCTTCATGTCCTCTCCCGCCATGGGAGTAAAGGAAAGCTCCAGTTCCAGAAGAGATCCTTCCTCAATGGTTCCGCCGAACTCCATGACGGATAAGGGGACCCAGATCATTTCTCCGGGCTTTACCGCGGAATTGTCTGCGTTCATTCCGCCTCCGGAGGATGTCAGGAGGCCGTCTTTATAATAAGAGCAGCCGTAGGAATATATTTCCTGATCTGTCATGTTCTTGATCCTGACCGTCATCTGATCCCGCTCTTCCATGGGCGCATCGGGAATGGCATAGAGAGAAAGGCCGGTCTTACGGACCAGCTCGTCCAGGACCCGGATGTCCTTCAGGCAGTTCTTCACGTCCTGCCCCAGAAGAAGGGAGGCGTCCTCTGCCGTCACGGTCCTTTTCTTTTCCTTTCCCCCGCTTTCATAGACAAAGGTCACATGGTCCAGATTTTCCACCAGGCCGGTCATGATCATGCCGAAGGCGTCCATGTCCTGTTTTTTTGTCTTCAGGGTATCCCCCGCGATCTCTTCGGACAGGAGGATCTTCCAGCCGTAGGGCTCCTTTTCCGTTTCCAGCTCATTGGTAAAGGGGCCAAGGAAGGAGGCGATTCCCAGGGCCTGGGTCAGGCGGTCGTTGGCAGGCATGTCTCCCACGTAGCTGTGGCCCGTCTGATAAAGGTCCGATGCCAGGGGCGATACCGAAGCTCCGTCCGCCCAGACGATCCTGTCTCCCACCC
Organism: uncultured Lachnospiraceae bacterium; assembly: GCA_946614165.1. Taxonomy (GTDB): domain Bacteria; phylum Bacillota; class Clostridia; order Lachnospirales; family Lachnospiraceae; genus CAG-791. Next base: position 3,648 of record CAMOGQ010000199.1, read on the forward strand.
GGACCTGGCGGATCTCTTCTCCCGCTTCATAGGCGCCGGAGAGGCTTCCGGGATGCAGGGGGCTTGCAAGGACCGATCTGGCCTCTATGGTCACAACGCCGTCCTCCTCCTTATAGGAAAGCTTTGATACGGCGGATGCGCTGTCATAGGGAACGGCCTCGAAGGAAACGGTCTTTCCTTCCACCTCCAGATGCATGGGGGCCCAGGCGCCAAAGCGCCCCTGACCGATCAGGAAGACGCCTCCCAGAAAGCATACAAGCAGCAGGGCCAGGGCGCCTCCCAGGCTTGTCATAAGGACCCTGAAGTTCTTCTTTTTATTCTTTTTCAGAAAATCGATCTCTTTTTTATCTGTCTCCGGCACTTCCCCGGTCCCGGAGGAAGAGCGCATGGCCGCAAGAGCCTTCCTGCAGTCCTCGCATTCCTTCAGATGTTCTTCGATCAGCTCCTCTGTCACAGGGCTGGTCAGTCCGTCGATATGGGAGGGGAACAGGTCCCGGATCACTTCACAGGGTATTTTTTTATTCATCACTGACATCCTTTCTGAGTTTTTCCTTGGCACGGTAGAAAGTCACTCTGGCCCAGTTCTCGCTTTTTCCCAGGACCCTTCCGATCTCGGCGAAGGACAGGTCTCCGAAGATCCGCAGGTAGACCACCTCCCGCCCCGGCTCTTCCAGGGCATGGACCCGGGCGATCAGATCCAGTCTTCCCAGGTTTCCGAGAGCCTGGGACTCGGCCGAAGTCCCCGTTTCTCCCGTTTCGCCCATCTCTTCCGTGGCAGGGTGCTTTCTCCGGTAGGTGAGAAGTACGTTTTTCGCGATGGCGCAGAGCCATGTCGATACGCTGCAGCTTTCATCATATTTATCCACCGACCGGATGGCCTGGTAAAAGGTCTCCTGGGTCAGCTCCTCGGAAAGGTCCCTGTCCCTGGTCCGGGACATAAGAAATCCGAAGACCTCTCTGGCGTACTGCTGATAGATCTGGTCCATGGGCTGCATCTTCTCACCCCCTTTCATTTCGTTATCTGTCAGTTAATGCAGAAAAAGCCCCTTTCGTTACAGGCTTCCGAAAAAAA
>CAMOGQ010000200.1 GCA_946614165.1 uncultured Lachnospiraceae bacterium
ACATGTACATGGATGATTCGGAAATTGTTGATCTGTATCTGTCCCGAGATGAATCGGCCATATCCCATACGGCCTTCAAATACGGATCCAGGCTTAAAAGGATCGCTTTCCGCATTCTAAGCAGCTCATCTTCTGCCGAGGAATGTGAAAACGATACCTACCTGGAGGCATGGAACCGGATTCCGCCCAGTGAGCCCAGATCATACCTTTTCCCTTTCCTTGGCAGGATCATCAGGCATCTGGCCATTGATGAATGCCGGAAAAGTCTCAGTCAGAAAAGAAATGCTCTTTTCAGCGAACTGACTCTGGAAATGGAACAGTGTATTCCCGGCAGGAATACGGCAGAGGAAGCTTTTGATGCAGATGCTCTGGCCGGGACCATTAATTCTTATCTTTCCACCTTATCTGAAGAACAGCGGGGCATTTTTATCAGAAGGTACTGGTTTTTTGACAGTATCTTAGAGATTTCCGTAAGATATGGCTGCAGCACCGGCAAAATCAAAACAAACCTGTTCCGCATGCGGGAAGGTCTGAAGAAATATCTGGAGAAAGAAGGTTATTCGGTATGAAAGACTACGAACTTCTGGATGCCTTAGGCGGCATCGATCCTGATTATGTAAATGCGGCCGACCGTCCTCCCGCCGGAAAAAGACAGAAAAGAAGCTTCCGGTGGATTGCAGCGGCTGCCGCTCTTCTGGTCCTGACAGCGGGGACCCTGCGCTTCCTGATTCCCCGAGGGACTCTCGGAAGGGCTGGAAGCGGAGCAAACGAAGGCCCAGTATATATGTCCTACGCCGGTCCTTTATTTCCTCTTTCCCTTTCGGAAGCCGATGAGGATATTTTTGCCGAGAGGGATATATATTTCGATTTTTCACCTTACAAAAGCTGTACAGAAACAGGTCCGGACGAAAATGGCGGTGAGTTCAGCTATGAAACATACAAGTCGGCATGCCTTATAAAGGACAGCTTCATACTGGGTAACCGCTCCGGCCGGGATAAGACACTGACGCTTCTTTATCCTTTTGCGGCCAGCTTAAACAGCAGCATAGATGTAAGGCCTGTTGTCACTGTAAATGGCACCCTGGCCGAATCAGAATGCCATATAGGTCCCTGTTCCGGAAGCTTCAGACCGGATATGGGTGATTCCTCCTATGACCTTCCTGGAAATCTGTCAGACCCGGGTTCCTGGGAAGATTACAGGGATCTGATCGACGGCGGTTATCCGGCGTCTGCATTTGACAGTTTCCCGGAAATGGATCAGCCTGTCACGGTATATGAAATAAAAGACATCTATGGAAAAGAAAGCGGGAATGCTCCCGCCCCCTATCTGAGTATGGAATTCAAGCCAGATTTCAGCAGGACATCTTTTATGACATTTGGCTTCAACGGCTATTCCGTTTCAGAAGAAACAGGGGACTGCTCCTTCGGCACCTTTATCCCTCAGGAGGGAAGTGTCCATTACGGGCAGAGCACCTATCTGATTGTACTCGGAAAGGATATAGAAAGTTACCGGCTGAAGGCTTATACGGACGGTGCCTGCGAAACGGAACTTGACAATGCCGGTGGTCAGGTAATCCGCTATGAGACCACTCTTGATACTGTCATCGCAGAGCTTTCGGATCTGTACCTGAAGGAGTATGCAACTGTCATCTACGGCAGTGATGAAAGCAGCCTGCTGGCAGAGCTTTCCCCGGAAGAATTCAAGGGCCTTGTCTCCGAATTGATATATGACCGCTGTCTCCTTTCGGGCAGTCGCGGTGACCTGACGTCTGACTGGATGCTGGAAGATCTCTTTTCCTCTGCGCAGAGCATGACCCGTATCATGTATCTGACATTTCCGGTGACAGTTCCCGCGGGCGGTTCCATTTCCGTAACCGCAGAGATGACTAAAAAAGCAAGCATGGATTTTACCGGAGATCGTATGTGGCGGAACGGTTATGATATGGTGACCTCTCTCGGTTCTGCCCTTCACTTCACCGGCCAGTCCGCATCCCTTTCAGGCGCTGAATATATAGAGATCATCCGGCAGAATTTCGGCTTTGATCCCGAGAATGGAATCGATCATGTGGATCTTGATCTGAATGAACCTCGCTATTATATCGAAGTACAGAAAAAGGATGCGGAATAACCCCCTCCGCATCCTGAATTCTCAGTTTTACCTATGGCAGCAGGACTTAGAGTCCTGCTGTTTTTTATCAGATGGACTTTACCGGTGAAAAAGTGAAGCTTCGTTACTGCAGCCCTGAAACCATGCTTTTACAGCAGATATATGGTCAGGACTTCTTTTTGCCGATCAGTACCGAAGAAACAATGGCATAAATGACCAGTCCTGCCATCAGAATTCCTTCCAGGATCAGGAAGCTGCTGTTATGAAAAATCACTGACAGAGCGATCACCATAAAGACGATTCCCAGGATTCCGAAAGCAACGGCAGACTGCCTGTAGTAGGGTTTCCAGTCCATCGACTTTCGTTCCTTTCCGGAGGCATAGATATAAGCATTGTTCAGGAGATAACCCCGTTCCATGAAATGCCGCAGGGAAAGAAAAAACAGTAAAGCAACAGCGGCAAAGAGAAAAATCACAATAATCAGTTCACCGGTATTCATAGGGACCTCCAAAATTATGGGCTTCCTCTTCAGTTCATAAAATAAGCAAACTTCCCCTCTGCCCATTCCAGAATGCTTTCGCAGGATACGCCTTCTTCAGGCAGATAGAATTCCTGGCCGATCTGCACATAGTCTTCATGGAAGGATACCACGATTTCTTCTGCGCCGATCTTCTTTTCGGAAGGGTTGAATACAATCCTGTACAGCCAGTCCTCTTCCCTGTCGGCAGGTTCCAGAGGCGTCGCTTTTATCTGAAGATCCGCAAAAGAACGAAGGGAAGCGATTTCACTGTCTACAAAAGTCTCTGAACCATCCGGGAGCAGGAGTTTTGCCGCAGGACTTTCCCTGATCAGGTCTGACGTACTCTTTTCAGAAGGCCCTGCGCAGCCGCATAGAGCAGCAAAAAGAAATACCAGCAGAATAATCCATCTTTTCATACCCTCATTCCTCTGCAGAACTGAAGTCAATGCTTCCCGGAATATACCATCACCTGCTTCTCCGGCGTGCCGGTAGAACTCAGGTGTCTTTTTTCGTTTCTTCAGTAACATTTCCCTTTTCAGGATTGAAGAATTCAATTTTCCCGCAGTCCGGACATTCAAAAATCGCCACATCCAATGCGCCTGACAAAAGATTGGACAATGTTCCGATGAAGAATCCCGTTTGCCCCAGCTGTACCTGTTCAGTACCTTTATACTGCATGGTGGAACCACAGCGTAAACATTTCATTTTTTGTACCTCCAGTCAGATCAAGGTTTATATATCCTTATTCAAATGAAAAATCTCATTTACACTTACATTGAAAAATTCCGATATCTTCATGGCCAGTTCCAGTGTCGGATCGTATTTGTTGTTTTCGATGGCGATGACCGTCTGCCTTGTAACGCCAAGAATTTCCGCCAGATCTTCCTGCCTCAGTTTTCTGCCCTTTCGAAGTTCCTTAATATTATTCTTCATCGGAATCCCCCGGGCCGGTCAGCCTTTTTGTTTCGATCAGCTTTGTCCCCCAGAATATCACCCCTGAAACAATGAAGATCAGCCATACCCAGGGCAGCTCGCCTGTTTTCAAAACATATGCCAGGCAGTATAGGGCAAGGGAAAGTTCCAAAAATACAAAGGCATTCCGGGCAGCCTTATAGTTGACTGCCATTTCCATTTCATCGGCTTTCTTTATGATCTTTTTCATAAATATACCTCCTTAATGTAAAGCCCTCTTTACATTATGATACTGCTTCGCATGCCGCTATATAAAGAGTTTTTGACATTCTGGTCGGAATCATTTTAAAAAAGTTATTTTTTTGATCGGGCGGTCATGGGCTGACGCATTCTGCAGGGCTCTGTCTGTTATATATTCCTGTGGCTGTTTTTCCGATTGAAAGACAACCGCAGCAGGCTGCAGCCGTTCCGAAGGCGATGCCGGTTTTCATACCGGCCGTACCTGAATTTTCAGGTGAATACAGCCGCCTTGAGGACTGTCAGTCTGCAGGGGCCCGGGCGTCACTTCAGATAGTCTCTGGTATTGAAGCTTTCATCTGTACGCTGTTCCTCGTCAATGATTCCGGGAACCAGTTCTGTGCTGTAGGTATCTCCGGAAACGGGGTCTATATAGTAGCGTGTTTCCGAACCGGTATAGGATCTGAACAGAACCACTATTTCGCCTGCATCGTTTGTGGATACATCCCAGTACACCGTTGTTTCTTCTGAATCCGTCTCTTTTTCCAGCTCAGGATTCTGCTCAAAGCAGTAGCTTTGAATCGATGCAAGTGCCTCTTCTTCCGTAAGCGCCTGCTTCTCTGTCTGCACCTCTGTACTCAGTCCGGAGCCGCAGGCAGTCAGGCAAAATACCATGCAGCAGACAGCAAAATATGCGATCATCTTCTTTAACATTTCATTCTTCATATAAATTACATTCGTTAACATGTAAAAGATTTAGGCCTTCTGTCCCATTACAAAAACGGACACAACAAAAGGCTCTGTAAACAGTTTTAGCAAACTGATGAAAACCAGTGCCGCCAAAAGCTGTTAAAAATCATCACTGATTGGAACTAATAAACCTACGACAGAATAATTCTGTCTTTCTGATATTCAGTTTTCCC
>CAMOGQ010000201.1 GCA_946614165.1 uncultured Lachnospiraceae bacterium
TGAATAGCAATAATTAAAAGTTATAAAAAGTACTCATAAATATAATTAATTATATAAAAAGATAGAGAAACTTTAATTATTATTGATAATAATTAAGCCTCTCTATCTTGTTTTTATTACGGCCGGGACCTTATTACTTCCTGGGCATAACCAAGCAGGACCTTTACGTCTGTTTCCTGAGGATATGCCGCCATGGCCTGTCTTGCACTTAAACGGGCGTCTTTTGCGGACAGGCCCTTTTCTTCAAGGACTGCGACAAGCTGCAAAAAGGTATCTGAGCTCCAGGTCCTGGAAACGGTCTTCATTTCACTCCCGGCAGGGCCCTGGTCCTGGTCAACAGCAGAGGCTGCCCAGAGATGCCTGTACCTGTTCAGTTCCACATCAACTCCATTCAGCATGTTGCGGCGCATTGCGGCAGTAATGCCCATCTTTTCCCTGGAGATCCGCCGCACATCCTGTACGGTGAACTTTTCCTTCCTGCTTATGATAGCTTCGTCCTGAACGAGTTTATACAGCGTGGCCGCAATGAAAGGATTGCCCACGCTTTCTTCAAAAAATACCTGTTCCATTTTTTCTGTCAGGTCTACTACCTGCCCCGTATACTGATAACGCCAGAGGACTTTTATGAACCTTTCCCATTCGGCGCTGCCCTTTTCCATCAGGTCCATCCGGATCTCGCCTTCTCCGGAGGCCCTCTTTGCCTGCTGGAACTCCTTTTGGAGCAGCGTCAGGATCTTGGGAGATCCCACCATTACGACCGGGATCTTCAGACTGTTCGCCAGTGAGATCATGAAGCTCAGGAGCTCATTGGTTATGGTCCCCTTGGCGCTGCAGAGGTTCTGGATGTCATCTATGACCAGGATCCCCAGATGCAGCGACTGAATGAGCTGGCTCACTCTGATCAGGAGCACATCCTTGCTCATCCGGTTCCGGATGATCTGCTGGGCGTACTGGGCCTTCAGGACATCATCTATTCCTCTTAGGATAGCAGAGCAGAGGCTTTTGGGCGCTCCATCTCCGGGGCAGTCCACTTTCAGCCATACAAGCTGTTCACATTCAAAGGATACACCGTGATAGGAACTGTGGAGGATCACCTGAGGAAAGAGGGAAAGGACATTCTCTATGGACGTGGTCTTCCCGACGCCGGACACTCCGAGCACAGGAAAACCATAGATCGGGGCATTGACCGACCGGAGATACTTCTCAAGTTCTTCTGTCACACAGACCCCTTCCTCTTCAAGTACTGTTTTCACAGTCTCGAAAGGTAGCGGATTCCGGCCCGCGTATCCCCAGTGCAGGCACCGGCTGATGCCCAGCAGCATCGAGTCTTCTCTGGTGGGCACATGGAGCTGTGAAAGGCGCTGGAGCCTTATCAGCCGGAGAGATGCATTCAGTTTCCTGTCATCCGGAGAATACGGAGGCTGTACAAGGAGGAGCTTCGGATAGAGGACAGGGTCGTCCAGGGGAGGCAATGCTTCAATCAAGGGGTTCCCGGTGAACTCTTCCATACTCTGTTTATGATACGTCGCTTTTTCTTTCATGGCTGTTCCCTTCAGTCATACAGTCCGGAATCCCTGAGGGCCCGGTCGATCGAATCATCGATGGCGTCACCGGCGTTCTGATATTTCCCGGCCGGCCGGGGGGGCGTCTGCTCTGTTTTATGCTGCATGAGGAGCGCGTCGGAAGCTCCGGACTGCTGCTCCTTTTCTGCCTGGCGCTGTGCCCGGATGCTGTGCCTGTTCAGGACAGCCCCGGCCGCTTCCGTACCGGCCTCTTTCTTTTCGTTCCTGCATCGTTTTACTACGGCTTCCGTAGTCAGGATGAGCTTTGTCCGGGCTTTTTCCATCTCCTGTGCCCATGCGGCCCTTTCTTCCCTGTCTTCGTTCCTGTACTGCGCCATGTCCTCTTCGGTAGAACCGCTGTATACCGCGCTCTTTGCCAGCAGACAGCAGGTGATAAGACGGCCGTCGGGAGCGATGAAATATATGTTATCGACACAGGTCGGATCATAGATGACCGGGAGCTTACGTCTGCCGTCGATCCTTGCCTGGTCATACCAGAGCCCGTCTTCAGCATCGCTGCAGGTGTAATAAAGATCATGGAACAGGATGCCCTTTTCCGTTACGGATGCCCTGTCACGGGGGAGCAGGGCCCTGATGATCTCTTCCTGACTGAGCACGCGCAGCGCGCCCGTCTGATGACGGATCCCGTAGTTCCAGAGCTCGACGGGGATCGGACGGATCCCGCTGCGCCTCAGTTCCGGTGTCTTCTGGTAGGACTCCATGTAATGATAGTTGTTGTAGTAAAGGATGCAGCGGATGATCACCGCCGTAAAGGCATTGATATCCATGCAGGCGCTCTTTTTCCTGTCTATGGAACCTCTCTGCCCGTCATCCTTCTCGACGTGCCCGGGGACGATATACCGGAGCTTCCCCTGGATCGACTGGAAAGTATTCTCGATGATGGCCTTCAGGTCTCCCCGGTAGGGAGGCGTGTTCTCAATCGTGATGCCCAGCCTTGCTATGACTTCTTCCACGCCTTTATCGCCCATCTCGCCGTTGTCTGCAGTTATGGAGAGAGGGACATGCCGGCAGGGCCATTCATCAGGGGATATCTCTACCCCGTACCTCCTGCAGTAGGCCTGTTTGTCTTCAGCGGTGTTCTTCAGTGCCATCAGGGCACTGTTCCATGACGCGTTCTCCAGTGTGATGTGCATCCCCATGACGATCCGGGTCCTGACATCCTTGACAAAGAACATCACCGGCCTTCCCACCAGTTCGTCCCGGTGGTCTTCGCGGACAAGATAGAAATCGGCGATCGTCGCGTCGATCTGTGCTGCCATTCCGGGCCCCGGCACAAAGGTCTCGCTGCTTCCGGTGATCCCGCGGTATTTAAGGTCGTACCGCTCCTTCTCGCGCTCTCTGCGTTCTGCCACAGCATCTTTGTTCTTCCGGTACCAGTAGTAGAACTGGGCGAAGGATGGTTTTTCATCAGGCGGAAGCTGTTCAGGGTCGGTATCTCCGGAAAACCGGGGGGCCACATACATATGGGCTATCATATCATCATAAGCCTCGTGCAGGGTAGGCTTTGTGTCCTTGTAGTAATAGAGCTGTATCGCTCTGGCGAACCTCTCGCGATCCTCTGCAGAAAGGATCTTGCCGTTCTCCCCCTTTTTCCCGGGCCTGCCCAGCTTTACAGAAGGTACAAAGTCCTCCGGCCTCCGGCCGCGTTTCGAAAGGTCGGGCAGCATTGCGTTCCTGTTCATGCCGCCGCGCCAGTACGTTCCCAGAAGTTTGTACAGGTTGTTCATCCTGACCCCCGTCTGTTCCTCCTGCTGCCTGAGGATGTCCGCCCTCCTGTGTATGTCATATATATCCGGTTCTCTGCTGATGATGTCCCGGATCAGGTCGTAGTTCCTGTCCCTGATGGCAAGGCGGGCCCCGCTGATGTCCTGGTCCGGATGTCCTTCAGCCGTGAAGGAGTCAATGACAGCTTCATACTCCCCGGACAGGAGCTTCTCACTGATCTGTTCCATGCTCTGCCTTTTGGGGACGTTGTTCCCCTTTGCCAGCCTGATCCAGTAGCAGAAGGCGCCGCCTTCACAGATATAGATGACACGGTAGAGAGAACCGTCCGTGCTGTCACGTATCACTTCACCTCTGAGGACCAGAGGCCCCCGCATAGTCTGTCCCATATATATACCCCTTTATAGTCCATACAGATGCTGCCTTGGCTCGGCAGTATTGATACATCTGGAAAGATCGACGCTGATCCTGCCGGCGAGCACCAGTGATTTGAAGAGCTGCATTGCTGTGCCGGGGATCAGATCGAATTCCTCCTCCAGCACAGTGATCATGATCCGGAAAGGAATGGTGATGTCCTGATACATCTCAAGAAAGACGTCTTCAAGGAGCCTTCGTGTGTCGGGAGAGGGTATCAGGACATCGATCCTTTCCCCGGCGCCAAGCCAGAGGTAATTGGCGGCCATGACAGTCGACAGATCTTTTTCCGTAAGGACACACCAGTCAATACCGATCTGTCTGTAATACTCCTTTTCGATCAGGAACTTCTCCTGCACCCTTTCGTCTTCAAGATATTTTGACGGCTTTATCTGGACAGCATGCCAGGTCCCCTTCTTACTGTAGACAAAGTCTGTCGTCATGACATAGCTGAATCCGCTGATCTCCGGATGTTTTATACCTAATCTTGCAGCGATCAGCTGTGTCTCATACAGTGGAAGAGGGTACTGCTCTTTGATGTCTTCGACGTCGGGATCATTATCCAGGATCACGAAAAAGGTCTTCTCAAGCTGAGAGAGCAGATGATGGATCCGCTTTGTCTTTTTTCCAAGCATGCGGACTACCTTTCCCCTGGAAGGAAAGTCATGCGTAGTGATCCATGGTTTATAGTCGGCCAGGTTACCCCGGCCGCGTCCTTCATTAAGAAAACGCAGATACGTTTTATGGTTCCATGCAGTCCTTCGTTTTCCCATCCGTTATTCCTCCTGTATGATATTTATTATATCATATATTTACATTTATGAACATAAATTATCCTTATTATTTATATATTATTTACAATTTCGTGTTTTTATCAGATATAATTAAAAAAAGAGCCAGTTGGCTCCTTTTTATAATCTTTATATAGCAAAAACCCTGTAATTATAGTAAATAATTGTATTTCCTCA
>CAMOGQ010000202.1 GCA_946614165.1 uncultured Lachnospiraceae bacterium
GTCCCTGTAGTGCTCAGCAATTTTCTTCCACAGGGAAACCGTACTTTCTTCGTTTTTCTCATTCCCGTAGAGGTCATACCGGGCATCGTCTCCGGAGTGAATATCCTGGTTCTGCGATCCCACTGCACCGTGAAGATCGATCACGGCATACAGGCCGTATCTTTCACACATGTCCACAGCCCAGTCAAGCCTGTCAAAGGCATCCCCGCTCAGGACATATCCGTCCTCTGTCAGGTTGTAACAGGTAAAAGGAATACGGACCGTATTCATCCCCAGTTCAGAGATGATCCGGAAGTCCTCCTCCTGAATATACTGGTCCAGATACAGATCCTTCAGTTCCCTGATCTGCTCATCCGTCAGATTGGGATTGTCCTTCATGGCCGCATCGGCCCGCACCTGGGTATAGATTCCGGTGTCGTAGTCTCCCACGCTGCTGACCCCCATCCAGAATTCCTGAATGAACCAGTTGCCGAGATTGACGCCCTTAAGCTGCAGTATTCTGCCGTCTCCGTCGTAAAGGTTTGTTCCGCATGCCTGCACGAAACCGTTCCCGCTGTCTATGGCCTTCGGCCTGCCAGGGCCGGGATCCTTATACATCAGGTACAGGAAAAAGGCGCCGGCTCCCAGGATGATAAGGAATAATGAAATAAATATCCGGCTGAATACTCTGACTGCTTTCTTCATTTATATCTCCCTATAGTGCAGAGGTTTCTTCAGCGGCATGATGATTTTCTTTATCTGGCCCGGAACCCCTGGTCATGCTCTGCCAGAGGAATTGTTTTACACCGCATGTTTTCGATCCGCACGTAGGAGCCGCGTTCAATGGCAATGATGACCTGATCGATGCATTCTTCCTTTCCCTGGATCTCCATGGTAACGCTGCCGTCCGGATTATTCCTGACCCAGCCTGTACAGTCATACAGATTTGCGGCCTGGCGGGCCCTCCAGCGGAAGCCCACGCCCTGGACCCAGCCGTAGAAATCGATGTGTTTACGTACCAGTTCAGATGAATTCATATGTTCCTTCTCCCGACCTCCTAAAGCTGAATGTATTCACCGTCCATGATATCGTCCTCCCCGGACTGATCCAGGAAGTCTCCTTCCTCAATCTCCGGCTTGCTGATCCCGGTATCCAGTTCGAACCAGAACATGACACCGTCGTTGTAGTTGACGACGCCGTACTGCTGGTGGAGCAGGTTCATGATGGCCCTGACAATGGAAAGCCCCACGCCGGAGCCGCCGTATTCCCTTGTCCTTGCCTTATCCACCTTGTAGAACTTCTCCCAGAGGTGGGGCAGAGCCTCTGCGGGGATGGGCTTTCCGGTATTGAAGACACTGATCCGGACGCATTTTTCCTTCTGCTCGAAGCGGATATCAATGACCTTATCTCCTTCCACGTGATGGAGAGCGTTGGAATAGTAGTTCTGGAAGACCTCCTCCACCAGGAACTCGTCCGCCCAGACCTTGATGGGGCCGGATTTCTGTACGCTCAGGCGGATCCCCTGCTGTTCGGCCAGCAGTCTGGCGCTGGCAATGTAATTATTCACCAGCTCCACCACGTCGAAGTGGTCCATGCTGACCTGATTGTTTCCGAATTCCAGCTGGTTCAGGGTCAGGAGTTTTTTGACCATGTTGTTCATCTTGCCGGCTTCGTCCACAATGACTTCGCAGTAGAATTCCCTGCTTTCAGGATCGTCGGCCATACCGTCCTGCAGGCCCTCGGCGTAGCCCTGGATCAGGGCCAGGGGGGTCTTGAGCTCATGGGTCACGCTGGAAAGGAAGTCCTGCCGCATGGCTTCGATCTCTTCCTTTCGCTCCAGGTCCTTCTGCAGCTCGTTGTTGGCTGTTTTCAGCTCGGAAATGGTCTCCTCCAGGATATCCGACAGCTCGTTGATGTTGCGTCCCAGCTCCGTCACTTCCTCGGACCGGCTTACTCCCTGGTATTTCCTGGAGAAATCCAGTTCCTTCATGCGGTTGGAGATATCCGTGATCTCCCGGATGGGCTTTGTAACATTGCCCGCCAGGAACATGGCGATCATGGCGCCCAAAAGGGCCATGGCAAGGCCCATGCGGAGGAAGAAGGCGTTGGCGATCCTGGAGCTGTTCCGTATTCCTTCCAGAGCGCTCCGCAGAAGGAACATGCTGCCGTCTTCCAGAAAGCCGAACATTTCCAGATACTGGGTGGAGGTTCTGCGGTCCAGGATGACCTGCAGGGAATAGGATGCAGAGGTCTCCAGCTCCTCCACGATATAGAAATCATATATTTTATGCTGGCTGCCCTGTCCGTTTTCTTCCTCTGAACCGGAAGTATTCCCGTCGGTGCTTTCCTGGGCCTCTTCGGCGCTTTCCTCTTCCTTTCCGTTTCCTTTCCGTCTGTTCCAGAAGGGCAGGAGGCTCTGGCTTTCCTCCAGCTCGCTGATATCCGGCGTAGTCCCCAGGGTGCGCTCCCACATGCGTCTGTACATGGTATCCGCATCCGTGGCATAGGATTTGAGGGTCATGGAATCGGCATCCACGATCATGATGCCGATGTTGTCCTTATTGCTGATCTGCAGAAGCTCCACATCATATTCGTCGGAAGAGATGGTTCCCTCCTCCACGGCCTTTGTCAGGCTCTCGTAACACTTTTTCAGGGCCGTGACACGGCTGTCCCTGTAAAAGTCGTCCAGAAACACGGAGTTGGCCAGAACAAGGCAGAGGATCATTCCTGCGATCAGGAAGAAAAATATGATGGTGAACTGGGCCTGCAGAGATATTTTCTTATGATCCAAGAGGGCGCCTCCCCTTTACGCTTCGAATTTATATCCCATGCCCCAGATGGTCCGGATCAAATCTCCCTTCTCTCCCAGCTTGGAGCGGAGCTTTTTGACATGGGTATCGATGGTACGGGCATCCCCGTAGTAGTCATAGTTCCATACATTGTTCAGGATCTTTTCCCTGGACAGGGCGATTCCGTTGTTCTCCATGAAATAGGTCAGAAGCTCGAATTCCTTGAAGGACAGCTCGATGGACTTTCCGTCTATGGTGACCTCGTGGGCGGACTTGTCGACCCGGATGCCGCCCAACTCCAGGGTATCCTCCGCCTTGTCCGCGCCGCTCCGTCTTAAGATGGCCTCTACTCTGGCTACCAGAAGCTTGGGGCTGAAGGGCTTGGTCACATATTCGTCGATGCCCAGATCAAAGCCCCTGAGTTCGTCTCTCTCGTCGGACCTGGCGGTCAGCATGATGATGGGGACCTTCGACACCCTGCGGATCTCCTCGCAGACTTCGTAACCGTCCATCTTGGGCATCATGACGTCCAGGATGATCAGGGCTATATCCTTCTGGTCGAAGAAGACGCTTAAAGCTTCCTCCCCGTCCGCGGCTTCCGCCACAGTGTATCCGTCCCGGACCAGGAAATCCCGGACCAGCTTGCGCATTCTGGCTTCGTCGTCCACTACCAGTATCTTCAGATTGGGCATGTTTCTACCTCTCTTTCAAATGAAAAAGACAGGGACCTCCTTTGCAGGATCCCTGTCTTATACTTACTCCTTACAGGTCTGTTTACTGGTCATACAGCGTAAAGACCGCTACGCTCCGCTCCTTTAAGAGGAACATGGGCCTGGTCATAAAAACAGGTTCTTCATGGTAATAGTCCTGACCGGGCGCGTCCGTATCCACGCAGATGCCCCAGGAAAGCCCGGCATTGAGGGCCGGCAGGCGGATCTCACAGGGCTCCCAGTGGGCATTGATGGCCATGTAGACTACGTCGTCCCTGCGCTTCTCCTTGTCATAGCCTGCAAAGAGGATGCAGAGGACCCGGTTGTCCCTGGTGATGATGTGATCGTCCGGATTGGCCCCGCAGGTCACGATCTCGTCCAGTCCGCACTTGGCTTTGCCCAGCTTCTTGCGGATCACGGGATGCTTCTTGCGCAGATGGATGACGCTCTTGTAGAACTCGAAGAAATCACGGTTGCGTTTTAAGTAGTCCCAGTTGAGCCATGAGATCTCGTTATCCTGGCAGTAGGCGTTGTTATTGCCGAACTGGGTATTTCCGAATTCGTCTCCCGCCAGGATCATGGGCGTGCCTCTGCTCATCATCAGCACGGTAATGGCATTGCGCATCATCTTGTAGCGGAGATTCCGGATGACCGGATCGTCCGTAGGCCCTTCCACGCCGCAGTTCCAGCTGCGGTTGTCATTGGCCCCGTCCGTATTGTTCCAGCCGTTCATTTCGTTGTGCTTGCGGCTGTAGGTAAAAAGATCGTAAAGGGTAAAGCCGTCGTGGCAGGTGATGAAGTTGACGGAGGATTCGTGTCCCTCGTAGACCCCGTTGTAAAGATCCGGGGAGCCTGCCAGTCTCTTGGCCGTTTCGGGGGCGTTCCAGTAGTTGCCCTTGAGGAAATCCCGCAGAGCATCCCGGTAGCGGCCGTTCCACTCGGCCCACCTGTGATAGGCAGGGAAGGCACCCACCTGGTAGAGTCCGCCGGCGTCCCAGGCTTCCGCGATCAGTTTGGTGCTGTAGAGGATGGGATCATAGGCGATCCTCTCCAGCAGGGGAGGATTCTTCATAGGGGCTCCCGACTGGTCACGGCCCAGGATGCTGGCCAGATCAAAACGGAAGCCGTCCACATGGTATTCGGTGACCCAGTACTTGAGGCAGTTGACGATGAACTG
>CAMOGQ010000203.1 GCA_946614165.1 uncultured Lachnospiraceae bacterium
AAAAATGAGACTGGACTGATTCAGGTATAAGTGGAAATGGATATTTCAGGATTTTCTGACCAATACGATGTGCGGCGGCTGACAAAGGACAATTTAGAGGAAATATACGGCCTGTGCAGGGGAAACCCTCTGTAATTACAGTTACTGTCCGCCCTTTGTCACCAGAGAAAGCATTAAAGAGGATTTTTCGGCCCTGCCGCCGGCCGGGAAAGGAACTCAGCGATAAATATTTCCTGGGCTGGTATGAAGGGGAAAGACTCATTGCCGTTATGGATCTGATTTACGGATATCCTGACCAAGAGACGGCACTGATCGGCTTTTTCATGACAGATGTTTCTGTGTAGAATGCAGGAGTCGAGACCAGGATCATTGATTCCCTGTGCCAGGCTCTTGGGGGCCTTGGCTTTCTGCGGATCCGCCTGGGCTGGGTCTCCGGCAACCCGCAGGCAGAGCATTTCTGGCATAAAAATCATTTTTCCGAAACAGGGACCGTCGTTCATTCGGACATATATATGGTGACTGTGGCTGAGAGAAGACTGTAACCAACTGCCGTGAGTCTGTACTGTTTTACAAGGGGGAATTTTTATCATGAAGGTGGATCAGAATCTGTCTGACAGGATCAGTGACCTGAACAAACTTGCCATGGTCTATGAGACTGGGGTGAGTTTATTTTCCGGGAAGGATTACCTGACGGAATTCTATGATTTTTATGAAATCATAAACCGGAAGGAAAAGCTGCTTCCCTCCCCCTGCGGCTTTGAGGAGACCTTAAAGGATGTCAGCGGCGATGATTGCTGGAAGATTATTGCAGATCAGACAAAAAGCCTTTTCGGCAGTCCCCGAAGAGTCATGGTCTTCGAAGATGTCAGGAATCTGCAGGACGAACTGGGCGGACCGGACGGCCTTTCTTCCTTCTACTCTGTCTTTGACCTGATGTTCTGCGAATACGGGGATTATACTCTGTGCTTTATTTCGGGATCCAATAACTGACAGTATAATATATGAGAGCAGAAAAGAGATACTAAGCCATTCACCTGCCCGGGCGCCGGGGGAGGATATGGCAGGATACCCTTTTACAGCCGACCGCAGAATGAAATTTCGAGAGGTGCCTATGGGCATTGTCATAAAAAGTATAGAAACAGAGGAAGAGATAAGAGGCAAGGCCTATGTCCACTGGAAAGCCTGGCAGGAAGCATATCCCGGCATGATCAGACAGGATTACCTTGAAAAGATGACTCCGGAAAAATGCGAAGAAATTGCTTTTCAATGGAAGGACGGTATCTTAATCGCCATGGACGGCAGGCGGGTCGTCGGTTTTGCCGGATACGGGCATCGGGAAGGATATCCGCCGGAAACAGGAGAGGTCTTCGCTATGTATGTTCTGTCGGACTATTACGGAAAAGGCGTTGGCAGAAGTCTTATGAATGCGGCGCTGGATCAGCTGAAGGACTATCCCGAGATCTGCCTCTGGACATTAAAGGAGAATAAAAGAGCTGTCCGTTTCTATCTCAAATGCGGTTTCGCTCATGACGGAAGAGAAAAGATAAATGAAGTCATTGAAGCTGCCGAGATTCGTATGGTCCTGAAAAGGCAGAACGGATGCAGAGATCAAGTCTGCTGATCCGGATACTGATAAAGAAAACGTACTGAGGGAGGAGGAATATTCAATGATTCTTTTGGTCGTGGATATGCAGGAGGGCATAGTGGATGAAGAGCTGTATGCTTTTGACACTTTTATGGACAGAACGGTACGACTGATCGATGCTGCCAGAAAGAGCGGCACCGAAGTGATATTTTTCAAACACGATGCGGGTCCCGGAAGCGCCCTTTCCGAAGGGGAAAGCGGATTTGACATTATAGAGCAGGTACGGCCATGGCAGGGTGAAAAGGTATTCGTAAAGACCATCAACAGCTGTTTCGGCTGCAGAGAGTTCAGGGAATACATGGAGAAGCAGGAAGACTCCAGGCTGATGATCATCGGCCTTCAGACCAACTACTGTATTGACGCCACTGTAAAATCCGCCTTCGAAAGAGGCTATACCGTCATCATACCCGAAGGCGCTAATACCACCTTCGATAACGACTATATGACAGGAGAGACCACCGTCCGGTATTACAACGAAGATATCTGGGAGGAACTGGTGGAAAGTGTAAGTCTCGAAGAAGCTCTGGAAATGCTGGACAGAGGATAAAAAACGCCATGCAGACATATATATAGGAGGAAGCACACAGATGAAAAAACTTTTTAATGCAATCCGAAATGGCGATCTGGATACAGTAAAGAAGCTGATAGAAAAGAAACCGGAACTGGTAAGCTGCACTGCCAAACAGCCGCCCAAAAAGGATGACGGACAGTCGCCACTGCAGGTAGCCCTGAAAACTGGAAATACAGCGATCGCAGACTATCTGATCGATATGGGAGCAGACGTGAACTTTATCGAAGACGAATCCTGCTGCAACGCATGGAGAACGCCGGTCCTGCATGATGCAATTAACTGTGCAGTCATGCTCAGCAGGTGGAATACGAATGACACATATATGGGTTTTCGCGTCTTTTCCAATAAAGAGAGAGCAGAAGAGGCTCTGGCCATACTGAAGAAGATGCTGGACCTCGGAGCAGACGTCAATGCAGTTGACTCCTATGGCAATTCCGGCATGAACCGGTTCGCCCTTCAGGCAAAACAGATCCTTCCATCCTACAACTATGTGGATCACATCGAGATGAAGGACAGGATCTTTACCAATGAGCTGCATGAAGACCTCAGAAATGTCCTGCAGACACTGAAGGATGCCGGAGGAGACGCTTCTTATAAAGCTCCAAATCTTGGCTATTCTGTACGGGAGTTCTGCAGCGAAGGATCTGTTTCGGTTCTGTTTGACGAAGTGTACGGCTGAGCAGATTTGATGAGGTGTACAGATGGAAACGATTCTGGAAATCCTGTTTGAGCTGATCCTTGAGGGATCACTGGAAGCCTCTATGGAAAAGAAGGTCCCTTTACCGGTACGCATCATCGCCGCAGCAGTTCTGATCGGTGTTTTTGGCGGTCTGATCGGGTTTTGCTTCTACTGCGGCATTCATGATGGTGACGGAATCATGCTGGTCCTGGCCTTTGTCATCCTGGTCATTACAGTTCTCGGAGCACGGTCCATTTACAGAAAACGCAGAAAATAATAAATGTTTTGCTGCAGGAGTCTTTTCATGGTTCAGGATATGGTTTTATATCACGGCAGCATTGTCAGAGGAATGGATATCATTCTTGCAAATGCAGAATCTCATGCTGACGGAAGCATGGTCGCATATTTTACGTCAGACCGGGTCTATGCCCTGGTCTGCTGCAGAAGCAGAGAAGAAAACTTCGTCACCATGGGCCTCAAAGATGGTATGCAGCATTACTACGAACGCTTTCCTGACCAGCTTGCGATCATGTACAGGGGAAAAGAAGGATTCTTATACAGGCCGGTATCGGGTGGAAGTTTAACAAATGTCAGCGGACATACCTGGGAAAGCCATGCTGCAGTGCGGGTAATTCTGCATGAACACATTCCGGATCTATACGCTGAAATACTCAGAGAGGAAGCCTGCGGGAATGTGATCGTCCATCGCTATAAGGAAATAGATCCGGAGGAACAGAAAATGCATGCAAATTATGTTCGTGATCACTTGGACGATCCCATGTTTGCCGAATACAGATCTTTCCTTTTCTGCCATTTTTCTTCCCTTTGGGACTAATAAAAATCTGGTGTATCAATCTGAAATGAAATGAATATCCGAAAAGAGAACAGAAAAAGAAAGGGGGACAAGATTGAAAAAAGTCTGCCTTACATTGATTGTGATGGCTCTTGTTTTTTCTGCCTGCACGAAAGAAGCGTCTGTAAAGAAAACATACGAAGGGAATCTTTACACCTATTATGAAATGTCGGATGGCCGCTGGAAATGCGGAGAACATCTTTACAAATACCGCCTTGAAATAAAGGGAAGAATGGCAGGCACTGCGAAAGACACTACATTTGTTTATCTGAGCAATATAAAGGACATATCATTCGATCAGGCGTGGAAAGCCGGAGGATTAAGCAGCGATTTGAATGATTATTTTGATCCGAAAGATGCGCTCCTTGTCGAAATGGATTGATGCAGTACGTCTCAGGGCATAAGACGGCCTGAATATAGCTTTCACCTGGGCGTCCTGCCTGTTTTTGCCTGCTTACACACCGAGTTCTAAAGATACCTGAAAATGAACAGAGCCGTTACATAGGAATTAATACAGAAGGATATCAGGGCAAGTATAGATAAGAACCGGAAGGGATTTGAAGATAGTTTTGCGGCGAAAGATTTTTATGACCGGCAGACACAGGACTGCGCCCACCTGGAAAGAATTCTGAAGTTTATCGAGATCAAAGACGGGATGAGAATACTACAGCCATCGGATGGGAGGAAATCTTAAGAAAACACGATAAGACTGTGATAGACAGCTATGATCTGGCTGAGACGGATACGGAGCTTCATATTATGGTCCGAATTTTTGAATTGTTTATAAACCAAATAGGAACAAGTGGTGTAAGCATTGT